>DASQBG010000019.1:0-9359 GCA_035635335.1 Myxococcales bacterium | reverse complement strand
GGCGGCGATCACCAAGGAGCTGATGGAGATCGTCAGCGGCGCCGAGGCGCTCAAGTAAGGATCCGGAGACGACATGGCCGCAGTGGCAATGACCGAGATGCAGAAGACGGGGAAGGTCACGCAGGTGATCGGCCCGGTGGTGGACGTGGAGTTCCCGCCCGGGGCGCTGCCGGAGATCTACACGGCGCTCACCCTCTCGAACGCGGGCATCTCCGGCGACCCCGACAACCTGACCGTCGAGGTGTCGCAGCACCTGGGCGAGAACACCGTCCGCTGCATCGCGATGGACTCGACCGAGGGCCTGGTGCGCGGCCAGCCGGTGAAGAACACCGGCGCGCCGATCTCGGTCCCGGTCGGCAAGGAGACCCTGGGGCGCATCCTCAACGTGATCGGCCTGCCGGTCGACGAGCGTGGGCCGGTCAACGCCACCCGCCGCAACCCCATCCATCACGCCCCCCCGTCCTTCGTGGACCAGGACGTGCGGGTGCAGGCGTTCGAGACGGGCATCAAGGTGATCGACCTGCTCGCGCCCTATACCCGCGGCGGCAAGATCGGGTTGTTCGGCGGCGCGGGCGTGGGCAAGACCGTGCTGCTCCAGGAATTGATCAACAACGTGGCCAAGGCGAAGGGCGGCTTCTCCGTCTTCGCCGGAGTGGGCGAGCGCACCCGCGAGGGGAACGACCTCTACGCCGAATTCATCGAGTCGAAGATCGTCAACCTCGAGGAGCCGCAGAAGAGCCAGTGCGTGCTGGTCTTCGGGCAGATGAACGAGCCGCCCGGCGCGCGCGCCCGCGTCGCCCTCTCCGCGCTGACCATGGCCGAGTACTTCCGCGACGAAGAGGGGCGCGACATGCTCCTCTTCATCGACAACATCTTCCGCTTCACCCAGGCGGGCTCCGAGGTGTCGGCGCTCCTCGGCCGCATCCCCAGCGCGGTCGGCTACCAGCCCACCCTGGCCAACGAGATGGGCGAGCTGCAGGAGCGGATCACCTCGACCAAGAAGGGCGCGATCACCTCGGTGCAGGCCATCTACGTTCCCGCCGACGACCTGACCGACCCGGCGCCGGCGACGACCTTCGCCCATCTCGACGCGACCACCGTGCTCTCCCGCGGGCTCACCGAGATCGGCATCTATCCCGCCGTGGACCCGCTCGACTCCACCAGCCGCATCCTCGACGCGAACGTGGTGGGCGAGCGGCACTACCGCGTCGCGCGCCGGGTGCAGGCGGTGCTGCAGCGCTACAAGGAGCTGCAGGACATCATCGCCATCCTCGGCATGGACGAGCTCTCCGACGAGGACAAGCTCACCGTGGCGCGCGCGCGGAAGATCCAGCGGTTCTTGTCGCAGCCCTTCGCGGTCGCCGAGGCGTTCACCGGCATCAAGGGCGAGTACGTGAAGCTCGAGGACACCATCCGCAGCTTCGAGGAGGTCCTGGACGGCAAGCACGACAACCTCCCCGAGCAGGCCTTCTACATGGTGGGCTCCATCGAGGGCGCCGTGGCGAAGGCGAAGACGATGGCGGCCTAGAAGCCATGCCGCTGACCCTCGAGATCGTCACCCCCGAGCAGCGCGCGCTGACGGTGCAGTGCGACGAGGTGCGCCTCACGGGCGTCGCGGGCGGATTCGGCATCCGCCCCGGGCACACGCCGCTGGTCGCCACCCTGGCGCCGGGGGAGCTGGCGTACGACGCGGCCGGCTCGACGCACCGCTACGCGGCCGGCGAGGGATTCGCGGAGGTCTCGGACGACCGGGTCCGCGTCCTGGTGGAAGAGGTGCTGCGCGCCGACCAGCTCGACCCCCAGCGGACGGAGCGCGAGCTCGCCGAAGCGCGCAAGAAGCTGGAGATCTTGGGTCCCGACGACCCCGATTACGACAAGGCCCGCGCATGGGTGGAGCACGCGGCGGCGCGGGCGCTGGTCGCGTCGCATCGCCCTTGAGCAGCGCCGCAGGGAGGGGCTTGTAGAAGCCCGATCTCACGGCTGCTACACTCTCGCGCCACGCTCATGCGCGGTGACAAGCCCACTCCCGAAGAGCTCGAGCTCCAGGCGCCGGACCGCCTCGACGCACAAGGCCTGGTGCAGCTCGATCCCGATCACCCGGGCTTCCGCGATCCGGTCTACCGCGCGCGCCGCGATGCCATCGCCCGAATCGCCTTCGAGTACCAGGACGGCGAGCCGGTCCCCCGCGTCGATTACACGGACGAGGAGCAGGAGGTCTGGCGCGCGGTCTGGCGGAACCTGGCTCCCCTGCACGAGCGGTATGCCTGCAGCGCGTACCTGGGCTGCTCGCGGCTGCTGAAGCTCGACCGCGAGCGGGTGCCGCAGCTCGCGGACGTGAACCTCTCGGTGGGCCGCGCGACGGGCTTCCGCATGAGACCGGTGGCGGGGCTGGTCAGCGACCGCAACTTCCTCGGTCACCTCGGGCGGAGCGTCTTCCTCGCCACGCAATACATGCGGCATCCGTCCCGGCCGCTGTACACCCCCGAGCCCGACGTGGTGCACGAGCTGGTCGGGCACGCAGCGACCTTCTGCGATCCGGCCTTCGCGCGGCTGAACCGGGCCTTCGGCGAAGCGGCGCTGCGCGCCAGCCCGGAGCAGCTCGCCCGTGTCGCTCGCGTCTACTGGTACACGCTCGAGTTCGGCCTCTGCGAGGAGGGCGGCGCGGTCAAAGCCTACGGTGCGGGCCTTCTCTCGTCGTTCGGCGAGCTGGGACGCTTCGAGGAGCATGCGCAGCTGCGCCCGCTGGATCTCGCCCTTGTGGCGGCGACCCCCTACGACCCGACCGACTACCAGAAAGTGCTCTACGTCGCGCCCGATCTCGGCCGCACGGCGGAGTTGGTGTCGGCCTGGTTGGAGCAGCCGTAGAGCGCGCCTTTCTACGCGGGCTCCACGCCGTCGTCCGCCAGCTCGTCGTAGCCGCCGAACGCCTGGCGCAAGAGATCGGATACCGCGGCGTCGGGGAGCTCCTCGTCGCGCGGCGCGCGAGGCAGCTCGATCGACAGCGCCGCCCGGGCGCTCAGCTCCTCCAGCAAGAAGATTGCTCCGGAGCGCAACCTGGCGCGGTCGCGGCCGAGGTCGCGCAGCGCGCCGCACGCCGGGCACGCCCGCTCGAGGTCGAGCAAGGCCGCGGCGCCGAACGAGATCAGCTCCGGCGCCCCCGTCTTGCCGCACGCGCCGCAGGTCAGCTCCACCGGCGGCAACGGAAAGAGGAGGAACCGCGGCGAGTCGACCACGTAGAGCGTGTAGTCGCGATACCCCGGGTCGGGTCCGTCGTCCCGGTAGGGGTCGCGCGGGCCCTCCTCCGGGAACACGACCTGCGAGACCGCCGTCGCCGCCCCGGCCCCGGCCAGGAGCGCTCCCGCGCTGGCCGCGGCGGGCAGGTCGTTCTGGTCCGGCTGGCCGGTCGCGGGCAGGGACAGGCGCTCGAGCTGCGCCTCGGACGAGGCGTCGAGGACGCCCAGATCGAGCAGCCCGCGCCACAAGCGCGCCGCCTGCGGCAGCGGGACCACCCGCCCCACGTCGTCCGGCAGCAGCCAGCGGCGATGGCACAGCTCGAGCTGCGCTGGAGTCCGGATCGGGTCGACGCGCTCGCGGCGGACGGGCATGTTCCTCGATGTGCATGCCGCGCCGCCCCGGCGCAAGCGGAGGCGCGATCCGCGCTCGTGGCGGCGAGCGCCGCCCCGGAGCATACTGCGTCCTGACGGAGGACAGGATGGCCGAGCGCGAGGGCAGCGAGAAGAAGACCCACGGGCGGCGCCGGCGCGCCGTGCGCCGCGCCCCGCGCAAGGAGGCGAGCGGGGCCGCGCCCGACGAGGCGATGAAGCCGCCCGTGAACGGCGACTGGGCCGAGATCGCCGATCGCGCCGCGAAGAAGTTGTCGGACCTGGCCGACAGGGCGCGCCCGGCCGCGGAGAAGGCAGGCGAGACCGCCAAGAAGGTGGCGGTCGACCTGTCGGAAGGGCTCGAGGGAGCCTTCGCGAAGATCACCGCGCAGGCGCGCGATCTGATGTCCAAGGGCCAGCATACCCGCGTGCGAATCAAGTTCCGCGGCAAGCAGATCGCCGAGGTCCCCATCGCGGTGGTCGCCGCGGCCGAGGTGGCGAGCTTCTGGTGGTTCGGTCCCCTGCGCGTCGTGCTCGGGCACGTGGTCGGGCGGGCGGTGCTCGACGTGGAGTTCGTCTCCAATGCCGATCACCACGTGTTCGAGGGGCGCCGCTGGCTGCAGGAGGGCGAGATGGAGAAGGCGCTCGCCGAGTTCGACAAGGCGCTGTCGATCGACCGCCGCCATGCGGGCGCCCACCTCGGGCGCGGCATCGCCCTCAAGCTGCGCGGCGACAAGGCGTCCGCGCGGGAGGCGTTCCGCGAAGCCGAGCACTGCGATCCGCGCAGCGAGGCCGGCCGCGAGGCGCGCCGGCACCTGGATAATCTTTAACCGTGCGGCTCGATTGACCTGACCGAACCGAGCGCTGGCGCCAGGCTTTCGGTCAGAAGCGCAACACGAGCTTGCCGCCGGCCGAGCAGAGGACGACGAGGTTCATCGCCAGCAGCATCAGATCGTAGTGCCAGCCGTAACCCTTCTCGCCCCAGAACCCGCTCTTCCAGCGGAAGACCTTCTTCCCGATCGCGCCGAGACCGAGGAGGATCAGGGCCAGGGCGCCGATCTGGATGAAGATTCCGGTGACCAGGGCCACGCTCGCCAGCACCTCCACCAGGCCCAGAGCCACCGTCGCCGCCGGGCTCAGCTCGATGCTCTTTGCCCTCCCGACCGGGTCCTTCAAGTGCAAGTACCCGCTGGCGCCGAACTCGATGGCAACCATCAGCCGGAGGCACAGCAGCGCGAGATCCTCGCACCGCGCCAGCTGCGGGAACGTGACGTTCACGGCGGCGCAGGATCCTCCCCCGGATCGGTCCTGTAAAGAGGACGAGAATCCCATGGCGGCGGCACCCGCGGCAGGGTAGAAAAAGGGGTCCCGAAAAGCTCGTAAACCGGGTCCCCCACAGGTCCAATCGCATGGCTGAAGCCACCGCTCCCTCGCTCGTCCCCGTCGCCATCGAAGACGAGATGCGGCAGGCGTATCTCGACTATTCGATGTCCGTGATCGTCGGGCGCGCGCTCCCCGACGTGCGCGACGGCTTGAAGCCCGTGCACCGCCGCATCCTCTACGCGATGTTCGAGCAGGGAATGCTGCACAACCGGCGCTACTCGAAGTGCGCCGGCACGGTGGGCGAGGTGCTCAAGAAGTACCATCCGCACGGCGACGCATCCGTCTACGACGCGCTGGTCCGGCTCGCGCAAGAATGGAACCTGCGCGCGCTCCTGGTCGACGGGCAGGGGAACTTCGGCTCCATCGACGGAGACAGCGCCGCGGCCTACCGGTACACGGAAGCGCGCCTCACCAAGCTGGCCGAGGCGATGCTCGCGGACATCGACAGGGAGACCGTCGACTTCGTCCCCAACTTCGACGACTCGACCACCGAGCCGACCGTCCTGCCGACGCGCTTTCCGAACCTCCTGGTCAACGGGTCGGCGGGCATCGCGGTGGGGATGGCGACCAACGTTCCGCCCCACAACCTGGGCGAGGTGATCGAGAGCTGCGTCCACCTCATCGAGCACCCCGAGGCGCCGCTGCGGGACCTGCTCGACCCCAAGCTGGGCGGCACGTTGCTGGGAGGCATCCAAGGGCCCGACCTGCCGACCGGCGGGATCATCATGGGCGTGGCGCCGATCCGCGTCCTGTACGAAACCGGCCGCGCGATCCTGCGCATGCGCGCCAAGGTCGAGGTCGAGACCGACAAGAAGACCGGCCGCGACACCATCGTGGTCACCGAGGTGCCCTACCAGGTCAACAAGGCCCGGGCCATCCAGGCCATCGCCGAGCTGGTCAAGGAGAAGAAGCTCGAGGGCATCAGCGATCTGCGCGACGAATCCAGCCGCGAAGGCATCCGCGCGGTGGTGGAGACCAAGCGGGACGCGGTCACCGGAGTGGTGCTGAACAACCTCTACCAGCACAGCGCGCTCTTCCAGGACAGCTTCGGCGCCACCATGCTCGCCATCGACCGGGGGCAGCCGCGCACGCTCGGCGTCAAGCCGCTCTTGGAGCGCTTCATCGCTCACCGGCGGGACGTGGTCACCCGGCGGACGCGCTACGACCTGCGCAAGGCGCGCGAGCGCGAGCACATCCTGCTCGGCTACAAGATCGCGCTCGACCACATCGACGAGATCATCGCGGTGATCAAGGCGAGCGCCAACCGCGAGGTGGCCGCAACCCAGCTGCAGACGCTCTACGGGCTCTCGGAGATCCAGGCCAAGGCGATCCTCGAGATGCAGCTCCAGCGCCTGACCGGCCTGGAGAAGCAGAAGATCCTCGACGAGCTGGCCGAGGTGCAGAAGCTGATCACCCGCCTCGAGGCGATCCTGAGCAGCGAGGAGTTGCTGCTGAGCGTGATCAAGGACGAGCTGCGCGAGGTGAAGCGCGACTTCGCCGACGCGCGACGGACCGAGATCGTCGGCGAGGCCAGCGACCTGTCCGACGAAGACCTCATCGCCGACGAGGACATGGTCGTGACGGTGAGCCATACCGGCTACGTGAAGCGCAACCCCGTCTCGCTCTACCGGGCGCAGAAGCGCGGCGGCAAGGGCAAGACCGGCGCGATGACCTCGGACGACGACTTCATCGAGCAGATCTTCGTCGCCTCCACCCACGCCTATCTGTTGCTGTTCACCAACAAGGGACGCGTCTTCTGGCTCAAGGTGCACGAGCTGCCGCAGGCGGGGCGCGCCGCCCGGGGGAAGGCGATCGTCAACCTGGTCCCGCTCGGGGCGGAGGAGAAGCTGGCCGCCCTCTTGCCGGTGAAGGTGCTGCCGAAGAAGCTCGCCGAGGTGGACGAGGCGGAGGTCGAGGAGGCCGCCGAGGCGGAGGCGCCCGGCGCCGAGCCCGAGCAGCCCGGGAGCCCCCAGGAGGCGGCGCGCGCGGCGGCCGAGGACGCGATTGCCGTCAGCAAGGGTCCCTACATCGTATTCGTCACCCGCAACGGGCTGATCAAGCGCACCGCGCTGTCCGCCTTCTCGCGCCCGCGGCCGAGCGGCCTGAAGGCGCTCTCCATCGAGGAGAACGACTCGCTCGTCAGCGTGATGCACGCGCGGGGGACCGAGGACGTGGTGATCGGCACCGCGAACGGAATGGCCATCCGCTTCGAGCAGAAGGAAGCCCGCGCGATGGGCCGCACGGCGTACGGCGTGAAGGGGATCACGCTCGAGGACGGCGATCACGTGGTGGGAGCCGAGCTGGTGCACTCCGGGTCGACGCTGCTCACCGTCACCGAGAACGGGTACGGGAAGCGCACCACCGTCGACGAGTACCGGCGCACGCACCGCGGAGGCAAGGGCATCATCGACATCAAGACCACCGAGCGGAACGGCAAGGTGGTCGCGATGCTGCAGGTCACCGACGCGGACGAGGTCATGATCATCACCAACAAGGGGATGATCATCCGCACGCGCGTCGCGGAGGTCTCGCTCATCGGCCGCAACACCCAGGGCGTGCGGCTGATCGATCTTCGCCAGGAGGGCGAGAAGGTCGTCGCCGCGACGCGCGCCCCCGAGGAGCGCGAGGCGGATGCGGCCGCGGAGGTCGCATCCGAGCAAGCCGCCGCGGGCCACGAGGACGACGACGGCAGTCCTCCGGACGGCTCCGAGGAGACCTGACGGACTGTCGCACACGGCACCACAAGGACGCTGAAAGCGCACCTTTCATTCGTTGCGGGGTTCGTCTGAAACTGGTAGCGATTCTCTTGATGCCGCACGGATCGATCGCGTTGGGAATCAGCGCCGCCCTGCTGCTCTGTGCTTGCGGCAGGAGCCCGGCGGCAAAACTGGAGCAGGCGCGCGACCTCGCGCTCGCCGGGCACCACAACGCGGCGCTGATCGAGGCGCGCGCGGTCCTCTTCCAGCTGGGCGACGACCGCGCCGACGGGGCCGACGACGTCCGCCGTGGCGCCTTCAAGCTCGCCGGTGACCTCTGCGCCCTGCACCTCGACAAGCCGCGCTGCGCCGCGCAGGAGTACCGGCAGTTGGTGAAGCGGTACCCGACCGCGCCGGAGTCGTTCGAGGCGCGCGAGCGGCTCGGCGATCTCGACCTGCGGCTCGGCGACTTGCGCGGGGCGCTCGAGGCATGGCGCGACCAGGTCGCCGCCGCCCCCGACCGCCCTGGGGCCGACGTCGCGCAGTTGAAGATCGCGCGGGCGCAGAGCGACCGGGGGGACTATCCCGAAGCGCGGGCGGCGGCTGCGGAGCTGCAGAAGCGCTGGCCCGATTCGAAGCTGGCTGCGGCGGCCGCGCTCCTCGCCGCCTCCACCTTCCATCTCTCCGGACGGCACGCCGACGGCGTCGGCGCCTACCGCGGCGTGAGCCAGCAATATCCGGGCACCAGGGAAGACGCCGAGGCCCGGTTCGAGATGGGCAATTGCCTGGTGGAGATGGGCGACGACACCCACGCCGTGCAGGCCTTCACCCAGGCCCTCCGCACGCACGACTCGCCCGACGTGGTCCAGTTCGCGCTCGAGCGGGCGCAGCGCCGCCTCGACATGGCCAAGGCCGTGGACCCGCGGAACCTCTCCGCCGTGTTCGACCGGGGCCTCGCAAGGAACGGACGGACGTCGACGCATTAAGCCGACCGCTCTGCCAATCACACACGCTCTTTGATCCGGCGCCTTCGGCGCCTCTACGAGGGGGAGCTCGCTCCCCCCTCGACCCCCCAAGAGATCGCGGTCAGCTGACGCGTCGCCGGCGCGCCGGCGACCGTGCTACTTCTTCCCGCGACATGAAGACCGCGAAGTCGCAGAAGGAGTTCGCGCGCGCGCGCGGGCTGTTCCCGGGCGGGGTCAACAGTCCCGTGCGCGCCTTCCGCGCCGTCGGCGGCGAGCCGCTCTTCATCGCGCGCGGCGAAGGCGCGCACCTGGTCGACGTGGACGGCAACCACCTGGTCGACTACGTGCTGAGCTGGGGCCCGCTCTTGGCCGGGCACGCGCACCCCGAGATCGTCCGGGCCGTGGCGGACGCGGCGGCGCACGGGGCCAGCTTCGGAGCGCCCACCCCGCGCGAATCGGACCTGGCGGAGAAGGTGCGCGCGCTGGTGCCCTCGATGAAGAGGATGCGCTTCGTCTCCTCGGGGACGGAGGCGACCTCGTCCGCCCTGCGCGTCTCGCGTGGCTTCACCGGGCGCGAGCGCGTGGTGAAGTTCGAGGGCTGCTACCACGGGGCCGCGGACAGCCTGCTCGTCCGTGCGGGCAGCGGGGTCGAGACGCTGGGGTTGCCCGATTCGCCCGGGGTGCCGGCGGCGCTGGCGAAGCTCACCACCGTG
>DASQBG010000018.1:0-2699 GCA_035635335.1 Myxococcales bacterium | reverse complement strand
GGTCGGCTACCTCTTGTCGGCCAGGGTGGCGGCGGCCTGGTCGGGGCGCGCCGGGTTGTCCAGATCGATCCGCGACGCGCGTTCGCCGCGGCGGGCCAGCGCCGCGCGCACCTGCGCGAGCCGCCGCAGCTTGAGCGAGATATCGCTCGAGCCGAGGCGCACTTCCTGCACCGCGGTCCCGTCGTGAGCGAACAGCGTGAACCCGCCGTCCTCGTCCAACCGCACCTCGGAGACGGCGGCGATCGGGTACCCCGACGCCTGCCAGGTGTCGAGCAGGTGAAGCGCGCCGAACAGCCGGAGCTGGAGCTCGGGCTTGCGCTCGTACCAAGCGTCGCGCGAGACCCCGGTGAGGATCGGGAGATCCAGGGCATCCTCCGGCGCCGCGCGCTTGAAGAGACGGCCTTCCTCGTCCAGGACGTAGAGCGCGCCAAGCTGCACCAGCGCCGCGGGTCGATGCTCGACGACGCTGGCGAGCACCTCGCCGGGCAGCCGCCTCTCCAGCCGGACCGACGCGACCCAGGGATGCGTCTCCATCGCGCGCGCAGCTCGCGAGAGGTCGGTCCGGAACAGGTTTCCGCCCAGCTTGAGACCGCTCCGCTGCAACAGATCCGGCTCCCGCGCGTGCTGAAGGCCACTGAAGCGGATCTCCCGGACCGCGAACGCTTCGGAAGCCGTGGCCCAGCACCAAGCCTCCCAGGCGCCGAGGCTGAGGGCGGCGCTCACCGCCGCCGCCGCCAGGGTGCGGAACGCCGCGTCGAGCGCCGACTTCCATGCCGCGCGGTCGCGCTCCAGGGTGGCCCGGCGCACCTGCGCCATCTGCAGCGGCTTGAAGGTCATGCTTGCACCCGCAGGCAGGACCTGTTGGGGTCGGGCATCCCGAACGGCGGCGCCTCCCGGCCGATCAGCACGGGCTGGACATGGTGCGGCTGCAACTCCACGGGCAGCGGCGGGTCGAAGTTGCCCACCAGCCGCACCTCCAGCTTCAGCTCGACGCCGGCCTTCGCCAGGACGGTGCTGCGCGCCATGGCGATCAGCTCGACGACGTCAGCCGCCTTGGCGCCGCCCAGGTTGACGATGAAGTTCGCGTGGCGCTCGCTGATCTGCGCGCCGCCCTTGGTCATCCCCTTGAGGCCGGCCTGCTCGATCAGGCGGCCCGCGAAGTCGCCGGTGGGATTCACGAAGACCGAGCCCGAGTTCGGGAGGCTCAGCGGCTGGGTGGCTCGCCGGCGATCGACGTCCGCCTTCGCCACGCGCTGCTGCTCGAGCAACTGCGCCTCGGACCCACGCCGGACCTGGCAGCGCGCGCGCGTCAGCACCGCGCCGCGGGGCAGCTCGCAGTGACGGTAGCCCAGGCCTAGCTCCGAGGCGTCGATCCAGCGCAGGCCGTCCGGCACCGCTACCTCGACCGCGAGCAGATGATCGGCCATGCACCCGGCCGGAGTCCCTGCGTTCATGGCAACGAGCCCGCCGACCGTCCCGGGGATTCCCGCCGCCCAGGCCACGCCCACGCCGCGCTGCTCCTTGGCGAGGGAGAGGAAGCGCGCGATCGGCGCGCCGGCGCCGAGAGTGAGGACGACGTGATCGCCCGCCTCCTCCACTTCCTCCGAGGCGAAGTCCTGCCCAAGCCGGATCACCGCGCCGGTGACGCCAAGGTCGCCCACGATGGTGTTCGCGCCGCCGCCCAGCGAGAGCCAGGGGACCGCCGCCGTGGCGAGGACGCCGAGGACCTCCAGCAGCGCGTCGGGATCGCGCGGCTTCACCCAGAGCTTCGCGGCGCCGCCCACGCGGACGCTGGTGCGCGGCGCGAGCGGCGCTTGCTCCAGCACTTCGCCGCGCGCGGCGCGGCGCAGGTCGGAAAGGAACGCGCTCACTTGAGCAGCTCCAGCAGCTCTTCGGACGCGTGCGTGATGTCGCCGGCCCCCAGCGTGAGGACCAGATCTCCCTGGCGGGCTTTCTCCCGCAGCTTCCGGGCCAGCTCCGGGCGCTCGACGAACGCAGCGTCGCGATGGCCGCAGGCCTTGACCGCGTCGTGCAGCCTGGCGCCCGAGACTCCCGCGATGGGATCCTCGCCGGCCGCGTAGATGTCGGTGAGCAGCACCGCGTCCGCGTCGTTGAATGCGGTGGCGAACTCGCCGAAGAGGTCGCGGGTGCGGGTGTACCGGTGGGGCTGGAACGCGCAGACGATGCGGCGGTGGGGAAAGCTGGCGCGGGCGCCGGCCAGCGTCGCCCGGATCTCCGCCGGATGGTGGCCGTAGTCGTCCACCACCGTGATGCCGTTCACCTCGCCGCGCACGGTGAACCGCCGCTGGACGCCCGCGAACTCCGCCAGGGCCTCGACGGTCACCTTGAAGGGAATCCCCAGCTCGTGCGCCACCGCGCAGCAGGCCAGCGCATTGAGGACGTTGTGCGCCCCCACCATCCGCAGCGTCACCTCGCCCTGGACGGTTCCCTTGTAGGAGACGGTAAACCGCGACTGGTACGGGCCCAGCTTCACGCCGTCCGCCCGCCACTCCGCCTGCGGCGACACCCCGTAGGTCGTATGGCGCTTGCCGATGCGGGGGATCAGGTGCTGGACGACGGGATGATCGAGACACAGCACCGCGAGCCCGTAGAACGGCACCCGGTCGGCGAAGTCCACGAACGCCTGCTGCAGCGCCTCGACGGTCCCGTAGTAGTCGAGATGCTCGGGATCGACGTTG
>DASQBG010000017.1:0-22703 GCA_035635335.1 Myxococcales bacterium | reverse complement strand
CGCGGCGGGCGTCGTCACTGCGACTAGGACCGGCTGGTTCGACGTGCCCGTGGTGTTGCCCCTCCGGAATGCCGGAATGTCCAGCACGCACGCGCTGATCTCGGTCGGCACGACCGCGAATCCCAGCCCCGGCAACCTGTTCTCCGGCGTGGTGATGGTGGGAGGTCAGGGAGTCAATCTGACCAACAATGACAGCTCGGCCTGCTTCATGTTCGCCGGGTTGGCGAACCAGTTCTTCACGTCGAGTACGACTCCCGCCTCGAACACGTTCACGAGCTGCAACGACGGGAACTGGGCGGTGAACGCCGGTTTGGCGGGCGGCCCCTCGATCGGCTTCCGCACCGGGATGACCGTCGTGAGCACCACCGATTTCAGCGGCAGCCCGAGCACCCTGTACGTCTTCGGCGGCCGCAGGTCAGGCGGGCCGGCCGGCACGGACGGCGTGAAGAACGACCTCTGGAAGGGCGTGATCACCTGCCCCCCGCCCGCCGCCGTCGGGGCCCAGTGCACGCCCAAGGCGACCTGGACCGCGCTTACTCCGGCTGCCCCCGCGGGGGCCCCCGCGGCCAGAACCGGGGCCGGTGCAGCGGCCTGGAACGGCGCCACCAGTGGACGGTTCGTGCTGTATGGCGGCACGGACTCTGCGAGCCGCGTCCTGAACGACGCGTGGGAGTTCGATCCCAACCCGCCGTCCGCCAACGGCCTGTGGCGACCGTTGCCTGCGGAGGTCGCGCCTGCGTTCGTTCCGGCTGCGCGCAGCCAGTTCGCCATGGCAGGCGACGGCAGCCGGGCTTTCGTGTTCGGCGGCAACATCGGCACCACGCCCACCGATCAGCTCTGGTACGGCGCGCGAGAATCGGCTGCGCGCATCTTGACCAGGTTCCCCTTCAGCCTGCCGTCCTTCGACCAGGCCACGTCGATGAAGCTGACCGTGGACGCCGCCGGCATGCCGAACGCGCAGGCGCTCATCTGGGACGGCACGAACTGGCGCGCGCTCGGCACCAGCCTGTTTGAGGGGGGCGGGTTCCACCTCTTCAAGTCGCCGACCGCGGCCGCCACGGGGTTCGTCCAGCCCGACGGGAACATCTACGTGCTGCTGGTACAGAGCTCGCGGCAGCTGTCCGGCAACAACTTCAGCGCGCCCGTGAGCATCGACCGCCTCAAGGTGACCGTCGACTTCAAGTGACCGACGAGCGCCTCGCGCAAGAGATGCTGGAGGTCACGCTCGACTTCCAGTAGATCCCGCGGGGTGATGCACCGCTGCGGGATGCTCCCCGAGCAGTACGGACCGCTCGGGGTGAGCGAAGAAGTCGGGCGGAAGCTCCTCGCGGCGGCGGTGCAGCGTGGGGAGGAGGATCTGCGATCGGTGCGCGGAGTGCGCCGCGCGCTGCTGGAGGCAATCGAGTCCGCCACCAGCGCCGCGCCGCTCCGCGTGTTGCGCCGCGAGGCCGCCAGCGACGGCTTCGTGAAGTACCTGTTCGAGCTGGACGGCGGCGCGCAGGTCGAGGCGGTCCGCATCCCGGTGCCCTGCGAGGCGCCCGGCGCCGACCTGAGCGCGTACGCGGGCAAGGAGAAGAAATACATCGTCTGCGTCTCGAGCCAGGCGGGCTGCGCCCTCGCTTGCGCGTTCTGCGCCACCGGCCGGCTCGGGTTCTCCCGCAACCTGGCTGCGCACGAGATCGTCGGACAGATCCTCTCCGTCCGACGCGAGGCGGATCGGCCCGTGCGGGGCGTCGTGTTCATGGGCATGGGCGAACCGTTCCTGAATTACGAGCAGGTGATCGCCGCCGCGCGCATCCTCTGCCACCCGTCGGGCGGCTCCATCGACGCGCGCGCGATCACCATCTCCACCGCCGGCATCGTGCCCGCCATCCGGCGGTACACCGCCGAAGGGCACAAGTTCCGGCTCGCCGTCTCGCTCACGCACGCCGATGCCGGGCGGCGGCTCCCGCTCATGCCCATCGAGCGCACGCATCCCACGGGCGAGCTGGTGGCGGCGCTGCACGACCACGCCCGCGCGCGCCGCACGCGCGTCCTGGTCGAGTACGTACTGCTCGGAGGAGTCAACGACTCGCCCGCCGACGCGGAGGCCCTGGCGGGCCTGCTCGACCGGGGCCTGGTGAAGCTCGACCTCATCGACGTGAACGGCGAAGTGGGCGGCTTTCACAGGACTTCGCGCGAGGCGCGCTCAGCGTTCCTCGACGTGCTGGCGCGCGCGGGCATCCCGTTCGGCATCCGCTATTCGGGCGGCCAGGAAGTCGCGGCGGGGTGCGGGCAGCTCGCCGGTTCCAACGCTCCGCCAGGGCCGCGCGTCGTATAATGCGTCCGGGTGGCCAGGCAGGCGCCCGGAGGGTCAGTTCACGGTGAACCGCGCCGCAGTCCTCGCCCTCTTCTCAGTGCTCGCGACCTCCGTCGCAGCGCGCGCGGAAGAGGCCGCGCCGGCTGCGAAGGCGGGCGCGCCACGGGCGGAGATGAGCGCGCCGGAAGCCGGCGCCTCGGTGTCCGCGCAGCCCGCACCGGGCGGCCCCGTGGTGCGCGGGGGCGTGATCGTCAGGGCCAGCACGGGCTCGGGCTGGGCCGACCTGTTCTTGAACGTCCTGACTCTCGGCGTGTACGCAGCGACGGTGAACGAGCACCTCGAGGCCCGGCACGAGGCGGTGGAGGATTCCTGGGGCCGGACGCTGGAGCGAAACGGCGAAGACGGGTCTCCCAGGCCCTGGGAGCAGCGCCGCTTGCCGGTCCGGCGCGACGCGCGCGAGGGGTTCCTCTTCAGCTTCGGCGTGGGCGGCGGGGCAGTCCGCTTCTCGGATCCGAACTTCCTCCGCGGCAGCGCGCTCAACTTCGGCTTGCGCATGGGGTACGGCTTCTCCGACCGCTTCCAGCTGTTCGGCGACTTCAGCGCCGACGCCGCGTTCTACTCGCAGGGCCGCGAGCTGACGAACTGGCTGGTCACGGTGCGCGGCCAGACGGTGCTGATCGGCGACACGCTGGGAAACGGGCTGAACCTGAACCTCGGCTTCGGCCTGGGCGGCATCACCATCAACAACGGCGGCGGCCCGGACATCAGCTCCGCCGCCGCGCCCGCGCTGGTGGCCGGGCTCTCGTACGACGCGCGCGTCGGCCGGCATTTCGCGCTCAGCCCCGAAATCTACTTCAGCTACCACCAGGTGCCGAACGGGCCGGGGTTCCCGGACGATCAGCTCTGGGCCGCCGGGCTGCGGCTCAACTTCCTCTGGTACAGCCCGGTGTATTGACGGGTGCCCGCTGTGTATCGACGCGCTGGCCACTCCAAAAAGAACAAGGCCGCCCTATCGGCGGCCTGTGACGAAAACGCCCGGCGCGGGTGCACCGGGCGGTTCCGGAACTGTTCGGAGCCTCTCTAGGCCTTCCGGACGTTCGCTGCCTGCGGGCCTTTCGGTCCCTCGGTGACTTCGTACTCGACCTTCTGACCCTCGGCCAGGCTGCGGAACCCCTCCATCTGGATGGCGGTGTGGTGGACGAACACGTCCTTGCCCCCTCCATCCGGCGTGATGAACCCGTAGCCTTTCGCGTCGTTGAACCACTTCACAGTGCCAGTCGCCATCCTTCTGCCTTTCTCTTGCGGCCCCCGTCCGGGAGACCTCTGCGGTCAACGTCCCGTCAACACGGAGCACTCGGGACGTGGATGAGCATAGGTACCGACGCTCGACGGGATCAAGGGGGCCTGCGGGCGCTCGCCAGCACTCGGGGTAGGTGCTACTGCCTCTTGCGCGCAGCGGCCGCGGAAACCTGCTCCGCTGTGGGGCAGCCCAGTGCCCAGGCGCCCGCGGGATGGCGCGCCAGGAGGCGCGCTTCCTCGGCCGTCAGCGTCGCCGTGCGCACCACCGACATATCCGGATGACGCAGGACGAGCTGCACACCGCCGTCCGGCATCAACCTGACCCGGGGTGGTTCGCCGCGCTCGCGCAGCTCCACGAGGCGGGTCTCGAGATCGCGCAGGTGCCGGTCGATGCGCAGCGCACGGCGCGATTCGGCGTCTCCAAAAGCGTGGAAGTGCTTGTTGCGCGAGAGCGGGCGGGCCTCGTCGTGGAGGCGCTGCACCAGCCGGTAGAGGAACTCGCGCATACGAACAGGCTAGCATCAGTCCCGCCGCGCGCCAGCGGTTGCCCGCTGATTTTTGCGCCGGCGGGCTTGACTTCGGCGAGCAGAAGCGTTTGCGCGGCGGGGGTTGACTTCGCGCGCGGGCGTGCTCAGCGCGCCCCGCGCGCCTCGGCCGCGACCTGTTCGGCCAACCCGTCGCGCTTCGCGTCGGTGCAGTCCGAGTGGTAGCACCACGCCTGGACCACGAGGTGCGCGGCGCCGTCGGGCGCGGTCAGCACCACGGTCGGGTTTCCTTCCGGATCGGTGGTGGCGAGCTTCGACCAGCTGCGACCTCCGAGGGGGACCTGGTGCCCGCCCTCGATCTCGCCGTCCAGCCGGCGGAGCACCACGTCCACGCCTTCCGCGGATCGGGCGTGCCCGTCGCGGCCGGGGACCAGGTCCCACGGGACGCGCGCCTGGACGCCCTGCGCGCGCAGGGTGCGCGGGTGCGGATTGACCGCGCGCGCGATCGCGGCGCCCTCCATGCCGGCCAGGGCGAACGACGCGCCGATGAGGACGACCAGGGCAGGGCGGCTCCAGGGCCGCGCCGGCAGGAGGTGGGACGGCGCGGCGAGCCCGAGCAGGATGCCCGACAGGAACCCGCCCGCGTGCGCGGCGTTGTCCAGCGGGAAGTTCGCCGCCTGTGCCCCGACCGCGAGCGCGACGTTGATGAGCAGGTTGAAGATCAGCGTGCGCGCCGCGGCCTTCCGGGCTTCGGGCGTGAGCCGGTGGCGCAGCCGCCAGTAGAGCGCGACGTGCGCGCCGAACAGGCCGAAGATCCCTCCAGAGGCGCCCACGGCCTGCTGCCAGGGAGCGTGGCCCAGGGTGGCGGCGGCGATGCTCGCGCCGCCCCCGGCGATCGCCGTCGCGGCGAACAGGCCCAGCGCCACGACGGGACCGAAGAGACCTTCGATGGGCCTCATCAGGATCCACAGCGCGTAGGCGTTGAAGAGCAGGTGCAACGGTCCCGCGTGGAGGAAGGCGTAGCTGCCCAGGCGCCACCAGTCTCCGTCCCGCACGGCCGCCGCGGAGAGCGAGCCGAGGCGGAACAGCGCGACCGGGTCCGGGTCCAGCCCGCCGCCCAGCCAGATCTCGGCGAGGAAGAGGATCCCGAGGAGCGCGAGGAGCGCCACGGTGGTGGGCGCGGGCGGGCCCCGCCGCGCCTCGGCCGATCCCAGCTGCGCGGACTGCCTGTCCACCGGCGCGGGTTCCGCGGCTTGCGGCAGCCCGCCGAGCGGATCCAGGTCGCTCACCGCGGGAGCCCCTGCGCGTCGTCCACCGCCGCCGCCAGCCGCGTCTCGACGCCGGCGACCGGCCCCACCGCGCAGGCGACCAGGCCGTCGCGGTGGAAGGTGGTCCGCGCGACGCGCCGCAGGTCCTGCGCGGTAACGGCCTCCAGCTTGGCCACGCGCTCCTCGAATCCCTCGGGCACGCGGAACAGCTCGGTCCCTCCGAACCAGCCGATCATCTCTCCCGCGGAGTCGAGCGCGAACTCGAGGCCGATGCGGTGGCGCACCTTCGCCCGGCGCAGCTCGTCCTGGGGGACGTCCTCGTCGCACAGCTCGGCGAGCAGGCGCAGGAGCTCCGCCAGCACCAGCGGCGCCTTGCGCGGAGCGCACGCGGCCTCCACCTCGAACACGGAGCAGTCGCTGAAGGTGTCGATCGACCCGTGCACCGCGTAGGCGAGGCCCTTGCGCTCGACCACGTTGAGCTGCAGCCGCGCCGCGAGCCCGTCGTCGAGGATGCGGCGGAGCAGGAGCAGCGCGGGGAAGTCGCGGTGGTCCTCCGCCGGCGCGGCGAAGGAGAGGCGCAGCTCGGTCTGGGACTCGCGGTGCTCGACCGCGATCAGCCTCGGCCCGCGCGCGCGGCGCGTCAACGGCGTGTCGGTGACCACCGCACCCGGAGGGAGGTGCGCGAAGCAACGCTCCGAAAGCAGCAGCACCTCGTCGTGCCGCACCGGGCCGGCGGCGCACACCACCAGGTTGCGCGCGCCGTACGCGCGTGCGTGGTGGGCGCGCAGGTCGTCCTCGCGCAGGCCGCTGACGGTCTCGCGGGTCCCGGCGATCTTCTGCCCCAGGGGGTGTCCCTCGAACAGCGCCCGCTTGGAGAGGTTGTCGACGTCGACGTCGCGCCCCTCCTCGTCGACCTCGTCGAGGATCTCCTCCAGGATCACCTCGCGCTCCAGCTCGACCTCCTTGAAAAGGGGCCGGGCGAGCATGTCGCCCAGCACCGCGAACGGGAGGTCCATCCGGCTGGGATGGATGGGCGTGTAGTAGTAGCCGTGGTCGCGGGTGGTGACGCCGTTCAGGTTCCCGCCCACGTCTTCGACCAGGGAGTTGAGCGTCCGGCCGTCCGGGTACCCGGCGCTGCCGCGGAAGAAGAGGTGCTCGAGGAAGTGGGAGACGCCGTTGACGCGGGGGTCCTCGTGCCGGGACCCGGCGCGGACGTAGGCGGCGAGCATCCCGGCGTGCAGGTGCGGCAGCTCGACGGTCACGACCCGCAGGCCGTTCCCCAGCACGCTCTTGTGCACCGGGTCCTTCATGGGGGCGCGCAGGATAGTCGCCGCCGATAGGGCGGCGCTACGCTTTTCCATGGCACGGACGTAAGAGCATGCTTCAGGCGTGGCCTCAGGAGTGCGCAATCGCCGCGGCCGGAGGCGGGCGGGTGCGTACCCGCTCGTCCGGGACGCCCGGCAGCCGGAGCGAGAAGCTGGTGCCCTGTCCGGGGATGGACGCGCAGGTCAGCTCGCCCCCGTGCTCCTGGGCGATCTCCTGGGCCAGCGCCAGCCCCAAGCCGGTGCCGCGCTCCTTGGTGGTGAAGAATGGATCGAAGATGCGGGCGAGCCGGGCGGGCTCGATGCCCGGGCCGGTGTCGCGGATCTCGACCAGCGCCGCGCCGTCCTGCGCGCGGGTGCCCACGAAGAGCGACCCGCCGCCCGGCATGGCCTCGCGCGCGTTGCGCACCAGGTTGAGCAGCAGCTGCCGGATCTGGGCGACGTCCGCGGCGACTTCCGGCAGATGAGAGTCGAAGTGCTGCTCGAGCCGGACACCGGCCGCGACCAGCTCCGGGCGCACGAAGTCGAGCAGGTCGCGGACGGTCTCGTTCAGGTCGGCTCGCGTCACCTGCGGCTTGGGCACCCGCGCATAGCGCAGGTACTCCTCGGTGACGGCGGCCAGGCGGTCCACCTCGCGCACGATCGCGTCGCAGAGCGCAGCCGCCGCGGCGCCGCCCTCCGGCGGCCGCTCCCGCAACCTCTCCCCCAGCTCCTCGGCGTTGAGGCTGATCGACGAAAGCGGGTTGCGGATCTCGTGCGTGATCTGCGCCGCGATGCGGCCGATCGCGGCGAGCCGCTCCGAGCGCACCAGGGCCTCTCCCTGGGCGCGCAGCTCGCGCTCGCGCGCGGCGAGCCGCTGGGCCAT
This sequence comes from Myxococcales bacterium, assembly GCA_035635335.1. Classification (GTDB taxonomy): domain Bacteria; phylum Myxococcota; class Myxococcia; order Myxococcales; family 40CM-4-68-19; genus VBKO01. The sequence goes on along the minus strand of DASQBG010000017.1, from coordinate 15,165 downwards.
GGCATTGAACTCGCGGGCCAGCACGGCCAGCTCGTCGCCGCCACCCTCCGGCACCGTCACCACCTCCGGCGCTCCCCGGCCCAGGCGCTGCGCGGCCTCGGTGAGGCGCGCGATCGGGGCCAGGGCGCGGTTCGAGAGCCAGGTGACGAGGACGCCCACGCCAAGCGCGAGCAGCGAGAGGGCGATGATCGCCCAGCGCGCGGTGCGCTCCTGGCGCCCCGCCTCCGCCAGCCCGCCGTTCATCTGCTCCTGGATCACGTTGAGGAGCGTGCGGATCTCGTGGTCGACCCGGCGCTCGCTCGTCTTGAGGCGCGCGATCAGGTCCTGCGCGGGGGGCAGGTCCTGGGCGGCGACCCTCCCCTCGCGGGCCAGGAGCAGGGCCAGGGCCGAAGCGGCCTGGTCCTGCTCGGCGATGCGCGCCCAGAGGAGCTGCAGCCGTGCGTCGATGCGGTCGAGGGCGGCGCGGTCGCGGGCGCTGGCTCCCTCGCGCGCCGTCTGGATCTGCTCGCGGGCGCGCGCGAGCCGCTCGTCGGCGATGCGCGCGAAGTACGTACGGTCGAGCCCGATCAGGCTGTCGCGCTGGGCGGGATCGGCCTCCGCCAGCAGGCGGTCGGTCGAGCGTTCCCGCTCCTTCTGGAAGGCCTCGAGGCTGCCGGCGATGCGCGTCAGCGGAAAATAGCCGGTGGAAACGAGGCTCAGGCCCTGCCCGATGCGGTGCATCTGAACGATTCCGAACAGCGAAACGGCGCCGCTCATCACCAATACGGCCGCGAAGCCGAGGAAGACCTTGGTGGCGATGGAGAGGCGCATTCCCCACATCCTATCCCGAGAAGGAGCGCGCGCCGCCGCAGATCGTGTACAACTTGGGGGTATGCGAGCGCTCCTCCTCGCCGGGATGGCCCTGGCTGCCTGCGGTTCCGCCGCCGTGCCGGGCCGGGCCCAGGTGCCGGGGTTGGACCGCCTTTCCGGCGAGCTGACCGCCGTCGAGGTGGACCTGCCGGGCGCCGACCTGTCGGCCGTGCGCGGACCCTCGGGGTGGGTGCTGGTAGGCGCGTTGGTCGATTCGGGCCGTGTGGTCGGCGGGGCCGCTCCCGATTGCGCGCTGAGGCGGACGGCCGCCGGCGCCCTGGCGGCGCAGACCGGGCGGTGCGGCGGGTTCCTCGGCGCGTATGCCGCGCTGGACCGGTCGCGCGCGTTCCTCCTCTCGGCCGGCGCGGAAGCGCTGCCGCCGGCGCCGATCGTCGCGGACGCGGCGGAAGCGCCCGCCGGGCTTCGGTACGTGTCGGAGGCCGATGCGTTTACCCTGGCCGGCGGACCGCGGGGAGCGCGCATCCCCGCGGCGCTGAATCCTGGCGCGGTGGCCCGCGAAGCGACTCGCCGGCAACTCCGGATCGCGGCCCGCACCCACCCGGACGAGGCGGAAGGCGTGGCGCTGTTCCTCGGCGCCGCGGCGGCCTCCGACCCCGGCTATCTGGGCGCCTCTGACGGAGAGGGCGATCCGACAGGCGAGCTGGATCTGTCGCGTCCGCTACCCGCGGGCGCCCCGGTCTCCGCGGTACTCGCCGGCGCCCTGTGGGCGTGGGCGGATGCATCGGGCGATCCGGTCGGGGCCGCGCGAGCGGCGCTGGCCGCGGTTCGCGCGCTGGGCGAGCGGCCGGACGCGGGAGGCAAGGCCGCGCTCTTGTCGCTGGTCGCCGGCCAGCTCGAGGGCGCCGAGCGGGACCAGGCTTGCGCGGTGTTCCGGGCGCGCCTGGCCTCCGCGGGCATCGAGGCCTGCCCGTAGCCAGCCGCCGCCCCAAGGCGGGCTGCGCTTTTTTTTCGCCCGCCGTGGAAGATGCGGTCTAGAACTCCTGCAATGTCCGCTCCCGCGGAGATGCCGCCCCACCTCGTGCAGTTCCTGCTCGGCGGGCAGACCTGCGTCGTCGCGACCGTCGACGAGAAGGCCCGTCCGTTGACGACGCTGATGACCTGGGTGGTCGCGCGCGATCCGCAGACGGTCACCATGGCCGTCGACACGCGGAGCAAAGCGCTGCGGAACATCCGCCCGAACCCGCACGTGGCGATCGAGGTGCTCGGCGACGACCTCTGCTACGGCCTGCGCGGCACGGCGGTGATCGAGAAGGAGCGGATGGAGTCCGCGCCGTTTCCCTGCGCTCTGGTCGCCGTGCGCATCGAGGAGTGCCGCGATCACGGCGCTGCGGGCGTGAAGTTCGTCGGCCCCCGCTACAGCTACCACGCCGGCAAGGAGCATCGGAGCGACGTCGAAAAAGCGGTGTACGCCGAACTGAAGGGGGCTCCGCCCACCGTCTGAGCGGGGGCTCGCTGGTCCTGCGCGGAAGGACACAGCGCCGCCGATTACGGGGACGGCCGCCCTTGCATCCGATTCGGGTTCGGATACGCTCCCGCGCCCCTTCCTTCCGGACGGAGTGCATCCATGACGGGAGTCGCGTTCGTCGTCGCGGTCGTCTCGCTGATCCTGGCGGTGGTCTTCTGGCTGCAGGGCCGCTCCGCTTCCGAGGCGGTGGCCGGCCTCAAGGCCGAGGCGGACTCCGCGCGCAAGGAAGCCGACGAGGCGCGCGCGCAGGCGCGCGAGGCCCAGGCCGACGCGAAAGCGCGCTCGGCCCAGGTCCTCGAGGCGCGCGAGAAGCTGAACGAGCTGCGCAAGCGGGGGCAGGAGAAAGGGCAGCCGAAGCGCGGGGCCCGCGAAGTCGAGCTGGAAGAGGACCTCGCCCATGCGCGCCGGCTCGCGGAGGAGGCGCACGCCGCCGAGCAGCACGCGCGCAAGGACGCCGCCGCGGCCCTGTCCGAGATCGCCTCGCTGCGCGCGGAGCTGGACCGCGCGCAGGCGCGCACGCGGGAAGTCGTGCTGCCCTCCCCGGTGCAGGTCCCTCCGGCCGAGGATCCGAAGCTGCGCGAGGCGGAGGAGCGCCGGCGGCAGCTGGAGAAGGCGCTCAAGGACACGGAGGCCGCCCTGCGCGAGCAGCGCGAGAGGGAGCGCGCGGCGCGCGAGGAGCTGAAGAAGGCGCGCGGACGGGCCGAGACGAACAACCGCGTGTACCTCGTCACCAAGGGCGAGTTGGAGGTGACCCGGGAGCGGCTCGCGCTGGCCGAGAAGGCGTTGTGGAAGGCGGGCCTCAAGGTCCCGCCGCAAGCGCAGAAGGATCGGCCGAAGGCGACGGGTCCAGCTGCCGCGGACCGTCCTCACGCGGAGGGCGGCGAGGCGGGAGCCGAGCATCGTCCCGAGCCCGTGCCCTCCGAGCCGCCGTCCGCGGGAGCGGAACCGATCTCGGCGGCCGCCGCGCAGCCGAACGGCATCGAGGTCCATCGCCCGGGCGAACCGGACGTCGATACGGCGCACTGACCTTACTCGAGCACGCGCTCGAGCAGCGAGAGCAGCTGCGGGGCCTCGAATGGCTTGCAGAGATACCCGGCCGCGCCGTAGCGGGTCGCGATGGCGGGCAGCTCCTCCTTGGCGCTGATGAGCACCACCGGCACGTCGCGGCACGCCGGAAGGCCGCGGATCCCCCGCAGGAACGCCTCGCCGTCGAGCAGCGGCATGCGCAGGTCGAGGAGGATGAGGTCCGGGCGGAAATCGGGCAGCATCGGCACCGCTTCGACGGCGTTGCGGGCCACCGAGACGACGTAACCCTCCATGTTCAGGAGGTCTGCCAGACCATCGCGGAAGCCCTCCTCGTCGTCGACGACGAGGATGCGGCGCCTGGGCGCTCTCGTTTTGGGCCCTGCGGACTTCACGTTGATGTTCACCCCGGGTGTATCCTACACCGGCGCCGACACATGCCGGCAAGTCCCAGGGATCGCCTTGACTTGCCAAGTTGCTTCCAGTACATCGGCCCCCCGTTCTGGCGTCCGCCGAAGTGGTGGAATTGGTAGACACGCCAGATTCAGGGTCTGGTGGGGGCAACCCCGTGGAGGTTCGAGTCCTCTCTTCGGCACCACGACGCCCCTGTCGGCCGATCCCTGAGCGCGCTCGTCCGGCGCCGGCCGCAGGACACTGAGGGCCCCGGCCGGACGGTTCGGGGCTTTCGTGTTTCAGGACGTTGTGCGAGCAGATGGGGGACACCATAAAGACATGGTGTCCCTCCCCTCCTCTATGATGACTCCACTGTCCCAGGCCCAGGCGGAGGTCGAGGCGCGCAGCCGGGCGCTCCCCGCCGAAGACACGCCGCTCGCGCAGGCGGGAGGGCGCGTCCTGGCGCGGCCCGTCGCCGCCGCTCGCGACCTTCCGGGTACCGACATCTCGATGATGGATGGGTACGCGCTGCGGGCCGGCGATGCGACCGGCGCATTGCGCGTCGTCTACGAGGTGGCGGCCGGCGATGCGCCGCCCGCGCGCGCGCTGCAGGCCGGCGAGGCGGCGCGCATCTTCACAGGCGCACCGGTGCCGGCCGGAGCGGATTGCGTGGTCATGCAGGAAGATGCGGCGCGGAGCGGGACCGAGCTGCGCGTCGGACCTACGGCCGCGCCCAAGGCGGGGCAGCACATCCGCCGGCGCGGCGAGGAGGTACGCGCGGGCGCGACCGTGTTGCCGGCGGGGACGCGCCTGGGTCCGGCGGAGCTGTCCCTGGCCGCGGCGTGCGAGGCGGCGCGGGTGCAGGTGCACCGCCGGCCGCGCGTCGCCGTGCTGACCACAGGGGACGAGCTGGTGGCGCTCGGCCAGGAGCCCGCCCCGGGCAAGCTGGTGGAGACCAACTCGCACGCGCTGGCGCAGCTCGCTCGGGAGGCGGGAGCGGAGCCGCTGTTCCTCGGCATCGCGCCCGACCGTGTGGAGGAGATCGCCGCCAAGCTCGGCGCCGCGGAGGCCGACGTGCTGGTCACCACCGGCGGCGCGTCGGTGGGCGATCACGATCACGCCCAGGCGGCGCTGGAGCGGCTCGGGGGCGAGCTGATCTTCCACACCGTGGCCATCCGGCCGGGAAAGCCCGTCCTCTTCGGCACCGCGTCGCGCGGCCGCCTCGTCTTTGGACTCCCGGGGAATCCTGCCGCCGCGATGCTCGGATTCGAGCTGTTCGTGCGGCTCGCCGTGCGCATCCTGTCCGGCGATCCGCAGCCGCGGCGGCCCCGCGCGCGCGCCGAGCTGCGCGGCGGGACGCTCTCGCGCATCCCCGGCCTCACCTTCTTCCCGCGGGGCCGCGCCTCGATCGACGCCGGCCGGCTCGTCTTCACGCCGGGCGGCCAGCAGTCGTCCATGCAGATCGGCTCCTGGTCGGCGGTCAACGCGATCGCGCAGATCGATCCGGGCGAGGGGAAGGTTGGCCCGGGCGAGGCGGTCGACGTGCTGCTGCTGGGGCCGATCTAGAGAACCGATGCGCAGACGCTTACCGCCAGCGCAGTAGGCGGCCCGTACCGGGGTCGACGTGCGCCATCTGCAGGCCCGAGGCGCTGCGTACGTAAAGCCTTCCTGGAGCGGTCACGACGTCGAGCACGGGATCGCCGAACGATCCGTCCGTGTCGGACTCCCACGAGGCGACGCCGCCGCTCGAATCGAAGCGGCCGATGAGCACGGCGGGGCTGCGCGCGCTGACCACGTAGAGGAAGTCGCCGAGCACGCCGGCCCGGGCTCCCGCGACCGCGACGGGAAGCGGAGCTCCCGACGGGCGCCATCCGCCGAGCGAGCCATCCGGTCGTACGGCGGCGCGCAGGATCGCGGATGGGGAGCCCGGCGGGGCGACCAGATAGAGGCTCCCGCCGTGGGCCACGACCGCCGGCGTCGCGACGGGCTCGGGCAGCGCCGCTCCGGCGCTCCATGGCCCGAGGCTGCCGCCGCCGCCGATTCGCGCGAAGCTGACGTCAGCGAGGTCCGTCGCCATGCCTTGGTCGCGGTGGGTCCCGCCCAGCATGTAGAGGAACGGTTCGACCACGATGGCAGCCCCGTCCTGCCGCGTCGGCGCGAGCGTCGCCGAGATCTTCGGTCCGTCCGGCCACTTGCCCCTGAAGCCGTCCGCCTGGACGCAGTCCACATGGGTCGTCCCGACAGTCTTCGTCCAGTCGAATCCGCCCACGTAGTAGACGCAGGTGGTCGCCTCGCCCGTCGGCCGTGCCGCCGCCGCCTCGAAATGCGGGAAGGTGGCGGACGAATCGCCGCCTTCCCAGCCGGGGCCGATCTGTCCCCAGGGAAGCCCGTCGGCGCCGAAGGGGGCGGCCAGGTACCGCGTGTAGTTGCGCGCGAAGAGCTCGTCCCCGACGATGAATGGCTTGCGCGCGAAGAGCTGCGTCACCATCAAGGTCGCCGGTCTCCAGGTCGCCGAAGCCCATGGCGTGACGATCTCGCTTTGCCCGGAGCCGCGGCCTTCGCCCGCGGCATTGCGCGCGGTCACTTCGAACGTATACGCGAGGCCATTCTCCAGGCCTCCGATCCTGGCGCTGGTTGCGTCACGTCCGACCTCGACGCGAACGTCGCCCCGCGACGCGGCGATCGCATAGGTCAGGATCCGGGCGCCGCCGTCGTCAGCGGGAGGGTCCCAGCGGACGACCGCGCCGCCATCCGCCGCGACGGCCCGCACGCGCAAGGGTGGGCCGGGGGCGCGTGGCATCCGCGCCTCGCCGGGCGGCGCAAGGTGTCCGGTCGCCGGATCGATCGTGGCCCACTGCGTGTCGGTGAACGATCCGGAGGGCGGGTGCGCGAAGAAGCCGTTTCCGCCGATGAGGTATAGATGTCCGTTCCCGCCCGCGACCGCCGCGTCGCTGCGCGCCCCGCTGAACCGATCGGCCGTGCTGAGGTCCCAACCCGTGACGTCCCCGTCCGGGCCAATCCGGCCGACCGCCACCACGTTCGTGTCCTGCGCGAAATCGGTGCCCCCTACGACGTAAAGCCGGCCTGATTCCGAGGCGAGCCCGAACCGGCTGGAAGGCTGGTCAAGCTGAGCGCTGGCGCGCCGCCAGCCGGCGACGCTTCCGTCTTCGAGGAGGTCGGCGACCAGCACCTCGATGCCCTTCCCGACAGGCCCCAACGCATAGAGACGGCCGCCTAGCGCGGCGATCCGCCAGGAGGAAGACGCCCTCGGCAGCATCGCCGTCCTGCGCCAGGGGGTGAGCGTCCCGTCGGCGCGGATGTCCGCCACCGACACGAACGGAAGGTCCGATCCCATTCCCGTGAAGGAACCTCCGGACCACCAGGAGCCGCCGGCGACGTAGAGGTGCCCGGAGCTGGCGGCGCTCGAGTGGTACTTGGGTCCGGGATCGAGGCTGCTCGTCTCCTGGAATGCCGTCATCGTGCCGTCGCCTGGGAGCTTGGCAACCCAGCATGTTCCCGGATTGCCCGTCATCGTCGCTCCACCGCCGGTCAGGTAGAGGAAGCCGCTCCGCCCGTCGGCGCTGTGCACGGCGACCGAAGTGGAGCCGCCGAATCCCGGGCGCTGGCCGAGCGAGGTCCAGTTGGTCGGGCGGCCGTCGGCGTCGAGCGCGGAGGCGAAGACCTCCATGGTGGTGACGGCGTAGAGGAAGCCGCCCAGCACGAACGCGCTCTGCGCGAGCTCCGAGGGCAATGAGGGTCCCTGCGACCAGCCCGGTCGCGGCGGGGTCGTCGCGGGCGGCGGACTGGGCGGCGGCGGACCGGCAGGGGCCGGCGGGCCGGGAGGGGCGGGCGGACCGGGAGGGGCCGGCTGGCCGGGCGGCGGCGGCGGACCTGCCGGCGGGCCGCCCACCGGGCTGCCAGGCTGGCCCTCCTGTCCTCCCCGCCCGCAGGCGGCGAACAACGCGCAGCAAAGCAAGCCAAAGCAGAGCGATGTCCGCAGGCGCACGGAAGAATCCCCCCGCGCGCAAGATAGTCATCGCCTGGTCAGCGGGAGGGGAGCTGCTTCACGAGCTTTCGGGGAGCGACGGCGCGGTAGCTTTCGTCGATCCAGTCGAGCAGCAGCGGCAGCGGGACCTTCTGCTTTCCCTCGAAGCTCGCGGTCACCCATCCGGAGGCGCCCAGGCCGTAGCCGGTCGCCTCGGCGAAGGAGAAGGTGGAAAGCGCCGCATCGAAGCTGTGGGGAAGCTTGCAGGTGACGTGCAGCGCCCCGTCCGCAAGGCCGAGGAAGACGAAAATCTTCTTCCCGACCTTCACCACCGTCTCGCCCCACGGGTGGTCCTTCCAGGCATCCGGGTAGCCGAGCGCGGTCCTGAGCAGCTTCTTCTTCGCCTCCGCCACGGTCATTCGCGCTCGTCCAGCCAGCGCATCTGGATCGCCTCGAGGATCTTCTCGCCGGACTTGTTCGGGTCGTCGGAGAAGCCGGGCAGCTCGCGCACCCACTTGTGCAGGTCGGTGAAGCGCACGCTCAACGGATCCACGTCGGGGTGCTTCTCGAAAAGCAGGATGGCGATGTCCTCCACGTCGGTCCATTTCAGCTGCTTGGCCATGGCGGACCTCACTTCCTCGGCGGCCAGAGTCCCTTGGCTTCGGCCTCGTGCCGCTCCTTCGGGTGCTCGTCGTACCACGTCTTCTCCGATTCCTCGGTGATCTGGTACTCGACCTCGGCGTGGTCCAGCTCGGCCTGGCAGCCGAGGCGGGAGTACGGCTTCACGTCGAACGCCTTGTCGAGGATGTCCAGCTCCGCGTCCTCGGGATCGCTCAGGGAGTCGAATCCCTTCTTCACCCAGACGTGGCAGGTGGAGCACGAGCACACGCCGCCGCAGGCGGAGCCGTGCTTGGCCCCCAGCTCGGTGGAGGCTTTGAGAAGATTGGTGCCTGCCGGGACCTCGCCCTGCGCCTCCAGCTTTCCGCGCGGGTCGTAGATGGTGACCTTCGGCATCAGTCGTCCTTGCCGCTGGGGGACACCATTTTGATGGTGTCCCCTCCGAGAGCGGAGTAGGCCTTCTGCGCGTGCGGCGACATCTCGCCCTTGTCGAACTCGGCCACCGAGTGACCCTTGAGCGCCCGCTCGATTCCGCGGTCCATGACGCGCTGGGCGAACTCGGCGCTGACGTGGTCGAGCCGCTCGATCGCGTCCTGCACGGCGCGGTGGTCCTTCCCCGCGGCCGAGTCGCGCAACGCCTGCATGGCCGCCTCGATCGCCTGTCTCTCCTCGGGCGCGAGCAGATCGCCGTTGCTCTCGATCTGCTGCTCGGCCGCCTTGAGGATGCGCTGCGCCTCCACGCGCGCGTCGATGAGCAGCCGCGCCTGCACGTCCTCCTCCGCGTGCTCGATGGACGCCAGCAGCATGCGCTCGATCTCCTCGTCGCTGAGCCCGGCGGAGGGCTTCACGGTGATGCTCTGCGATACGCCGGTGAGCTGCTCGCGCGCGGTCACCGAGAGGATGCCGTCCGCGTCCACCTGGAAGGTGACCGCCACGCGCGCCAGCCCGGCGGGGAGCTGTGGGATGCCCGAGAGGCGGAAGCGCGCCAGCGACCGGTTGTCCTGCACCAGCTCGCGCTCGCCCTGCAGGACGTGGATGTCCATGCCGGTCTGCGCGTCCGCGAAGGTGGTGAACTCCTGCGTGGCGCTGGTGGGGATGGTGGTGTTGCGCTGGATGAGCTTCTCCACCAGCCCGCCCATCGTCTCCAGACCCAGGCTGAGCGGCGCCACGTCGAGGAGCAGCACGTCGTGCTGCGGCTTCTCCGCCGTGAGCAGGTCGGCCTGCACCGCCGCGCCGAGCGCGACCACCTCGTCCGGGTCGATGTCCGCGAGCGGCGGAAGGCCGAACAGCTCGCGGACGTACGCGCGCACGGCCGGCACGCGGGTCGACCCCCCCACCAGGATCACTCCGGCCAGGCCCTTGCCGCCGGGGATGCCGGCGTCCTTCAGCGCGCGGCGGCTGGGCGGACCGGTCCGCTCGATCAGCGGCAGGATCACCTCCTCGAGCTGCGCGCGCGTCAGGGTGCGCGTCCTGCCGCCCAGGCTGACCTCGACCGAGTCGCGGCTGGTCAGCGCCTCCTTCGCGGCCTTGGCGGAGTCGATCGCCTCGCGCACGAGACGCGGGGTGCGCTCCGCCTGCAAGCCGGCGAGCAGCGACTCGGCCAGCGCGCGGTCGAAATCGTCGCCGCCCAGCGCCGAGTCACCGCCGACGGCCTTCACCTCGAACACCCCCTCCACCAGCTTCAGGATCGAGATGTCGAAGGTCCCGCCGCCCAGGTCGTACACGGCGAAGGTGCCCTGGCTGCGCTTGTCGAGCCCGTACGCGAGCGCGGCGGCAGTGGGCTCGTTGAGCAGGCGCAGCACGTCGATCCCCGCCAGCCGCCCGGCCTCCTTGGTGGCCTGGCGCTGCGCATCGTCGAAGTAGGCGGGCACGGTCACCACCGCCTGCCGCACCTCCATGCCGAGCTGCTCTCCGGCGCGGACCTTCAAGGCGCGGAGGATCTCCGCCGAGACCTCGACCGGCGTGACCGCGCGCCCGCGCACCTCGAACCGGACGGTGCCGCTCTCGCCCTCGGCGAAACGGTACGGGGAAAGCCGCCGCGTCTCCGGATCCGCGGAGGTCTTCCCCATGAAGCGCTTGACGCTGACGATGGTGTCTCGGGGAGCCTCCGCGGCCAGCCGGCGCGCCGCCCGGCCCACGACCGGCGTCTTGTCGCCCGTGTACGCAACGACGCTGGGGAGCAGCGTCGAGCCCTCGTCGACGGGAAGCGCGCGCGGCTTGCCCGCTCCGGTCTCCGGGTCGGGACGGACCACGGCCACCAGCGAGTTGGTGGTTCCGAGGTCGATTCCGACCGCCGCCGTCGCGCACGCTTCCTTGGTGCGCGCCTCGCCAGGCTCGGCGATCTGGAACAGGGCCATCTCAGATCTCCGCCGCGCGCCCCTCGACCTCGTCGAGGTAGCGCGAGTAATAGCGCAGCCGCGCCAGCAGCTCCGCCGTCCGCCGTAGCTGGGCGTCGGTGGGGCGAGCCTGGCGCAGAGCGCGCGCGATCTCCTCCATCGCCTCCTGCCGCTTGCCGCGGACCCCTTCCGCCAGACGGGCGACCGCTTCCGGCCCGCCTTCCATCTTCGCTTCCAGGAGCTTCTCGCGATCCTCCAGCGCCTGCTCGAGGAACTCCTGCGGCATCGCCGCGCCGCCGCCCCGTTCCTCGCCCGCGACCTTCACCCCGAGCAGCGCGAGCAGGTGCTCCGCGCGCTTCACCGGATCCCGCAGCGTGCGGTAGGCGTCGTTCAGCAGCGTCGTCTGTTCCAGCGAGAAGCGGCGCTCGCGGGGCGTCGCCCGGGCGAAGCGGTCCGGGTGCAGCTTGCGCGAGAGCGCGCGGAAGGTTTCCTCCAGCCCGCCCTCGTCCAGCTCGTAGGAGCGCGGCACACCCAGGACGGCGAACTTGTCCGGGACGTCCTGGGGCGGAGGCGGCGGCTGGACCTTCCCGCAGGCGGGGCAAAGCGCGCCCGTGGAAGCGCGGGAGGCCCCGCAGCTCCAGCAGGCCTTGGGACTCTCGGGCATGTGCGATCTACTCCCACCGCTCGATTCCGCCGACCGTGATCAGTTGGGGGGTCGAGGGGGGAGCGAACTCCCCCCTTGTGGAGGCGCCGTAGGCGCCGGATCGAAGAGGGTGGGAAGCTGGCACAGCGATCAACTCAAGCGAGGGCTCGGGTCAAACCGAAAAGGACTCGCCGCAGCCGCATTCGCTGCGCTGCTGCGGGTTCAGGAACTTGAAGCCCTTCTGCTGGAAGGTGTCGACGAAGTCGAGCGTGGTGCCGTTCAGGTAGAGCAAGCTCTTCGGGTCGACGTAGACCTTCGCGCCGGCTTCCTCGAAGACGCGATCCTTTGAGCGCGGCAGGTCGCAAAACTCGATCACGTAGGACAAGCCCGAGCAGCCCCCTCCCTTGACGCCCAGCCGGATGCCGCTCTGCGGACCGCCCTGCGGGCGCTGGGCCACCTGCTCGCGGATCTTCTGCGCGGCCTTGGGGGTCAGGTGGATGGCAGGCTCGGCCATGCTACTCCGCCCTCCGCTCCTGGGGCCGGGCGGCGGCGGGCTCCTGCTCCGCGGCGCGCTTCTTCTTCCAATCGGCGATGGCCGCCTTGATGGCGTCCTCGGCCAGCACCGAGCAGTGGATCTTCACCGGCGGGAGCGACAGCTCGTGCGCGATCTGCGTGTTCTTGATGGTGAGCGCCTCGTCGACCGACTTGCCCTTCACCCACTCCGTCACCAGCGAGCTGGAGGCGATCGCCGAGCCGCAACCGAAGGTCTTGAACTTGGCGTCCAGGATCCTGCCGTCGTCGCCGATCTTCACCTGAAGGCGCATCACGTCGCCGCAGGCAGGCGCGCCCACCAAGCCCGTCCCCACGTTCGGGTCGGACTTGTCCAGCGTCCCGACGTTGCGCGGGTTCTCGTAGTGGTCCAGCACCTTGTCGCCGTACGCCATGTCGGTCTCCCTTGACCCTTACTGCTAACCCTTACTGCTAACCCTTACTGCCTAAGTGCGCAGATGGGGGACACCATTCCCATGGTGTCCCCTCCCACAGTACTAATTTGGATGCATCAAGTCCACATTCGATGCGAGACGGACGTTCAGTGGGCCGCCCACTCGATCTTCGAGAGGTCGATCCCCTCCTTGGCCATCTCGTAGAGGGGGCTCATGGCCCGCAGCTTGTTCACCTGATCGACGACGTACTTGCCGACGAAATCCACCTCCGCCTCGGTGTTGAAGCGGCCGACCCCGAACCGGATGGAGGTGTGCGCCAGGTCCTCGCTCACTCCGCAAGCGCGCAGCACGTACGAGGGCTCGAGCGACGCGCTGGTGCAGGCCGATCCCGAGGAAACGGCCACGTTCTTGATGGCCATCATCAGCGCCTCACCCTCCACGTAGGCGAAGCTGACGTTCAGGTTCCCCGGCAGCCGGAGCTCGGGGTGGCCGTTCAGCTCCAGGTGATCCAGGTGGCTGAAGAGGTAGTCCTGCAGCCTGCGCCGAAGCTTTCCGGTGCGCAGCCCCTCCTCGGCCATCTCGCGCTGCGCGATCTCCGCCGCCGCGCCGAACCCGACGATCGCCGGCACGTTCAGCGTCCCGCTGCGCATGCCGCGCTCGTGCCCGCCGCCGTCGATGATGGGCGCGATGCGCACGCGCGGCTTGCGACGCACCCACAAGGCCCCGATCCCCTTGGGCCCGTAGAACTTGTGGGCGCTGATCGAGACCAGGTCGACCTTCATCTGCTCGACGTCGAAGGGCAGCTTGCCGATGCCCTGCACCGCGTCGCTGTGGAAGAGGACGCCCCGCTCCTTCACCACCGCGCCGATCTCCGCGATGGGCTGGACGGTCCCGATCTCGTTGTTGGCCCACATGATCGAGACCAGGATCGTCTTGTCGGTGATCGCGTTGCGGACCTGCTCCGGCGAGACGCGGCCCTGGTTGTCGACCTCCAGGTACGTCACCTCGAAGCCCTGCCGCTCCAGCCGCTTGCAAGTGTCCAGCACCGCCTTGTGCTCGGTGCGGGTGGTGAGGATGTGGTTGCCCTTCTCCCGGTAGAACTCGGCCACGCCCTTGATGGCGAGGTTGTCGGACTCGGTGGCGCCGGAGGTGAAGACGATCTCCTTCTCGTTGCCGCCGATGAGACCCGCGATCTGCTCCCGCGCCTTCTGCACCGCCTCCTCGGCCTTCCAGCCGAAGGCGTGGCTGCGGCTCGCCGCGTTGCCGAACTCGGTGGTCAGGTAGGGCATCATCGCGTCGAGCACGCGCGGATCGAGCGGCGTCGTCGCGTTGTTGTCCATGTAGATGGGGAGCTTCAGCATTTCCTCGCCCTCGAGGTCCCGGATCAATCTGGACCAGACGAGTCTATTATAGACCGATGGGAGAGGCGTCAAGGCGTCCTGGCGCCGCGCTTGTTAGAGTGGCGGGCGCGCTTACAGCTGGGGGGACACCATCTAGATGGTGTCCCCTTCCGGCAGGAACACCATCCAAAATGGTGTCCCCTTCCGGCGGGGAGCACGGATGGCGAATGGGAAGTGGGTGGTGCGAATCGTCCTGGCCCTGGGCGCGGCAGCGTTGCTCGCGGGGTTGCCGGAGCTTCTGACGGTAAGCGTAGGTCCAGATGCCGACCTGTCGGGAAGGCTCGGGCTGGCCGGCGGCGTCGGAACGGTGACCTTCGCCGTGCTCTTTCTCGCCGGAGTACTGACCAGCCTTACGCCGTGCGTGTACCCGCTCATCCCCATCACGGTCAGCGTGTTCGGCGCCCGCCAGGCGGAGCACCGGGCACGCTCGGTGGCGCTCTCGGCGACCTACGTCGGCGGCATCGCCTTGACGTACTCGGCGCTCGGCGTCTTCGCCGCGCTCTCCGGGAAGGCTTTCGGCTCGGCGCTCTCGTCACCTTGGGTGGTGGCGGTGCTCGCGGTCTTCCTGGTGGCGCTGGCGGCGAGCATGTTCGGCGCCTTCGATCTGAACCTCCCGCCCTCGCTCCAGCAGAAGCTCGGCCTGGTGCGCGGCGCCGGGTTCGCGCACGCGCTGGGGATGGGCCTGGTGGCCGGCATCGTCGCGGCGCCCTGCACCGGTCCGGTGCTCGCCGGCGTGCTCACGTACGTGGCGACGCGCAGGTCGGCCGTGCTCGGGTTCTGGATGCTGTTCAGCTACGCGCTCGGCATGGGGCTGCTGTTCTTCGTGCTCGGGGCGACCTCGCTCAAGCTGCCCCGCTCCGGCGCCTGGATGGAGACGGTCAAGAGCGTGCTCGGCCTGGCGCTGGTCGCGGCGGCGCTGGGACTCGTGCTGCCGCTCCTGCCCAGGCCCGAGCAACTGCCGGTGGGCCCGCGCGCCGTGGCGATCGCCTCGGCGGCGTTGGCATTCGCGGCGGTGATCGCGGGCGCGCTCAGCCTGTCGTTCCACGCCGGCCGGCGCGAGCAGGCGCTCAAGGCCGCGACGCTTCTGGTGCTGCTCGGCGCGGTCGGTCTGCGCCTCGGCTGGTTCGGAAAGGCGCACGTCCCGGAGATCCCGTGGTTGCACGACGAGCGCACTGCACTGGAGCAGGCACGCGTCACCGGGAAGGGCCTCCTGATCGATTTCTCGGCGGAATGGTGCGCGGCGTGCAAGGAGCTGGATCTGCACGTCTTTTCCCATCCGGCCGTGAAGGCCGAGGTGGCGGACCGGTTCGTGCCGCTCAAGATCGACGCGACAGAGGAAACGGACGAGGTCAGCCGCCTGGAAGCGAAGTACGGAGTGCCCGGGCTGCCGACGGTCTTGCTCATGGCGTGCAACGACCCGCCGCCCCAGCAACGGGAGTGCGCGGTCCCGCGGGACGGCCCTGGCCGCGTCACCGGCTTCATCCCGCC
>DASQBG010000016.1:0-44490 GCA_035635335.1 Myxococcales bacterium | reverse complement strand
CCAGCCGCGCGTGCTCGGCCGTGACGGCGTCCTTGCCCATGAGCCGGATCGACGGCCGCGGGATCTGCGCCTCGGAGCCGCCCTTCCACGACCAGGTGTTGCGGAACCACAGCTCCGGCTCCTGCTTCGAGCGGGCGCGGTTCCCGGCCAGGAGCGGCTCGTACGGAAAGGCGGCCTGCGGGTATTTGTAGAGCGCCTTCAGGTAGGACGCGGTCGGCGTCGCGTCCAGGTAGTAGTAGCACTCCTTGACGTCCTCGCCGTGGTTGCCCTCGGGGTTGGCTTCCAGCAAACGCGCGATGCGCGTGGCGGGTCATGTGGGTGGGGGGAATACCAAGGCGCGTCGGGGGCGGGTGTTAATCTCGATTCTCGTGGGCCAGGCCTCTTTCACGCGCGTCGGGGCGATCGCGCTCCTCTCGCTAGTCGCTGCTTGCGGCGGGAGCGAGACGTCGGCGCCCGGCGGATCCGTCCCGCTCGGATGGCGGCCGCCCGCGAAGGGGCTGTGGATCTGGTACTTCGGCTACACCGGCATGACCGCCGCCCAGGCCGCGCAGACGGCCAAGGACGCCGGCGTCGGCTACGTGCTGATCAAGAGCGGGCAGGACGCGAGCTACTGGGACACGCGCTACAACGCGGCCAGCGTGGCGGAATTCACCTCGCGCGGGATGAAAGTGTTCGCCTGGACCTACATGACTCCTGCCGACATCCCCGGCAGCGTGCAAGCCGCTGCCCTGGCCGCGCGCGTGCCGGGCACCAGCGGCCTGGTGATCGACGCCGAGATCGAATTCGAAGGAGGCCACGACCTCCAGGCGCAGCAGCTTTGCGACGGCATCCGCGCCGCGGTACCCGGCGTGTGGCTCGCATACACCTCGTTCGGCTGGGTCGGCTACCATCCGACGTTCCCCTTCCGCGCCTTCGACCGGTACTGCGGAGACGCGTTCTTCCCGCAGGTCTACTGGAGCGATCGCGGCGTGAGCTGGTCCAGCGGCCACGCGGAAGCGATGCAGATGCTGCAGGCGGCGCGCCTGCAGGCACCGGTGTGGATGGTCCAGTCCAACGACGACACGCCGCAGGGCGCAGCGCCGGCGACCGCCGACCTGAACGCGTTCTTCGACCTGACGCCGCCCTACTCTTCTCTGTGGGAGTTCCCCGCCCCGGCCTGGCCCGCCAAGCTTCCGCAGCTCGCGCTGCTGCGGTGGACGAACTGAGTGCGCGCCGCCCGCCTCGTCGCGCTCGCGCTGGCCTGTGCCGCGGTGGTCGCGTTCCTCTTGCTGCGCCGGAGCGGGACGGAGGCCGGGCGGGACCCGGCGGCAACATCCGAGAGGCACCCCGGAACTCCCGCCGCGCGCCCGGCAGCACCGCCTGCGCCCCTCGCGCCGCCGCCCGCCGCGATCGCGCCGGCCGGCCTGGACCCGGTGATGCTCGCCTCGCCCCAGACGACCGTGGAGACCGAGCTGCGGCTGCTCGAAGGCGGGAAGGCGGACCTCTTCCGCCAGACCTTTCTGCCCTCGGTGCAGCCGCAAGTCACGGCCGAGGCGTTCGAAGCCTGCCGCAAGCGCGTGCGCCAGGTGCCCGTCCGGCCGGATTGGGAGACGGCCGAGGCGAGCACCTCGGGCGGACACCGCGTGGTGCGCGTCAGCATGTTCGGCAAGTCCATGACCGGCTTCCACCAGGTGGACCGGCGCTGGCTGGCGGACGCGGTCTGGTGCCTGCCTGTCGGCCTGCCGTAGACGCGCGGTGTGTAGCAAACCCGGATTTCTCGGAACCCAAGGCAAGGGCGTGACGGAGAGTTGTCACTTCTCCGCGAACACCTCCCGCAGCGACTTCCCGTACGGCCAGAAGCGCGACTTGTCCCCCGCCTTCCACGCCGCCCTGAGCTTCGGATCGGAGAGGTCCCAGTCGGAGCGGATCCGGCGGGTCACCTCGCGCAGGTCGCGGCGCAGCTCCTCGACCGACGGCCGCCCCCAGTACCAGTACCCGTTGTAGATGCCGTGCACCCGCAGCTCGGGCGCGAGCACCAACGTGTGCGGCACCATCGGGTCGTGCACGGGGTCGGTGTACTCCTGGATGTCGAGGTCCTTCTGCACGATCCGGCCGGGATCGGAGAGGAAGGGCCAGTGCGCGCCCAGCCCGTCCCGGTTCTCGTTGGTGGCGAGCAGGTCGTCCGTGGAGATCGTGCCGAGCTTCGCGTACGCGACCTTCAGCTCCGGCTCGAAGGCGACGAGGTTCATCGCCTGGCGCCGGTCCTTCGGACAGTATAAGCCGCGCGAGAGGAAGACGATCATCGGCGCGTCGCCTTGCAGCTCGGACAGCTTGCGCTTCCGGCCGGCGTGGTCGGGAAGCTCGTAATCGGGGAAGCGGGCGCCGGGGACGATGTCGGCACGCATCTGAGCGTCCGGCTCAGGCCCGGTCCCTGATCTCCTGCGCGCCGGCCTCGTGTGCGCAGTGCGCGCAGCAGTAGACGCGGCCGTCCTTCTCCGTCCCGTGGCCGATGACGCGGCAGCCGCAGTGCGCGCAGTTCGGCGCGAGCGCCTGGATGGCGCACTCGAAGCTGTCGAACGTGTGCGAGTCGCCTCGCATCGTGACCTGGAACGCCTTGTCGTAGTCGTTTCCGCAGACTTCACAGCGTGCTGTGGGCATGACGCACCTCGGCCGCATCTTCTGCTGCCGGACGCGGACCGCATCAATGCGCGGACCTACGTAGCCGTCAGGTTCGCACGATCCTGGGGCTAGGTCTGTGCCCAGTTCTCCAGGCGCAGGCCCGAGACCCTGCCGAACTCCCGCTCGTTGTTCGAGACGAGGATCAGCTTCCGCCCGACGGCTTGGGCCGCGATCAGTGTGTCGAACGGACCGATGGGCGTGCCCGCGCGCTCCAGCTTGGCGCGCACGTTCGCATACGATGCGGCGTCGCTCGAGGTGAGCTCGACGATCGTCAAGGGCCGCAGGAAGTTCTCGACCAGCCGCATGGTCTTCACGGGCGAAGAGCTCTTTGCCGCGCCCGTGCGGAGCTCGGCCTCGGTGATCACGCTGACTGCGACGTCCGCGCGGCTCCGCGAGAGCATGCGTTCCAGCACCGCCGCGTTCTGCTTCAAGGCGTAGATGCAGGTGTCCGTATCCAGCAGGTATTTCAATCGAGCTTCTCTCGCTTGTCGGCCTCACCCTGGGGCGGTCTGGTGAAGTCCTCCGGCGCGCCGGCGAAGGAATCGACGTATCCATCGGGCCAGTCGTCGGCAGGCTCCAAGACGACCGTATCTCCCTCGCGGCGGACGAGCACGGTGTCGGTGTCGAAGCGGAACTCCTTAGGCAGACGTACGGCCTGGCTCCGACCGGTCCAGAACACCTTCGCTCGCCTCGCCTTCGGCTTCGTCATGGTATATACCAATGATACATATCAAGGCAGGGCAAGTCAACATTTGCGCGTGCTGCTCTTCCGCCGTGGTGCGGGCTGCATTCATGGACGTGCCTGAAGAAATGAACGGGTGCCCTCTTGACGCGTCCATGGAGTGGACAAACCTTCGCCGAACCGCCAGCCGGAGAGGCGGCCGGGCCGTCCGGCTGTCCTGGTGGCGCGGAGGTGCAGCATCATGACCAGGCGACCGCTCTTGAAGGTTTCCATTCCGATCGCAGTGCTGCTGCTGGGGACAGCCGCCATCGCGGCCCAGTCAGGCAAGCAGGAGAAAGATGGCTCGGCGACGTTGCAGCTCCCCATCGCAGGGACAGCAGCGACCGGGGGGGCGTTTACGGGCACGCTCAGCATCCAGAGGTTCGAGGCCCGCGGCGACAAGGTGGTGGCGATCGGGATGGTGAGCGGTACGCTCGCCGGTGTGGGAACGGCACTGGTCGGCGAAGTCGCTCTCCCGGTCGAGGTGGGCGCTGGCAGCCAAGGAGCGGCCGCCCCGACCAGCGCGGTGACGCAACAAGCCACTTGTCAGGTGCTCCACCTGGACGTCGGCGCCGTGAACCTGAATCTCCTAGGGGTCCAGGTCACGACCCTTCCGATCGCCATCGACCTCTCTGGCGACTCAGCCGCTCCCCTCGGGAACCTGGTCTGCACGATCCTGGCGACGCTGAACAACGTAGTCGGCCTGGTCAACCTGCTCAATCAGCTCCTCGGTGTGGTGACCGGGCTCGTCGGCGGGCTCATCCCCTGAGGCGAAGCTACCCGCAACGGTGACGGCCCGAAGCCGCAATCGGGCTTCGGGCCGCTCTGTCTCGTAGGCACCGCCCGGAAGCTCACAGGAACTTCGTCAGCGCGTCCATCGTCTCCTGCGGATTTTCCTCCATGAGCCAATGTCCCGTGTTCTCGAGGACGACGATCGTGGCGTCCGCAGCGACTAGCTTCGCTTGCTCGCCTAGCGCCGTTCCGTTTGCCTTCGCGCCGCCGATCGAGAGCACGGGCATCGCCAGCTTGGTCCGAGACAGCTCCTCGAAGTCCTTTGCCGTCTTCGGGAACGAAATGAAATACGCCCATCCCGAGCGCATCCGTCCCGGACGGGCGTAAGCCGCCCTGTAAGCGACGCGATCGCCCTCGGGAATCGAATGCGTCTTGTCGGCTGCGAAGTCATTCCAGTAGTACTCGAAGTACGTCCGTTCACGACCCTTCACCAAGGCTTCCGGGGTCGGACCGTTGAAGCGGAAATGCCAGAGACCGGGATTGTCGTAGATGGCCTCCCATCCGGCCACTCCCGGAAGAAACGCATCCATCAACACGAGCTTCTCGACCTCCGCGGGGAACAGCGCGGCGTAGGCATAGGCCACCATCAGGCCGATGTCGTGGCCCACGACCCTCGCTCGCTCGATGCCCAATGACCTGGCGAGCGCATGGATACGCACCGCGGCGGTCTTCATGTCCGAGCCATCCCGCGGGATCTCTGAGTCGCCGATGCCCGGCAAGTCCGGCGCGATCACCGTGAACTTCTCGGCGAGGCGCGGGATCAGCGGCCTCCACATGCGCGAGGTTTCCGCGTAGCCATGCAACAGGATCACGGACGGGCCGCGGCCGGACACGAGGTAGTGCAGCTTCACGCCGTCCGCTTCCGCCGTACGCGACTCGATGGCGTTCGTCGCCGGTGCGGCAGGCGCCTTTCCACTCAACGAGGCGCTCAGAAGGATCGCGAACGACGCACGGCGGAGGAAAGCAGGGCGAACGCTCCTCATGGGCATCTCCTGGCGATTTCGGGTGGAAGCGACCAAGCTTACAGGAGGGAGGAACCATGACGAAGCCAGTCTGCGTGGTAGCCGGCGTCGGGCCCGGGAACGGCGCGGCCTTTGCCCGGCGCTTTGCCTCGGAAGGCTACGCGCTTGCGCTGCTCGCGCGCACCACTGAGCTCAGCGGGAAGCTCGCCGAAAGCCTGCCGGACGCCCGCGCCTACCCGTGTGACGTCGCCGACGCAAACTCGGTCGCGCGCGCCTTCGATGCGATCCACCGCGACCTCGGGGAAGTCGAGGTACTGGTCTACAACGCCGGCTCCGGCGTCTGGGGCAGCGTCGAGGAAGCGACCGCGGCGGACTTCGAGGCGGCCTGGCGGGTCAACACGCTCGGCGGGTTCCTTGCGTCCAAGCAGGTCATCCCCGCGATGAAGCGGGCCGGGCGCGGCAGCATCGTCTTCGTGGGCGCCACCGCGTCGCGCAAGGCGGGCGCGAGGTCCGCCGCCTTCTCCTCCGCCAAGGGCGCACAGCGCAGCCTCGCGGAATCGATGGCTCGCGCTCTCTGGCCCGCCGGCATCCACGTGGCGCTCATCGTGGTGGACGGCGTCGTCGATCTGCCGAGGACGCGGGAAAGGATGCCGGGCAAGCCGGACTCGTTTTTCATCAAACCGGATGACGTCGCCGAGATTGGCTTCCGGCTCACCCAGCAGCGCCCGTCGGCCTGGTCGTTCGAAGTGGAGGCCCGCCCGTACGGGGAGAGCTGGTGATGGAGTCGCCCGGCCTCCTTCGGCAGAGGCCGGGGACCCCGCGCAATCGCTTCAGTCCCGGTCGGATCGCTTCCGGGAGGCTGGAGCGAGGACGGTGATGTCCACCGCTCCACCCATCTTCAGATACCCTGCCCTGTTCGGGTGCAGGTGATCGACCGCGTTCGTGGTGCTGTTGTGCAGGAATGGCGCGGCCATCTCACCGGTGATCGGATCGACGGTGACGCCATCGAAATCGGCGACGCTGTCGAAGATCCCGGCGCTCCGGATGAATGCGTTGACCGCTTTCCGCCGGCTGTCGCGGTCCGCGTCGATCGAGGGGTTGTTGCCCAGGGCCGAGGTGATGGTCGCCTGGATCAGCTTGAGCCCTTGTTTGCGGATCAGGCGCGTGCCCTCCTTGATCCCGGCGACCACGGCGTCGGACGTCGCTCCCGCGCTCAGATCGTTGATACCCTCGAGCCACACGACCGCGCTGACGCCGGACAGGCTGAAGACGTCGCGCTCGAGACGGCTGAGCGCCGAAGGGCCGCCAGCACCTGCGTCCGATACGACCCGGTTTCCGCCGATCCCCTCGTTCACGAGCGAGACGCGGTTGCCGTAGGCGGCGCGCAGGCGGCGGAACAGCACGTCGGGCCATCGATCGTCGCCGTTGAGCGTGGAGGCGGTCCCGTCCGTGATGGAATCGCCGAACGTGGCGACGACGAAGGTGTCCGCGGGCGCCATCACGTCGAGCGCATCCAGGAAGTACCAGGAGGTCGTCGAGTTGGGGAACGCAGCGTCGCCCTGGTCGTTGCTGTGCGAGCCCGCACCGGGATTGGTGACGTACGAGGTCTGCACCGCCTTGGAGTGCCACGTCATGGGACCGCTGGTGCCGACGACGTGGAAGCTCACGGCCAGCTTCCGCCCCTCGAGCGAGAATTTCTCGACCTCGTCCACGAATTCCAGCTCGACGGCGTCGCTGAAGACTGACGCCCCGGTCGGGATGGTGACGCTCTTGCCGCGTGCAAAGGTCACTCGACGGTTCGTTCCGGGCAGGACGGCGCCGGCGCTGGCTTGCAGGCCGATGAAGACGTCGTCGAGGGTAACGGGCTTGGTGCCGAAGAAGTTCGAGAAGCGCACGCGGAAGCGATCGCCCCAGAGGTTCGGCCTCACGATCAGCCGGAACGTCTGGTCGTTCGCGCCGGTGTCGGCCGAGGGAAAGGCAAACGAGAGGTCGGGTTGCGACACTGCCGTCCCGGAGGGGTACAGCCCGTGCGCCGAGGCGGCCCACGAGGCGACCCACTTCTGGTTTCCGCGGCCCCCCTCCTCGGCGAGTGCGGCAGGAATGCCCAGGACGACCACGGCCAGCGCGGCGACGGCGGCCGAAAGGAAACTTCGGCGCTTCAGAGACACGAATGGAGCGAGTGACTTGATCATGGATGCCTCCCTTTGTCGTTGAACACAGACGTCAGCGTTGGATCGGACTTCTCTCAGGGACACTGCCCTTCCCCGTCCAGAGCGTTGACTGCGGCCACGGGAATGACGGCCGCGGGAAGGCGCCGGGGGGCGGCGTCTTCGTCATGACGTTGTCGGGGAAGGGCAACATGGTGTGGGGGCGGCGCCGAAGACAGCCAGGAGCATCTTTCTGGCGGCGCGGATGTGACGACCAGCGGCGACGCTGGCCGAGGCCGCTCTTCGTGCGTGAATCGCGTGCACGATGGCTTCGTGCTCGTCCCAGATTTTCTGCCGGTAGGCGGCCTGATCGAGCACCATCGCCATCACGCGACGGATGTGGATCCACTGGCCACGCATCACCTCGACGATGACCCGGTTGCCTGCTGCCTCGTACAGGCCGGTATGGAACGACATGTCGAGATCGATCAGGGCGGGCAGATCACGCTGCCGGACCGCGGTACGGCCGCGGGCGATGAGAATTCGAAAGGGCTTCACGTCGAAACCGGGACGGCGCGCGAGGGTCCCGACGAGGCTGCTCTCGACCGCCTCGCGAAGTTCATACAAGCCGGAGATGAGCTGGCGGTCGACCGCGGCGACCTGCGCGCTCCGATTGGGCTGCGCATGCAGCAGGCCTTCGCCTTGGAGCAGCAGCAGGGCCTGCCGCACCGGTTCGCGCGAGACGCCAAGCTGCGCAGCCAGGTCTTCCTGCTTCACGCGGCTGCCCGGCGGCAGATCGCCGCGGAGGATCGCGCTACGAATCTCCTGCGCCACGCGCGCCCCGAGAACGTCGACCGGGATGCGATTCAGCGTCTGTAGCTGCACCGGAGCGCCTGTATTTTGGATCCAGGATCCAAGTCAAGCCGCGGCGCGCCAGCGGTGCCGGGGAGCGCCAGCGGCGCTGCGGGGGTGAAGCAAGCTGCCCTGACTCGTTGCGGCTTGACGCACGAATCGCCAGCGCGCATCGGACGCAGGTCGGTCAGGGAGCCGCCGTAGCTCTGCTGCTTCTTGCGCACGCGCAGGATCGCAAACTTTGGGAGGGAGAAACGAATGCCCCGGAAATCCAGAAGCCCCGTCGCACGGTCGATCTTCTCGATCTCGCTGGGCGCCTTGCTGTTGCTCCTCGGGAGACCGGCGGAAGCGAAGATCACGCAGATCGTGATCACGAAGG
The DNA here is from genome assembly GCA_035635335.1 of Myxococcales bacterium. Classification (GTDB taxonomy): domain Bacteria; phylum Myxococcota; class Myxococcia; order Myxococcales; family 40CM-4-68-19; genus VBKO01. The sequence goes on along the minus strand of DASQBG010000016.1, from coordinate 35,979 downwards.
TCACGTCACCGGCCTTCAACGGCGCTTCGTTCGGCAGCGTTGGTCAGTACGAGATCCTCGACGGCATCGCATTCGGCGAGGTGGACCCGAAGGACTCGCTCAACGAGGTGATCACGGACATCAAGTTGGCCCCGCGAAACCGGCGCGGCATGGTCGAGTACCAGTCGATGATCTCGATCCTCAAGCCGATCGACATGACCCGCGCCAACCGCACGCTCATCTACGACGTGGTGAACCGCGGAAACAAGCGCATCACCGACCTGAACATCGGCGGCAACGCCACCAACCCGGGCGACGGGTTCCTCGAGTCCCAGGGCTACACGATGGCTTGGATCGGATGGGAGGGCGACATCGCCTCCGGCGTCCGGTTCCCCTTGCCCGTCGCCAGGAACCGCGACGGCAGCGAGATCACCGGGCGGGTACGGTCCGAGTACATCCTGGACCAGGCCGACAGCACCCAGGACGTGACTTCTCCCCCTGCGTACGAGGCGGTCAGCACCAGCAACGCCGGCGCCACCCTGACCCGGCGCGTCCACCAGAACGACGCGCGCGAGCTCATCGCGAACGACCAGTGGGCTTTCGCCGACTGCAGCGTGACGCCCTTCCCCGGCGTCCCGAGCACCGCCAAGGTCTGTCTGCGCGGCGGGTTCGACACCAACCACATCTATGAGCTGCTCTACACGGCGAAGAACCCGACCGTCACGGGGCTGGGCTTCGCCGCGACGCGCGACTTCATCTCGTTCCTGCGCAACGGGAACGGCGCCAAGACCGGCCGGGGCGATCGCGACGACGATGACGGCCGAGGCCGGCGCGACGACGATGACGACGATGACGCGCCCGCGGCGAACCCCGCGAACCCTCTGGGCAACGCGATCAAGAACGCTTTGATCTACGGCTCGTCGCAGAGCGGCCGCTGGATCCGCACCTTCATCCAGCTCGGCTTCAACCAGGACGAGGACCGCCGCCTGGTGGTCGAGGGGGCGATTCCGCACAAGGCCTCCAACCGCGGCGCGTTCAACATCCGCTTCGCGCAGCCGACGCGGCTCTCGGGGACGCAGCACACCGAGGCGCAATTCGCGGGGCCGGAGTCGCCGCAGACGTGGGGCGAGAGCCGCGACCGGATCGCTGACTTGACCGCCGGGCAGCTCGACCGCTGCCGCAAGACCCGTAGCTGCCCGAGGATCACCCATACGGTCACCGACACCGAGTACTGGCAGGCCGTAATGTCGCTGAACACCACCGACTCGGACGGCAGGCACGACCTCGCCATCCCGCGCGAGGTCCGCATCTACCAGCTCTCCGGTACGCAGCATGGTGGAGGCAACCCGCTCGCGCAGCCGCCGGCGGTGATGCCGGGCGTGCCGGCGAACAGCCAGCTCCGCTCCAACAGCAACCCCTTCCTTTGGCACCAGCGGGCGCTGCTGGTCGCGCTCCGCGAGTGGGTGGTCAACGGAACGGAGCCGCCGGCGAGCCTGTACTCGTCGATCGGCCGGAGGAGCCTGGTCAGAGCGGAGGACGTGAAAATCCCGTTCCTTCCCGCCGTGAACTTCACTCTGGCCGGTCTGGTCAACCCGAAGGTCTTCCTCGACCGTGGCCGGAACTTCAACGTGGAGGACGCGTCCGGCGTCTTGAGGGAACCCGCGGTGCCAGGCTCCTCCTACACGGTGCTCGTCCCGCAGGTCGATGCCGACGGCAACCCAATCGACGGACTCCGGAACACGAACGTGCAGGTCCCGCTGGGTACCTACCTCGGCTGGAACGTCCGCAAGGCAGGGTTCAGCGAAGGGGACTCCAGCGACCTCACCGGCGGCTTCATCCCGTTCTTCAAGACCAAGGCCCAGCGGCTTGCGGCAGGCGACCCGCGTCTCTCGCTCGAGGAGCGCTATCCGACGCATGCGGCCTACGTCGCCGCCGTGACCGCGGCGGCAAACAGCCTGGTCAGCCAGCGCCTGCTGCTCCCCGTCGATGCGGCCAGCATCATCGCCGCGGCAAACGCAGCCGCCGTGCCCTGACGATCCGCGGGGATCAACTCAGGAGAGGAGCTCATCATCATGAAGTACAGACGAACGATGTCCGCGATTTTCTCCGGGGTCCTGTGCACTGCCTCTTTCGCCGCCGTCGCCCATGGCGACGACCGCGAACGCGACCGTGGCGCGAACGCGACGCTGATCCGGGCCAGGCAGAAGTTCTTCGGCATCGAGAACGTGGACGAGAAAGGGCGCGTCGACAAGGACAAGGTCATCTTCTCGTGGGCGACGAACACCACGTACGTCGTCGCGGCCGCGGGACGCGTCCTCCTGCTCGACAGCTACATCAATCGTCCGGAGCTGCCGACCGCGCCGCTCGACAGGCGCCGCACGCCGATCCTGCCTCAGGACTTCGTGGACGTGCGGCCGGAGGCGATCTTCCTCGGGCACGGTCACGGTGACCATGCGGACAATGCCGCCTTCGTCGCCAAGTGGACCGGCGCGACCATCTACGCCTCGCCGGAGACCTGCGACGTGATGCAGCTCGACGTGACCAGGATGTGGAACGACCCCAATGCGAACAACGCGGTCAATGGCGTGGCCCCGAAGATCATTCCGAACGGCGACCCGGTCGCCTGCGTCGGCGTCGTTCCGCGGAGCTCGCCGCCGGGGGAGTACACGGGCACGCTGTCCAATCCGAGGGGCGGCACGACGACGGTCAGGAGAATCACCCAGTTCGACCCGAACATCTGCATCCTGACCTTCAAGCACATCCACTCGGGAGCGTCGCCGGTCGATGCGTCCTTCCCTCACACGCCGCTGAACAATCTCGGCGATCCGCGCTACGCGGGAGCCACCACCAGCAGTCCCACGCCGCCCACGATCTTCCCGGCGATGTTCCCCACCGGAACGCCCTTTACTCCGCCGGCCACCGAGGCGCTCAGGGTGCCGGGGCAGATGGACACGAGGACCACCGGGTTCGGCGGGAGCGCCGGGATCATCGAGATCTTCTACCACTTCGTGGTGCGCGGGCCGGGCCACAATTTCACCTTCGCTTACGTCAATTCGGCGGGCCCCGTGAAGGAAGGCATCGGCACCGGTTCCCCCGGCATGGTCACGCTGGCTCAATACAACGATCCGGCCAACAACGGTCCGGCGATCGCGCTCGCCGCGGAGGTCGGCAAGGGCCTGTTCTCCATCATGGACAACCTGCCCCAGACCGACGTGCTGATGGGCTCGATCGTCAGCCTTGGGGCGGGGGCCAACCAGCAGCGCGACATCATCCAGTACACGCAGCACCTCAAGCCCAAGGTCTACTATCCCGGCCACCTGACAGACGTCGCCCAAGCGGGCTCGGCGCTCTACCACAAGCTCAACTGGCGTGAGACGGCGCAGAACATGGGCTTCCCGCAGAGCCAGTGGCCGGAGTTCCGCTTGCTCGTCGATCCGAACGACTTCATGGTGCCGCAGGTCTTCAACACGCGCGACGATCGGTGGGACAAGTCGAGCATGGCGGAGGACCGGATCCGTTCCCAGTGCCGCTGAGCACTTGACGGCTACCCCGACTTAAGTCCTATCTGCGGCGCACGCCCAGGGGCCGTGTCTCCCGGGCGGAGGGGCCGTGAGGACGAATGGCCGGCGAAACGGAACCCATTCCGGCAAGTCCCGCTGAGCGCCGGAGCGTCATCCGCGCCCCGCAGAATTTCGTCGCGGGATTGGCTCTGCTCGCGATCGCGGCGATTGCCCTCGGGGCGACCGCGGATCTCGGGTCCGGCCGCTTCTATGCAGTCGGCCCAGGCCTGCTCCCCCGCGGCATCGCCACGCTCCTCGGCATCCTGGGCCTCGGGCTGGTGGTCGGTTCGCTGCTCAAGGACGGCGAGCCGCTCGGCCGCTGGCCGCTGCGTGGCCCCCTCTTCATGTTCCTCGCGGTCGCGGCCTTCGCGCTCAGCATCCGGACCGTGGGGCTCGCCGTCGCCGGGCCCCTGGTGGCGATGATCAGCGGCGCCGCGTCGCCGGAAACCCGCCCGAAGGAGCTGCTCGTCTTCGCGATCGTGGTGACCGCGCTGTCGATCGGCCTCTTCCGGTACGTGCTCAATCTGCCCATCCCCATCCTGATCATCCCCGGGATCCTGGTCCTCTGACGCGCTGCCGATGACCGACCTTCTCGCGAATCTGGCCCTCGGGTTCTCGACCGCGCTCACGCTGCACAACGTGGGCCTCGCCTTCATCGGCTGCCTGGTCGGCACGCTCATCGGCGTGCTGCCCGGCATCGGTCCCATCGCGACGATCACCATGCTGCTGCCGATCACCTTCAACGTCGAACCGGTCGGCGCGCTCATCATGCTCGCGGGCATCTACTACGGCGCGCAGTACGGCGGGTCCACGACGGCGATCCTGGTCAACATCCCCGGCGAGGTGACGGCCATCGTCACCACTCTCGACGGACATCAGATGGCCCGGCAGGGTCGCGCGGGGGTGGCGCTCGGCATCGCCGCCATCGGCTCCTTCTTCGCAGGGTGCGTGGCGACCGTCGTCATCGCCGCGCTGGCCGCGCCGCTGGTGAAGCTCGCGCTGCTCTTCGGGCCGGCGGAGTACTTCTCGCTGATGGTCCTCGGTCTGACCTTCGCCGTGGTGCTGGCGCGCGGCTCGGTCCCCAAGGCGCTGGCGATGATCCTGCTCGGGTTGCTCCTGTCCACCATCGGCACCGACCTGGAGACCGGCGCCGAGCGCCTGACTTTCGGCGTCTCGGCTTTGACCAGCGGCATCGACTTCGCGGTGCTGGCGATGGGCGTGATCGGGTTCGCAGAGGTGCTGAAGAACCTCGAGGCCCCGGAGACGCGCGACCTGGAAAAGGTGCCGATCGGACGGCTCCTCCCGGGCCGCGAAGATCTGAAGCGCGCCGCCGGCCCCATCGCGCGCGGCACGCTGCTCGGCACCGCGCTCGGCATCCTGCCCGGCAACGGCGCGGTGCTCGGGCCCTTCGCCTCTTACGCGCTGGAGAAGAAGCTGGCGAAGGACCCGAGCCGCTTCGGCAGGGGCGCCATCGAGGGCGTGGCCGGGCCGGAATCGGCGAACAACGCGGGCGCGCAAAGCTCGTTCATCCCGCTCCTCACGCTCGGCATTCCGCCCAATGCGGTCATGGCCCTGATGGTGGGCGCGATGACCATCCACGGAATCGTCCCCGGGCCGCTGGTGATGACCAAGAACCCGACGCTCTTCTGGGGAATGATCGCGAGCATGTGGGTGGGCAACCTCATGCTGCTGATCATCAACCTGCCCCTCGTGGGCATCTGGGTGAAGCTCCTCGACGTGCCGTACCGGCTGATGTACCCGGCCATCCTCGTCTTCTCCTGCATCGGCATCTACTCGGTGAACAACTCGGCCTCCGACGTGATGCTGACCGGGGTCTTCGCGCTGGTCGGCTATGCGCTGCTCAAGCTCGGCTTCGAGACGGCTCCGCTCCTGCTCGGGTACGTGCTCGGCAGGCTCATGGAGGAGAACCTCCGCCGGGCCCTTCTCATCGCCCGAGGCCACTTCACCACCTTCGTCGAGAGACCCGTCAGCGCTGGCCTCCTCGGCGGGGCGCTGATCGTGCTGGCGGCCGCGATCCTTCCTGCGGTGCGAAAGCGGCGCGCCGAGGTCTTCACCGAATGACCCGCCGCCCGCGGCGGATGCCTTCCACCAACCAAGGAGCGATCCGATGACCAAGCGACTGTTGCTCTTCGCCACCCTGCTGGGACTCTCAGCCGGAGCGGCGCACGCCGCCTACCCCGAGCGTCCCATCACCCTGATCGTGCCCTTCGCGGCGGGCGGACCGACCGACGTCGTCGCGCGCATCGTCGGCGACCACATGTCGCGCACGCTGGGCCAGCAGCTCGTGGTCGAGAACGTGACCGGCGCAGGCGGCACCACCGGCACCACGCGCGCTGCCCAGGCGGCCCCGGACGGGTACACGATCATCATGGGTCACATGGGGACGCACGGCGCGGCCCCCGCCGTGTACCCGAATCTCAAGTACGACCCGCTGAAGGACTTCGTTCCCATCGGGCTCGCGGCGGGGACGCCGATCCTGATCGTGGCCAAGAAGAACTTCCCTGCGAAGGACCTCAAGGAGTTCGTCGCGTACGCCAAGGCGAATTCGGAGAAGCTGAACGAGGCCCACGCCGGCGTCGGCTCGGTGTCCTTCACCACCTGCTCGCTGCTCAACTCCATCCTCGGCATCAAGCCCACGCGGGTGCCGTACCAGGGGACGGGCCCCGCGCTGAACGATCTCGTCGGCGGCCAGGTCGATTACATGTGCGACCAGATCGTCAACCTCACCCCGCAGATCCAGGCCGGCAGCATCAAGGCATACGGCATCGCGACGGAGAAGCGCTCGCCGGCGCTCCCCGAGGTGCCGACGACCAAGGAAGGCGGGCTGCCGGAGTTCCAGGTCAGCGCCTGGAACGCCTTGTTCGCGCCGAAGGGGACGCCCAAGGAGGTGGTGACCAAGCTGAACGGCGCCCTGGTGAAGGCGCTCGACGACGAGACGACGCGCAAGCGGCTGCTCGATCTGGGCGCGGAGATCGCCGATCGCACGGGCCGGACGCCGGAGGCGCTGGAGAAGCTCGTGACGAGCGAGATCGCGCGGTGGAACAAGGTGCTCAGGGCGCAGACGGCGGCGGCGAAGTAACTACCCCCGAGCGTTAGCCCGGAGCTTCACGCGGCAGGCGGGACGACTCCGACGCCGCGGGCGCGTCAGGTGGCTCGATCGCCCGCGGCTTCGGTACTGCTGGCTCGACCCGCGGGTTCAGGGCGCGGTGGCGCCCTCGGCGTTCATCACGTCGGCCCAGAAGCGCGCGCTGTAGCCGGCGCCGAACCCGGGGGGCGGCGACCCCTGTCCCGCCACGTGGAGCGTCCCCGAGGTGAAGTAGCCGGTGGAGAGCGGATTGCTGAGCCCGATGCTCACGCTGCAGATCCTGGACAGCTCCCGCGAGTCGAGCGCCGCCGCGCCGGGAGCCACCACCCAGGACGGGTCGAGCGAGCGGACGCTGTAGCCGTTCGCGAGCGAGGCTCCGGAGAAGAAGGCGCGCGAGACCGTGGACGAGAATATCCCGTAGGAATAGAGCGGGAACGGCATCGGGCAAGCGGCGATTCCGCCCGTCATCGGGTAGGTTTGCCCCGCGGTCGAGCCGTCGGATCCGGTCGTCCCGGAGGCAATGCCCGAACCGGTCGTTCCGGAGGCGATCCCTACTCCGCCCGAGTACCCATTACCCCAGATGTCCAGGCCGGCAACGGAGCTGTTCGTGCTCCCGAGGTTGAGGCCGACGGCGATCGCTGGCGTACCGAACCCGCTGCTCGATCGCGCGAAGGCGCGCGGCCGCTGCGCCGCTCCCCGGTAGATCACGCGAGGGACCTCGATGAGGAAGATCTTGCGCGACGTGTTCGGCGATGGTGAAACGAAGCGCGCGATGCCCGAGGCGTCGGTCGTCGCGTTCTGCGAACCCGGAGCAGCTCCCCGCCAGCGCACGTAGACGTCGGCGTTGCTCACGGGAGCGCCGCTCGCGTCCGCGATCATCACGGCGGCCGCGGCCCTGCCATCGGCTCGCAGCGCCGCGGCGGCGTCGGCGTAGAGCGGCGCGGGCGCGACGAACGCGCTCGCCTGCGCGACGGCATCGGCTGCCTGCAAGCGACCGGAGCCCGAAGTGCGGTCCCACCCTTTGGCGCCCATGCCGGCGGCGGTGGCTTGGAGCAGTGGACGGACCGCGTCCGGCGCGACGCCGGCGCCGATCAGCGCAGCCGCAGCCGCGCTCACGTGCGCGGTCGCGGGCGAGGTCCCGGCAAACAGCCACCAGCTGATGTTCCTGGGCGACCCCGGCGGGAACGCCTGGCCCAGCGCCCCGTCGAAGAGACCGTCCCGGTTGACGTCCTGGCGGGGATCGCCTCCCGGACCGACCAGATCGAGCGCCTCGCCGCCCGTGGAGTAGTAGGTGACGGCATACCCGGCCTTGACGTCGAGCGTGAACGCCCCGACCGCGACGACGTCCGGGAACGCCGCCGGATGGAGCACCCGGCGGCCCCCGGTATTGCCGCTCGCCCCGACGATGACGACGTTGCTCGCCCTCGCGCGCGCGATGGCGTCCGTCATCACCGCGCCCGGCGCGTAATTGCGCGCGAAGTCGAGCGACAGGTTGATGACCTGCGCACCGGCGGCGACTGCGTACCGGATGCCTTCAGCGAGCCAGAACTCGGTGCCCCGGTTGCTCGAATCGAGCACCTTGACCGGCATGATCACGGCGCCGGCCGCCGGGCCCACGTAGGGAATGGCCGCGGAGGAGAAACTCCCCCGGCCGGCGATGATGCTCGCCATGGCCGTGCCGTGCCCGTTGTCGTCGTTGGGATGCGCGTCGCCGTTCACGAAGTCCCACCCGGGAACGAACTGCGTCCCGGCGAACACGGGCGCGCGGGCATACGCGCCAGACAGGCCCCGGTAATCCTCGTACGCGACACCGGTGTCGAGGACAGCCACGATCGGCGGGGCGGCGCTGGCGAACAAGAGGCTGGAATCGCCCGGCGCGCCGCTGGCGGGGAAATGCCAGGTCTGAGGATACGTCGCGCTCCCGATGAGGACGCGGTTCGGCTCGGCGGACGCGATGCCGGCGGTGGCGCGCAGCGTGTCCAGCGTCGCCTGGAGAGACACCCCGACCGGCAGCTGCGCCAGGCGGAAGTCCGCCAGGCCGATGTCGATGATCAGGGCACGCACCAGGTTCAACGCGTTCGAGCACAGGACCGGCAGCTTTGCCGGATCGCAGCTCACGATGATCTGCTGCGGCACGATGACCTGGGGCAGGCCATCGATGACCTGCGTGACGCGGGGAACCGCGCCGGCCGGGGAGCCCAAAAGCGTCAGGAGCGCGACGAGCGGACCGACGACGCCTCTTCTGCCGAGACCGGATCCAGTCATTGATCGACCTCTTTTCAAGGCGCTCCCGGGAGCAACACGGTGAAGGTGGTGCCCTGACCAGGCTTGCTCTCGACGCGCAGCTCTCCGCCGTGCTGGTGGACGATCTCGCGCGTGATCACCAGGCCAAGGCCCGTGCCGGTCCCTTTTCCGCCGGCTGCGAACGGCGTGTAGAGATCGGGCAGGTCCTCCGGCGCGATGCCCGGGCCCTGGTCGGCCACGGCGACCTGTGCGCTCGGGCCGGGCCGGGTCTCCGGCTCGCTGGACAACGGCGAACCCTCCACCTCGATGCGCGGCCCTGGCCTGCGCGCGAGCAGCGGATTGCCGCGCGTCAGCCGCACCGAGACGCGCGTGCCCTTGCCCGAATAGTGGATCGCGTTGCCGACGAGGTTCGTGATCACTTGCACCAGCCGGTCGAAATCGCCCAGCACCGGCGGGAGCTCCTCGTCGACGGCCAGCGCGACCTCGATGGATTTCATCAGCGCGAGAGGCTTGAGGCCGGCGATGGCCGCCCCGGCCACCTGCGAGAGGTCGACTCGCGCGCGGGCGAACTTCACCGCGCCCGCTTCCATCCGCGCCAGCTCCAGGGTGCGGTCGACCAGCGTGGAGAGCCGCACGGCTTGCGAGCAGACGACCTGGAGGCCTTCCCGCACCTGCTCGCCCAGCCCGGGGTCCTCGCCGGCCACCTCGCCGTAGGCCTTGATGCTCATCAAGGGCATCCGGAACTCGTGCGCCATGTGGACGAGCAGCTCGGTCTTGCGGCGCAGATCGTCGATCAGGCGCGCATTCTCCAGCGCCGAGCCGGCGAGAGCGGCGAACGCGCTCAAGAGCCCGAGGTCCCTTTCGGAGAGCAGCGAGCCGACGCGGCGGGAGTCGACATAGAGGATGCCCAACTGGCGCCCGCCGAACCGGATCGGCGCACAGAGCACCGAGCGCAACCCGAGGTCGAGGATGCTCCTCCGCGTGCTCAGCTCCTCGCGCCCGACGATGTCCGCCACCGCGAGCACCTCGCCGCTGCGCAGCACGCGATCGGCGACGGTGCGCGAGATGCGCAAGGTCGCGCTCGCGTCTGCGCCGCGTACCGCGGCCACCCGGGGCACGCTCCCTTCCTCGGTGAGGAGGATGAATCCGCGCTCGGCGCCGGTGAGGACCAGCGCCTCGTCGAGCACGTCCTCGAGCAAGGCCGCGGAGCCGTTTCGCACGGCGAGCCGCTGGGCGGCCTGCGTGAGCGCGTCCACCTGCGAGAGCGACCTGCGCTCGAGCGCCTCGACGTCCTTCTGCAGCCGCTCGACCTCGCGCAGGTCGGGCGCCGCCCCCAGCTTCTCGAACGCCGCATGAGCCCGGCGCAGGGCGGCGGCGGCCTGCATCGGTTCGCTGCGATCCAGCGCCACGGCGCAGGCGACGCAGTCGGTGCGCGCCAGCTCGAGCGGGGCGCCGGCACCCTGCAGGAGCTCGCGCGCCGCCAGCACCGCGGCGGCCGCCGCGGCCCCTTCGCCGCGGGCCCGCGCCGCCAGCGCGCGCACGCGCCAGAGGTTGCCTTGCTCGACCAGGTTGTTCGTCTCCACCGCGAGCTTCATCGCCGCGGAGGCGCGCGCGTCGGCGGCCACCGGATCCAGCTCCAGCAGATCGAGCTCGGCCAGCCGCCGTTCCGTCTCCACCAACTCGCCGCGCGCGCCGGTGCGCTGCGCGATCTCGAGCGTCTCGCCGTAGAGCGTCCGGGCACCCGCGGCATCGCCCTCGCGAGCGGCAACCTCGCCGAGATTGCCGCGGACCATCGCATCGATGCGCGCGTGACCGCCCGCCTGCTGGATCTTCGCCAGCGCCTGCTCGAGCAAGTCCTTCGCCCTCGGCGAATCGCCGCGCTCGCGGTAGAGGGACCCCAGGTTGTTGAGGATGAGCAACTCCTCCTCGAGCGTCTGGCTCTTCTCCCTCAGCTTCTCCCAGGCCTCGAGCGCGCCGTTCCATTCGCCCGCCAGGTAGCGGGCGGCGCCGAGGTTGTTCCAGGCGATCGCCTCCTGGCGCTCGTCGCCCAGGGAGCGGTAGAGCTCGAGCGCCTGCCACGTCTCACGAGCCGATCGGTCGTATTTGGTCAGGAGCCGGTATGCCGTCCCCAGACCAGCTCGCGCGTCTGCCTCGGCACGGCGGTACCCGCCGCGCCGGGCGATCAGCACCGCGGTCCGCTCCTCGAGCAGCGCGCGGCGTCCGTCGCCTCGATGCCAGGCGCAGGTGCCGAGCAGGTGATGCAACCGCGTGGCCGCCTCGGCATCTCCGCGTGCACGGGCGACCGGCAGCGCCTCGCTGGCCAGATCTTGCGCCCGCGTGTAGTTGCCCCGCATCGCCTCCGCCCGCGCCTCGACGGTCGCCACGGCGAGGGGGTCGGCGCCGGCCGCGCGGGCGCAGCCGAGCGCCTCGAGCACCAGGTCGAAGCGGCCCTCCTGCCAGCGCGCCTTGGCGATCTTCTGCCAGATGCGTCCAGCGGCCCCGCCGCGAGCGAGCGCCTGGCCATATTGGCGCCGCGCGGCGATTGGCTGCCCGGCGAGCGCGAGGCAGTCGCCCGCGCGTTCGCAGAGCGCCGCCGCGCGCGGGCTGACGAACGGATGCCGCAGACCGGCCCGCGCGATCTGGTAGAGCCGCGCTGCCTCGACCGGCGCGCCGGCGCGGAGCCGCTCGCGCGCCGCCGCGATCGCCGCGCGCACGAGGCCCGGGGCCTGGGCCCGGAAGAGATGCCGCGCGCGCGCAGCCGGGTCCTGCGTGACCTGCGCTGCGCGCAAGTGCGCCTGCCTGCGCAGGTCCGTGGACAGCGCGCGCTCGGCCGCCCGCAGCAGCGCGATCTGGGAAAGGTGCAGCCCCAGCCTTTCCGCCAGGACGAGGCCGTCGGCGACGAGCGTCTCCTCGTCGCCTCCCAACGCGTGCGTGCCGAGCTCCGGCCAGAGCACGGCCGCGAAGCCGACCGAGGAGCGTTGCGAATCCGGCAGGTCGAGGATCGCTGCGCGCGCGGCGCGCACCGATGGACGCGGCACGCAACCGCCGAAATCCGCGCCCGCTCGCGGCGCGTCCAGCTCCCACCGCCCGTTGCGGCGCTCGAGCAGGCCGCGGGCGACCAGATCGCGCAACGCCTCCTCGAGATCACCGGGATGGCCCGACGTCTCGCGAACGAGCAGCTCGGCGAGCCCCTCTGCCCAGGGGCGGGCGGGCCCCAGCGCCTCGACGATCTTCGCTTTTCGCAGCGCCGGCGGGAGGGGACGCAACTCGATCCGCTCGAGCGAGTTCTCCAGCTGATCCGACGCCGTCGCGACCACCAGGAGCTGCCTCTGTTTCCAGGCCGGCTCGGAGGCCAGCGCAAGGAGCAGCGAGCGCAGCGCGCCGTCGGCGCGATCGGCGCCGTCGATGAGCAATGCGACCGGGCTTTGCGCGCAAGCCGCGGCGAGGTCCTTCTGCGCCGCCACCACGGTCGGCTCGAAGCGGGCCCGGCCGCCGAGAAGGAGACCGAGCCAGAGGCCCAGCGTGGGGAGGCCGTGGTTCTCCGTGAGATGCAGCACGCGCAGCCCGGCAAGCTCGGCCGCGACCGCCGAGGCACGCAAGAGCCGGGAACGGCCCGAGCCTGGCGGGCCGACGATGACCATCTGTGCGCCCTTGCCGGCGGACGCGCGGCGGGCAGCCGCCTCGATCCGGGCGAGCTCGGCCTCCCTGCCGTAGAGCTGGCCCATCCCGATTTGATCGGCCGCGAGGCCCTCGCCTTCGCTCTCGAGCCGCAAGCCGGTGGCGGCCGCGAGCGCCTCGATGACTTCGTCGGCGTGCGAATAGCGTGACCGCGGCTCGCGCGCCAGGAGCTTGGCCACCACCGCCCTCACGCCGGGGCTCGCGCGGGCCGGTGGAACGGTCCCGAAATGCGCGCGGACCACTTCGGACGGCATGCCGGCAGCAAACGGATTCGCGCCCGAGAGCAGCTCGTGCAGCGTGACGCCGAGCGAGTACAGGTCGGCGGCCGCATCGGGCGCCGCGCCTTCCAGCACTTCCGGGGCCGCGTACTCGAGGCTGCCGCGCGAGAGGGGCTCGCCGCCACCGAGCTCCAGGTCCACCAGGAGCGCGCGCCGCGCTCCGTCTGGACCCGCGAGCACGGCGTTCTTGGGCTTCACGTCGCCGTGGACGATCCCTCGGCGGTGCAGGTGACCCAACGCACGGGCGATCCCGGCGACGTGCCCCACCACCACGGTCTCGGCGCCGCCCAGGATCGCGGTGAGGTCCTCTGCCCCGTACTCGAGGGCGAGGGATGCTCCCTCTGCCTCGTGCCAGAGCGACACCGCCCGCGCCAGATGCGGGTGAGCCAGCGCGGCCGAGCGGCGGTACTCGGCGGCCAGCCGCTCGGGCGGGCCCCGCTTGAGCGCGACCTCCTGCCCGGTGAAGAGATCGATGGCGAGATGGACGGACGCCTCGGCGCCCGATCCCCGAAAGCCGAGCACCTGGTAGCGGCGGCCGATCGGCGACTGCCGCACTTCGGTGATGGCTGGTTCGGCCTGCATGGGCTCCTGGACTGAGTTTGAGCGCGCAGTTTGACAGCTGATCAACGATGCCCGGTCGCCGTTTGAAGGCGACCTGTTCGTCCGCTTTCAAAACAGCGACCGGACCTACCCCGCCGCCGACGGTATCTCGTTCACTATCGAACGTAGTGAGACGTCAGGGCTGATCCGGGAGTCGGGCTGCGGCAAGAGCTCATGCCGGCGCCGACGCAATGAATGCGTCCCTGAAGTGATCGTAGAACGCGCGCGTGTTCTCCTGCTTCCTGACGACGGCCGCGCGCTGGTCCTGCGAGAGGTCCGCCGCGGGTTGAGGCAATCTGTCGAAGCGAGCGTCTTGCGCACCCATGTAGTGGAGCCAGTTCACGGCCATCCCAGCGGTCATGGAGCGCCCGTTCTTCAGCGGCACCTGGTAGGGAACGAACGTGACGTCGTCGGGCTCGCCAAAGACCTCGGCCGCGGTGGGAGCGAGCACGGCGCCGACCCATTCCTGCTCGCGCTCCAGACAGTAGGCCTCGATGATCGGCGCTCCGATGAAGCAGCGGGGCTCGACCGGATTGATCAGGCACTCCCCCCACGCGATCGCGCCGCGGAACAGGATGGGCCGCTCGCGCCGGAGGCCCTTCTGGATGATGTCGGCCACGGCCGCGCCAACCAGCTTGATGCAGGTATGCGGCGGCAGCGTGCCCGCGATGCGGAAGTCCGAGCGCTCGGGGCGATAGACGAGGATGGTATCCGAGAAGGCGAGAGTGAAGACCTCCTCGCGGCGACCGGAGAGGGCCCCGGCCACGGCCGCGGCGTTCCGCCGGACCTGGACCAGCGGCTCGAAGATCTCGTCGAAGATGCGCTGCGGGCTTTCGCGCCGGCTGAGATCACTGAATCCCAGGATGTCGATCATCGCGACTGCCACCTTGCCGCGGACCCTCTTCTGCCCGCCTCGCCGGCGCCGCCCGCTGCCTCGAGCTCCTCTCCTGGCCTGGTCGTTTCCCACTGGTGTCCTCCGCTCGAATCGGCCGACCTCCTTCTCGAGGATTGACTGGGATTCTAACTGCCGCCTCCCGATCGAATCGGGCCCCGGCGGCGGATCGGCACGGGGTCGCGGCGGACCCTTGGTGTGGAGGGGTGCTGCCCTGTGGGTGCCGAGCCTGCTGCGCGCGCCGCGCGCGCAATGCCTCGGAGGATCTGAAAACTGCAATTTGACAATGGCAGTCGCCGGGGCGTATGGCGCGGGCAGTTTCGCCCTGATTCCCCACGGGGAGGGGACCCATGAAAACCGTCTGGATCATGGCCGCGCTGGTCGCCGCGGTGGCCGGGCCGTCGTTCGCGAAGGAAGTTCGCATCCCCATCACGCGGAAGGACAAGGTGCCCGTGCCGTGCGGCGAGGATCCGCTCCGCACCTGTCACAACCGCTGGCACCCGGACATCCCCGAGGCTGCCGAGGCCAACCCCGGCGACACCGTGATCTTCGAGACGCGCGACGCCTTCGATAACCCATTCAACCGCGCGTCCACGCCGGCGACGGTCGCAGCCGCCAACCTGAACCTCATCCATCCGCTCACCGGCCCGCTGCACGTGAGGGGCGCCAGGCGGGGCGACGTGCTCGCGGTGACCATGATCGACGTCGGTCCCGGGCCCGACAACTTCGGGTACACGGTGGCGGTCCCGGGGTTCGGGTTCCTCCGCGACGTCTTCACCGACCCCGCCATCGTGCACTGGGAGCTGGGAGCGCCCCCGATCAACGGGACGCGCTTTGCGACCTCGCGCGACCTTCCGGGCGTGCGGCTGCCGCTGCATGGGTTTGCCGGCACCATCGGCGTCGAGCTGGGCCGTCAAGAGATCGAGACCGCCTTCGACCGGGAAGAGGAGCTTCGGGCGAAGCAGGGATTCGTGCTGCCTCCGGAACCGGCCGACGCGGTGCCGGCCCGCCTCTGCGGCCGCCACGGGAAGGCGAGGGACCGCTGCCTGCGCACCATCCCCCCGCGCGAGAACGGCGGGAACACCGACGTGAAGCAGATGGTGAAGGGAACGACGCTGCTGTTCCCCTGCTTCATCGACGGGTGCGGGCTCTCGGTCGGAGACGTGCACTGGGCGCAGGGCGACGGCGAGGTCTCCGGCACCGCCATCGAGATGAACGCGATCGTCACGGTGAAGGTCGACGTCCGCAAGAACCTGGCCGCGGCGTTCGGCAACTGGCCCCGCTTCGAGAGCAACCGCCCCGGCGTCCTCAAGGAGCTCGAGCCGAACCATTTCATCGCCACCATGGGCATCCCGGTGAAGCCCGCGGGCGTGGTCATTGCGCCGGAGCTGTGGATCGACGTGAACTCCAACCACCTCCTCCGCCCGCTCAGGAACGAGTCCGAGGACGTGACGCTGGCGGCGCGCGACGCGCTGCTCAAGATGATCGACCTGCTGACCGGACCGACTTCGCCGGCGCCCTCGAAGCTGAGCGCGGAGCAGGCGTACCTCCTCTGCAGCGTCGCCTGCGATCTCCGCATCAGCAACCTGGTGGACGTGCCCAACTACGTGGTCTCGAACTTCCTCCAACTCGACGTGTTCAACGCGGGGCCGTGAGCACGATGAGCAGCCGCAGGCTCCTCGCGCTGGCGCTTCTGGGAGCGGCCGCGGCGCTCTTGCCCGCCCACTCCCCGTACCGCCAGTGGTACGCCTACCGGGCGAAGCACCTGGTCGTCGTGACCGACGAGGGGCGGCCGGGTGCATTCGCCGTCGCCACGGCCATCGCGTCCGCCATCGCGGCGCGGTGGCCGGAGACCAAGGCGGTCCCTTCGGCCGCGAGGACGCCCGTCGAGGTGGTGAGGCTCTTGAGCACCGGTCAGCTCCAGGTCGGACTGCTTCCGGCGGCCGAAGCCCTCGAGGCCCTCGAGGGACGCGGCAGGTTCGCCGACGATGGCAAGGTGCCGCTGCGCGCGCTGGCCGTCGTGGGCGGCGACTTGCTCGTCGTGCTCGAGAGCTGTGCCCGCCAACGCGCGCACGCCATCGCCCAGGCCCTGGTCGAATCTCGCGAGAAGCCGCTCGCGGACAAGCGTTCGCTGCGGGGATCTTCGCCCATCCCCTTCCATCCAGGCGCGGTCGACTACTACGAGGGAAGGACTGCGCTGGGGCGCGGGTGAGGTCCCCGCTTGCGCGGCCCGGGCCTGAACGGCTCTAGACTCGGCCCATGCGCCCGACCCCGAAGCGGCTCGTCATCAATGCGGACGACCTCGGATACGACCCGGAGATCGACCGCGGCATCTTCGAGGCGCACGCGCGCGGGGTGGTGACGAGCGCCACCGGGATGGTGGACACGCCGTTTGCCCCTGCGGCCCTGCGCGCCGCACCCGCCTCGCTCGCGCTGGGGCTGCACGCCGTGATCGATCCGTCGCTCCCGCGCGCGCAGGCGGAAAAGGAGCTGCTGCGCCAGATCGCGCGCTTCGCCGCGCTGCGTGGCGCGCCGCCGACGCACCTCGACAGCCACAAGCATCACCATGCCCGGCCCGAGCTGCTGGCCGCCTTCGCCGCCGTCGCCGGCGCGCAGGGCCTGCCGGTTCGCGCGCTCGACACGCCCATGCGGGACCTGCTGCGCGCCCACGGCGTGCGAACCACCGAGCACTTCCTCGGCGACGCCGACCTGCGCCCCTGCTGGACCCCGGAGCGGCTCGCTCCGGCACTGGAGACCCTGGAGGACGGCATCACCGAGCTGATGTGCCATCCCGGGTACGCGCCGTCGCACGCCCGGACCTCCTTCGGCGCGGAGCGCGAGGTGGAGCTCCGCTCCCTGTGCGACGCCCGGGTGCGACAGGCGCTGGCGCGCGCGGGGGCCGTGCTGGTCTCCTTCAGGGACCTGTAGACTCCGGAACCGGCCGGCCTGGAGAGCAAGCGCACGTCTAATCGGGCGCCCCATCGCCCCGGCGGGCATGTACGGGCGCCCGACGCGCGCGTCTGTTATGCTCTCTCGCACGCTCCGCCCCGCTTCCTCCTCTCGGCCCGACGCGAGAACCGTCGAATCGCTCCGGCGCGCCGAGGAGATCCGATGGAACGCATGATCGCAGTCGTCGACCTCACCAGCGGTGAGGTGATCGATCGGACGAGCACCACGCTGACGCTCGATCTGCCGCCCGACTTCGAGCGGGCAAGCGCCGTCGTGTCGCTCGACCTGCTGTCGCACGGTCATTACCTCGCCACCGACGGGAAGCAGCACGAGTACTCCGTCTTCCCGCGGCCTCTGTCCTGGCGAGCGCGCGGCGAGGACTGCCTGATCGCCGATCGGAGCGGGCAGGCGTCGCCCTCCATCGCAGGCCTCTATCGGCTGACCGCGGTGGAGTGGGAGTGACCGAGCGGGACCCCCGTGCCGAGGGCCCGCACTTGCCTCTCCGGGATTTCCCCGTCACCGAGGAACCCGCGGCGCACGTCGTCGGCCGCGAGCTTCTCGCTTTGGCGGCTGCTTCACTGCTGTACCCGTTCGGGCTCTGGCGCTCGGTCAAACGCACTCCCCGCCGCTCGGAGCAACGCACCGTCGTGCTGGTGCACGGGTACCTGGCCAACCGCGGCCCCCTCCTGCCCCTCGCCGCGTACCTGCGCGCCCGCGGGCACAAGCAGATTCTCGCCTACGAATACAGCGGCGCGGCGGGCATCGAGCAGGCGGCGATCGGCCTGCGCGATTTCCTCCGCGAACGCGTGCGCGGCGGTCGCATCGACCTCGTCTGCCACAGCCTGGGTGGCCTGGTGGCCCGGGTCTACCTGCAGCAGCTGGGCGGCGCGCGTCGCGTGGACCGCTGCATCACGCTCGGCACACCCCATCGCGGGACGTACAACGCGTACTGGGTCGCGTCGCGCGTCGGGCGCGAGCTGCGCCCCGACTCGCCGTTCCTGGCACGGCTCGATGCATCGCGCGCCAGCGCCGCGCGCGTCCGCTTCGCGTCGATCGTGGCGGGGTCCGACAACATCATCATCCCCCGCGTGTTCTCCTCCAGCGAAGCGGTGGTGCACGTCCCCGGGCTGGGACACCTGGGCCTGCTCTTCTCGCCCACGGCATTCCGCGCCGTCGCCGAGCGGCTCGCCTCCTGAGGAGGTACGAGGCAGCCGGATCGGCGGCGAGCTCCTAAGGCGTGCCGCCGGCCCTGCCCATGTCGTCCCTGGCCCGCATCGCCGCGGCCTTCGCCTTGGCGGGACGAACCGGGGGTTGCGCGTGACGGTGCGTCCCGTGCGCGGTACCGGAGTCCCGGACGGCGGCGCGCGAGGGCAGCGTCGCAGCCCCGACCGACGCGCCCCGCTTGGCCTGTGGCTCGTCGGATGGCAGGAGCCGCCGGACCGCGATCCACGCCTCCGAGGCTTGACGCTGGATGGCGGTCCACGCCTGCGACGGCGTGTGGCGTCGGATCGCCGACCACGCGTCCGAGAGCGTGTGGCGCCCGATCGCCGCAGCCAGGCCGGCGACGAGGAACGCACAGGCGGCGCCGAACGCGATGCGCCGCAAAGCGCGTCCCCCGCGGAAGCTCGCACGTTCCGCGCTGACCGCGCTGGGCCGCTTGAAGACGGCGCCGACCGGCTTGGCGGAGGCAGGAGCCGGGCTCGCCCCGCCGGACCGCCAGGGCGGTTCGGATGGAAGGAGGCGGCGGCATGCCGCGCAGACACCCCGGTCCCCGGGGGCGGCCTCGTACAAGGCGCCGCAGCCGGAGCACCCCTCGACGGAAGCTGGCGTGTTTGTGCTCATGCTCCCACTGTACCGGGGCGCCGGGCTCGGATTCTCTGCCCACCGGTGTGACGGCGCCACACCCCTGCCCACCGTTCCCGATCCTGTGGTGGTGACGCACAGGTCCCGCAGGTAGGAGCAGCGCCTCCACCCGTCTGGCTGTGGGCGATCGGTTCCTAGCGGAGCAACCTGATTCGAGGGCAAGCTGTCGCCTTCGAGTGCCCGCTTCCAGGTCGAGTCTCCACACGCGAGGGGATATGTCGGACGCGAAGTCGCAACGGGTCGGCCGCGAGCGCATCGCGCGCGTGTTCCGTTATCTCAAGGCCCTCAACGAGCACCGCAATCCGGCCAAGCGGGACCTCTCGGAACAGCCCTGGGCGCTGTGGTTCCGCAACCTGCCCGACCACCCGGCCATCCAGCGCCGCCTGGCGAACGGAACGGACACGGACGAGGACGACTTCGTTCTCAAGGTGGGGCGGCCCACCTTCACCCAGGCCCCGCAGCCGCCCTTGCCGATCGTCGACTGGCTGGAGGGCGACTGGGAGGATCCGGACGGCGAGGTGCGGCTGGTGGAGACGAAGGGAAACGCGGGCTCCGAGCCGATCCGTTTCGACTCCGAGCCCCGCCGCGTCGAGGCCTACGACCGCTGGCGCGCCCAACACCAGGCGTGGGCGACCACCGAGCGGCCCGCGCGCGCGGCGATGAAGACCTTCGAGCAGCTCTACGAGCTGTACGGCCGGATCGAGCGCGAGGCCGAGAACATCGAGCTGGTGCTGGGCGACGGGATCCTCAGCTGGAAGCGGCTGGAAGGCAGCATCTACCATCCCATCCTGCTGCAGCGCATCCAGCTCGCCTTCAACCCCAGCGTCCCCGAGTTCACCCTCATCGAGACCGGCAGGGAGGTGGAGCTGTACTCGGCGCTGTTCCGCTCCATGCCGGACATCGAGCCCAAGGTGCTGGCGCGCTGCCGCGAGGAGCTGGATCGCGGCGGGTTCCACCCCCTCGGAGGCAACGAGACGCTCGAGTTCTTCCGCCGCTTCGTGGTGCAGCTCTCGCCCCGCGGGCAGTTCGCCGAGGGGGCGCCGGAAAAGGAAGCCGAGGACCCGAAGATCGGCCGCGCGCAGGTCCTGTTCCTGCGCACCCGCACCCTGGGCTTCGCCACCGCGATCGAGGGGACGCTCGACGATCTGGCCACTCGCGAGGACCTCCCGCTGGCGCTGCTGAAGATCGTCGGCCTGGACCCGCCTCCCGAGGCGGACGAGAAGGCCGAGACGTTCGAGCCGGGGGACGAGCCCGAGGAGGTCCTGCTCAGCAAGCCGGCCAACCCCGAGCAGATCCGGATCGCGGTGCGGCTGGAGCGCGAGGGATGCGTGCTCGTCCAGGGTCCTCCGGGCACGGGGAAGACGCACACCATCGCCAACCTGATCGGCCACCTGCTCGCCCAGGGCCAGAGCGTCCTCGTCACCAGCCACACCACCAAGGCGCTGCGCGTGCTGCGCGATCACGTGGTGGAGAAGCTGCGGCCGCTGAGCGTGAGCGTGCTGGAGAGCGACCTCGAGAGCCGCAACCAGCTCGAGAGCTCGGTCTCCGCGATCATCGATCGCCTCACCACGGCAAACCCCAAGAAGCTCGAGGCCGAGGCGGAGCAGCTCGCTGCCCAGCGCAAGGAGCTCCTCGGCCAGCTGCGCAAGCACCGCCAGGAGCTGTTCGACGCCCGGGCGGACGAATACCGGGAAGTAGTCTTCCTCAAGACGAAGCTCTCCCCCGGCGATGCCGCGCGCAAGGTGGCCGCCGAAGCGCAGGCCCACGGCTGGATCCCCGCTCCGGTCGAGGCCGGCGCGGCGCTGCCGCTGTCCGCGGCGGAGATCAAGGAGCTGTACGCGAGCACCGAGACCCTGAGCGTTGCGGACGAGGCGGAGCTGGCGCGGCCTCTTCCGGAGGCGAAGGCCCTGCTCTCCCCGGGCGACTTCGAGCAGGCCGCGCAGGAACACCATCGACTCTCGAGCAGCAAGCGGAGCTACCGCAAGGAGCTGTGGAGGGCGCCCCTCGACGAGCCGGCGACCGCGGCGCTGGACAAGGTGCTCTCGAAGGCGGTGAAGGCGGTCGAGGTGCTCGACCGGGAGCAGCCCTGGAAGACGGCCGCGGTGGCCGCCGGCAGGGAAGGCGGGACCCAGCGGACCGAGTGGGACGGGCTGCTCGAGATGATCGACCAGTTCATCGAGGAGACGGCCCGCGCGAAGGAGAGCGCGCTCAAGCACGCTCCCAAGCTCGCCGCGAGCATCCCGCTCGAGGAGCAGCTCCAGGCCGTCGACGAAATTCTCGCCCACGCGAAGAAGGGAAAGAGTCTCGGCAAGCTGGCCTTGCTGACCCATGGCTCGTGGAAGCGCTTCGTCGGCGAGAGCCGGGTCGCCTCCGGCGAGCCGAAGACGGTCGTCCATTTCCAGGCGCTGCGCGGGCAGATCGTCCTCGGGATCATGCGACGGGATCTCGAGGGAAGGTGGGACCGGCAGATGGTCCCCCAGTCCGCCCCTGCCTGGAAGGCGATCTCGGAGAAACCCCACGAAGGCGCCGCGCAGTTCGCCAAGGAGATTCGCCGGTGCCTCCGCTGGCACGCCGAGGAGTGGGAGCCGATCGAGAAGGAGCTGGAGGAGGACGGATTCCTCTGGCGTGAGTTCCTCGCCGAGCACGGGGAGGGCGGCAGCACCGAAGCACAGCTGCAACGGCTCAAGGAGGTGGCCTCCGTCCGTCTGTCCGAGGCGTTCAACGCGCGCAAGGACATGGCGCGCTTCGGCCAGGTCGTCGCTCGGCTCGAGGCCCTTCAGGCAACCTTGGCGGTCCCGCAGGACGGGCCCCCCGCGCCGGTGCTGGCGCGCCTGGTCCGCGAGGTCGAGCGGCAGGCGCCGGCGGACTACCGTCAAGCGTACCAGCGGCTCGTCGAGCTCGACCGCCAGCGGAAGACCGCCTCGAGGAGACGGGAGCTTCTGGCCGCGCTGCACGCCGCGGCGCCGGCCTGGGCGGAGGCGATCTACCAGCGCCGCGCGCCCCACGACCAGTCGTCCCCGCCGGGCGACGCGCAGGCGGCCTGGCTGTGGCGGCAGCTCCACGACGAGCTGGAGCGCAGAGGGAAGACCTCGCTCCCCGCGCTGCAGGCGCAGATCGACCGGCTCGGCCCCGAGCTGAGGAAGGTGACGGCCGAGCTGATCGAGCGCCGTGCGTGGGGAGCGCAGGTGCGAAGGACCACTCCTCAGCAGCAGCAGTCGCTGGTGGGTTGGCTCGACATGGTGCGCCGCATCGGCAAGGGGATGGGAAAGCGCGTTCCCCGCCTGATCGTCGAAGCGAGCCAGAAGATGACCGAGTGCCGCTCGGCGGTGCCGGTGTGGATCATGCCGCTCGCGCAGGCGGTCGAGACGTTCGAGCCGACCACGCGCTTCGACGTGGTGATCACCGACGAGGCGAGCCAGAGCGACGTGATGGCGCTCATCCCCTTCTACATGGCGCGCCGGGTGGTGGTCGTCGGGGACCACGAGCAGGTGAGCCCGTCCGCGGTGGGCCAGGACCTCGCCGTGGTCCAGCAGCTGATCGACGAGCACCTGGAGGACATCCCCAACTCGGTGCTCTACGACGGCCAGATGTCCGTCTACGACCTCGCGCGGCAGTCGTTCGGGGGCGCGATCTGCCTCACCGAGCACTTCCGCTGCGTGCCGGAGATCATCGAGTTCTCGAACCACCTCTGCTACGGGGGAAAGATCCGCCCCTTGCGCGACCCGAGCAAGGCGACGTTGAAGCCGCACATCATCGCCCACCGGGTGGAGAAAGGCCGGGCGGCCGCCAACGACACCAACCCGGCGGAGGCGCTGGCGATCGCTTCGCTGATCCGGGCGGCGATCGAGCAGCCCGAGTACAAGAGCAAGAGCTTCGGGGTGGTCTCGCTGGTGGGAGACGATCAGGCGCTGGAGATCGAGCGGCTTCTGCTGCACCACCTCCCTCCGGCGGAGTACGAAGCCCGCAGGGTGCTCTGCGGCAACGCCGCCCAGTTCCAGGGCGACGAGCGGGACGTGATGTTCCTCTCGGTGGTGGACACCGCCGAGGGGAATCCGCTCCGCCTGCGCAGCGAGCCGATGTTCAAGCAGCGCTTCAACGTGGCGGCGAGCCGGGCGCGCGATCAGATGTGGGTGGTCCACTCGCTCGATCCGGCCGACCTGAAGCCCAAGGACCTGCGCCGCCGGCTCATCCAGCACGCCGAGGATCCCGAGGCGGTCAGGCTGCTGTCGAAGCAGTCCGAGGACTCCTCCGAGACGCCGCTCGAGCACGAGGTGCACAACCGGCTGTTCGAGGCCGGCTATCGCGTGGTCCCTCATTGGCGGGTCGGCTACTACACCATCGACCTGGTCGTCGAGGGCGGTGGGCGTCGCCTGGCCATCGAGTGCGACGGCGACAAGGCAGGGGCGATCGAGCAGCTGCGCGAGGACATGGCCAGGCAGGCCATCCTGGAGCGGCTCGGCTGGAGCTTCGTGCGCGTGCGCGGCAGCGAGTTCTTCCTCAGTCCGGAGAAGGCGATGAAAGCCGTGCTCGCCCGCTTGAGCGAGCTGAAGATCCGGCCTGAAGGCGGCAGCGGGAACGCGGAGGCGCCCCAGAACGGGAAAGAAGTCCTGGAGCGGATCATCCAGCGCGCGGCCGAGTACCGGCAGCACTGGCTGACCCAGGCCAAGGCGCAACTGGCCCGAGCGGGCAACGGGGTACCGGAACGCGCGCGCCGCGCCTCCCGGCCGCCCGCGAAGAAGAAGCGAAAGACCTCCGCGCGGAGGTAGCTCGGTCGGTCAGCTCATTCGGTCGCGAACCGCGCCACCGCGTCCTCGTTCCAGTCGAGCCCCGCGCCGGGCGCCTCGGCTGGCAGCGCCTGTCCGTCGGCGATCTCCAGCGGTCGCAAGAGGACCGGCGCCGCCCAGTCGACGTACTCGAGGAAGTGGGCCGAGGGCGTGACCGCCAACAGCTGCGCGCTCACCTCGGGGTAGAGGTGCGACGACATCTCGATTCCGGCGGCGTCGGCCAGCGCCGCCGCCCGAAGCCAGCCCGTCACCCCGCCGATCCGGGCCAGGTCGGGCATCACGTAGTCCGCCGCCCCCGCCGCGAGCGCGGCCGCCATCGGGCGCGTCCCGAGGAAGTTCTCGCCGATCTGGACCGGCGTCTCCAGCTCCCGCGCGAGCCGCGCCGCTCCGGCGTAGTCGTCGTGCCTCACCGGCTCCTCGATCCAGTAGACCTGCTCCCGGTCCAGCGCCCGCCCGCGCGCGAGCGCCTCCGCCACCGTGAGCGCCTGGTTGAAGTCGGTCATGAGCAGGGCGTCGGCGGGGATCTTCCCGCGGACCGCCCGGGTGGCGACGACGTCGTCCCACAGCGTCTTGCGCCCGAGACGGAGCTTGATCGCATGGAAGCCTTCGGCCAGCAGCTCCAGCGCCTCGTCCGCGACCTTCTCGGGCGGGTCCAGGCCGAGCGCGTTGCTGTTGTACGCCGGCACGGGGTGGAGCTCGCCGCCGAGCAGCCGCGCCAGCGGCAGGCCCGTCGCGCGGCCCAGCGCGTCCCACAGGGCCATGTCGAGCCCCGACATCGCGATGATGGGGAGCCCTTCGCGGCCGATCAGCGTGAAGCGGGCGTGCAGCTTCTTCGCGATCGCCACCGGCGCGACCGCTTCCCCTCGGACCATCTCCAGGATCCCCGCCAGGAGCTGGCGGAGCGTGCGCGCTCCCAGGTCCGAGTAGCCGAAGAGGTAGGCCCGGCCCGGCACTCCTTCCTCGGTCTCGAGATCGAGGAGGACCAGGGGGGCGTGGGTGATGGTCCCGCCGCTCGTCCCGAGCGGCCGGCGCATCGGCACGCGGAGGGCCCGCGTTTTCAGCCCGCGGATGGTGAGCTTCGGAAGCGCTGCAGGCATCGAGCTAGCCCTGTGTGCCATTTCCAGCCTCCTCGGCGCTTCTCGTCAGCCCGCGCGCGCCAGGACCAGCGCGACGTTGGTGCCGCCGAATCCCAACGAGTTGGACAGCGCGAAGCGCAGCGGCCTCGACGTCGGCCGTACCACCGGAGGGTAGTCGTCCAGCTCCGGGTCGAGCGGCTCGGCGTTGATGCACGGCGCGATCCAGCCGCCCCGCAACATCGACAGCGTGAAGATGGCGTTGATCGCGCCCGCGGCGGAGATGGTGTGGCCGAGGTACCCCTTCGTCGACGAGTACGGCACGCGCCGCCCGCCGAAGAGCCGGCGCAGGGCGCGCACCTCGCTGACGTCGCCCGCCATGGTCGAGGTGCCGTGGGTGTGGACGTAGTCGATCTCCTCGGCGCTCACCCCGGCGTGGCGCAGCGCGCGCTGCATGGCGGCCAGGGCGCCTTCCGCCGTGGGGCACACCATGTCGCCCGTCCCGTCGGAGGACATGCCATATCCGGCGATGACTCCCAGCGCGTGGGCGCCGCGCGCTTCGGCGTCGGCCTTCGTCTCCAGGATCACCATGCCCGCGCCCTCGCCGAAGATGAAGCCTGCGCGGTCCGCCGCGTACGGGCGAGAGGCGCGCGCGGGGTGCTCGTTGTCCTGTCCGTTGAAGGCGCGCATCGCATCGAATCCAGCGTGGAAGTGCTCGTCGGCGACCTCGACGCCGCCGGCGAGCGCGGCATCGACGTGGCCGTGCTCGATCAGCTCCGCGGCCAGCAGGATATCGTAAGCGCCGCCGGAGCAAGCCGCGCTGGCGGTGAAGGAAGGCCCGGTCGTGCGCAGCGCCGTGGCCAGGTTGGCGGAGACCGTCGAGGCCATCATCCGCGGGATCACCGTGGCGGAGAGGCGACGCCCGTCTTGCCGCTCGAGGTGCTTCTGGACCTCGATGTGCGTTGCGACGTCGCCGGTGCCGCTCCCCGCCACTACCGCGATGTCACGGCGTTCCAGCCGGGACTGCGCCAGAGCGACGAGCGCGGCCTTGTAGCCCATCAGGGCTGCCCTTCCCATGAAGCGCCCCTGGCGCCTCTCGGCGCCGAGGTCGCCTCGGTAGCTGCCGAGGAGCTGGCAACGCGACCCGGCGGCGACCGCCGGCGGATGCCGGATGAAGGGCAAGCCGCGCCCTTCGCGCAGCGCCGCCTCGATCTGCGCGAGATCGTCTCCGAGGTGGCAAAGCACCCCGGCCCCGGTGACGACCACCGTGCGGGCGGGATCGCGCATGGGGCACGGATTACCACCGTTCGCGGCGGCTGACTCGTTGCGGCTTGACGCCGCGGACGCCCAGGGAGCATCGGGTCGCCCTGAGGGTCTTCAGTCATCTTCCTCGCTGCAGAAGGGAATCGCGATGCGTCCCTATCCGCGGAATTCCGCAATCCATCATTTGCTCGTCGGGATCGCGTTGACGTTGCTGGTTCCGAGGGCGGCGCAAGCCCGGCTGACGAAGTTCGTCATCGACAAGAGCAGGTCGGAGTCGCCGACGTTTGGCGGCCACTTCTTCGCGGGCGTCGGACCGTACGAGAAGATCGTCGGCACGGGGTTCGGGGAAGTGAATCCCAGCGACCCGAAGAATTCCTTGATGGTCGACATCCAGCTCGCGCCGCGCAATGTCAACGGCAACGTCGAGTACGCCTTCGACTTCTACATCTTGAAGCCGATGAATCTGAGGGCTGGTGCCCACAAGGTCATGTACGAGCCGCCGAACCGCGGCAACAAGACCTGGGCTACGTTGGGCCGCTTCCCCGGTGGAAACGATCCGGGGTCGGTGACGGATCCAGCCATTCTGGACAACGCCTTCTTCATGCCGCGCGGCTACACCATCGTGTTCAGCGGATGGGACCAGGCCGCCGGCACCAGCAACGCGAGCTTCGTCACGACCATCGACCTCACCAAGGCAGTCGCGCACAACCCTGACGGCTCGACGGTCACCGGTCCCGGCTATGAGTACATCGTGACGGGCGGCGGTACGTTCACGCTGACCTACGCCGCGGCCAGCGTGGACAAGAGCAAGGCGACCCTCACCCACCGCGTCCACCTCGACGATGTGCCCAAGGCCCTTGGCAGCTCCCAGTGGGACTTCACCAACTCGAACGGAACGGCGATCAAGCTCAACGCTTCGGCGGACGCTGCTTGCAACACCGCAACGCCACCCGCGTGCACGTTCATCGCGAACGACATCTACGAGCTCATGTACACGGCCAAGAACCCGACCGTGAACACCATCGGCCTCGCTGCGATCCGCGACTTCAATGCGTGGCTCCGATACGAGACGGCCGACGGCGCCGGCAACGCCAATCCGCTCGCCGGCGACGTCCGGCGCATCTACACGGAAGTCGTCTCGCAGCCCGGGCGGACGCTCAACGACTTCACTCACCTCGGCTTCAACCAGGCGGAGAACGGCAAGATCGTCTTCGACGGCATGCTGCAATGGATCGCCGCGGGTAACGGCTTGAGCATGAATTTCCGGTTCTCCCAACCGGGACGCACCGAGCGCAACCGCCAGGAACACCTGTTCAACGAGGCGACCTTCCCGTTCGCCAACGTCATGACCACGGATCCGTTCACCGGAAATCGCGACAGCCGATTCGCCAGGTGCGAGATGAGCCACACCTGCCCGGTCGCGATGGAGATCTACTCGGCGAACGAGTACTGGGTGAAGACCGCGTCGCTCTTGCACACGACTCCCGACGGGAAGAAGGACCTTCCCGACTCGCCGTTCGCTCGCAACTACTTCATCTCCAGCCACCAGCACGGGACCGGGAACGCGACCTCGAAAGGCAACTGCCAGCAGTTCCTGAATCCGCTCAACTCGGCTCCGGTCCAACGCGCGCTGTGGATCGCGATGGACGAATGGGTGACCGAGCACAGGGCACCGCCGCCCAGCAGCGTGCCGACCTTGCGTGACCACACGCTCGTTCCGCCAACGCAGTCAGCAGTGGGGTTCCCGGACATTCCGGGCGTGACGTATACGGGCCTCAAGACGACGCGTTACCGGTTCAATTGGGGGCCGGGCTTCTATCAAAGCGGCATCCCTACCTTCAACCCGCCGCTGGTCTCGCCGCCAATGCAGGACAACCCGGCGAACGGTCCGATCTACCCGAGCTTCGTCCCGACCACCGACCGCGACGGAAACGACATTGCCGGCATCCGCCTGGCAGACGTCACCGTTCCCGTGGCCACGTACACTGGCTGGGCTCTACGCGCCGGCGCGCAGGCGAACGACGGGTGCGAGAGCTCGGGTCAGTTCATCCCGTTCCCCCAGACCAAGGCGGCTCGCCAGGCGACCGGCGACCCACGTCGTTCCAGCGAGGAGCGATATGGGACGCTCAATCGGTACGTGCACGAAGTGGCCCATGCGCTGCGCAAGATGGTCGACGGGCGGCTGCTTCTCTGCGAGGACTACGACGCCGAGCTGAGCCGCCTGACCACGCTGGGAGCGACGACGGGCGGACTGCAGATGGACAAGAGTGGCGCGCCCCGGAAACCGCCGCCTCCGCATTCGTGCAGGGAGCAGGATGAGCACGACCACGACGACTGAAGCGTAGCACCGTCAGCGTCGGCCGCCACGACGGGCCTTTGCCCCGAGCCTTTCGCTATCCGTGCTTGTTCCTAGGCGGCGCCGCCGGCGTGCAGCTTCAGGGCGGCGTACACGGCGCGGTTGGCGGGTGTGGGGACGCCCGCGTCGCGGCCCAGGCGGACCACGGCGCCGGACAGCCAGCCGACCTCGAGGCGGTTTCCGCGCTCCAGGTCGTTGTACATCGAGGAGGTCATGCCGGCCGGCAGCGTGTCCGCGAACGCCAGGCGCTGGTCGGCGAAGTCCGGTGACAGATCGACGCCCTTCGCGCGACCGACGGCGACCGCTTCGCGCATGACGTCGAGCAGCATCGCGCGCGTGTCCGGGTCGGAGCGGACCGGCCCGATCGATCTGCGCGTCAGCGTGGTCAAAGCGGACAGCCCGACGATGAAGACGAACTTCTCCCAGATGACGCGGTCGATGTCGGAAGACAGCTCGGCGTCGAAGCCTGCCTTCGCGCGCGTGCACGCTTCGAGGAACGCCTGCGCGCGACGCGTCTTCCTGCCGCCGGCCTCTCCGAAGACCAGCCGCGCCATCTGACCGCTGTGCTGGACGGATCCGGACTCGTCGAGCGAGGCCGCGATGTAGCAGACGCCGCCCATGAGGTGTTCCCGGCCGACCGCGCGCGCCAGCACGTCGTTCGCCTCCACTCCGTTCTGCACGGAGACCACGGCGGTGTCGGGGCCGATCAGCGGCGCGATCTGGCGTCCGGCTTCCTCGGTGCTCCACAGCTTCACCGTGAAGAACACCAGGTCGACGGGGCCGATCGCCGCCGGGTCGTCGGTGACGCGAACCGACGGGAGGTGCAGGTCACCCCGTGGGCTCGCGATGCGCAGCCCGCGTTCGCGCATCGCCGCGAGCTGCCGCCCTCGCGCGACGAACGCCACGTCCTCGCCCGCCTGCGCGAGCCGCCCACCGAAGTACCCACCCACCGCCCCGCTTCCCATGACCGCGATCTTCACGTCGTCTCCCAATCAGCCCGACCTGGATAGCACGACTTCGCGCGCGGAGTGTTGGCCATCCGACGCGACTTTCCGGTCTGCTGGCGTCGCAGTGTCTGCCTCTCCAGGGAGGCGAGAACATGTGCACCGTCCTGGTGGTGACAGGCGATCGCGAAGTCCGCCGGATCCTCGTCGCGATGCTCGCGGAGCAGGGCACGACGGTTTTGGGGGCCGACGACGCGGTGGAAGCGATCGCGCGGGTGGGTGCGCTGGACAAGCAGCCGGACCTCGTGCTGGTGGACCGGCGGCTGGCGCGCGATCGAGAGGTCGAGCTGCTCGACTCCATCCGCTCGCGGGCGAGCCTGGACGACGTGCCCATCGTGCTGTTCGCGGCGCCGCCGGGCGGGTCCGGGGACCCGGATCCCGGCGAGAGCCTGCGCGAGGCATTCGACCCGGCGCTGGTGCTCGCCATCGTGAAGGCGATCTGCAAATGAAATGCGCGGCGCGTTTCCGTCGTACATTCCGCACCCATGCGTCTCTACGCCCTGCTCCTCGTCCTCGCCGCTTGCGCCACCCGTCCGAAGGCAGCCGCGCCGCCGCCCCAGCAGCAGCAGGGGATCGAGGTCGGTGATCTCGACCGCGGCGCCGACCCGTGCACCGACTTCTTCCAGTTCGCCAACGGCGCCTGGCGTGCACAGAACCCGATCCCTGGCTCGATGCAGCGCTGGAGCCGGCGGTGGGCGGCGGGCGAGGCGAACAAGGAGAGGCTGCGCGACATCCTCGATGACCTGCGCGGGAAGACGTACCCCTCGGGCAGCGTGGAACAGCTCGTGTCGGACCACTACGGCGCTTGCATGGACGAGCAGCGCATCGATGCCGCCGGGATCGCGCCGCTGAAGCCGCTGCTCGACCGGATCGACGGCATCCGCTCCAGCGCCGACGTGCAGCGGGTCATCCGCGAGCTGCACCGGGTGGCGGTCCAGGCGCCGTTCCCGCTGGGCGCGATTCCGGACCTGCACGATCCGACCTTCGTGGTCGCGGACGTGGGCGTGGGTGGCCTCGGGATGCCGGACCGCGACTACTACCTGAAGCCCGAGCCACGCTTCTCCGAGGCGCGCGAGAAGTATCGCGCCCACGTGGCGCGCATGCTGCAGCTCGCCGGCTCCGCGGACCCCCAGGGCGACGCGGAGACCGTCTTCGCCTTCGAGAAGCGGCTCGCCGAGGCGTCGCTCGACAAGGTGGCGCGGCGCAATCCCAACAACCTGGACCACAACACGCGCTTCGAGGACCTCACCGCGCAGGCCCCACATTTCGATTGGGCGGCCTACTTCGAGGAGGCCGGGCTGCCGCGCAAGGACCTGAACGTCGAGGAGCCGAAGTTCGTCGCGCAAGTGGAGAAGGAGCTGGCCGGGACGCCGCCTCTCGCGTGGCGCACGTACCTGCGCTGGCAGCTGCTCGCCTCGGCGGCGCCGTGGCTGTCGCGCCCGTTCGCGCAAGAGTCGTTCGACTTCAACGAGGCGTACCTGGGCGGCGTCAAGGAGATGAAGCCACGCTGGAAGCGCTGCGCGGAGTCGACCGACGAGCTGCTCGGCGAAGCGCTGGGGCGCAAATACGTGGAGCGCTACTTCCCGCCCGCGGCGAAGGCCCGCGCGCAGGAGCTGGTCGGAAATCTGCTGGCCGCCATGAAGGACGCCATCGGCGAGCTGACCTGGATGGGACCCACGACCAAGCAGAAGGCGCTGGAGAAGCTCGCCACCTTCAACCCGAAGATCGGCTACCCCGACAAATGGAAAGACTACTCCGGGGTGAAGGTCCGCCGCGACGCCTTCTGGGCCGACGTGGCGGAGGGGCGCAAGTTCAACGTGGACGACCAGCGTTCGACCATCGGCAAGCCGGTCGACCGCGGCCGGTGGGGGATGACGCCGCCGACGTCCAACGCGTACTACAACCCGTTGCTCAACGAGATCGTGTTCCCCGCCGGCATCCTGCAACCGCCCGCCTTCAGCGTGGACGCGACCGACGCGGTGAACTACGGAGCCATCGGCGTGGTGATCGGCCACGAGATCAGCCACGGATTCGACGATCAGGGCGCGCAGTTCGATGCGCTCGGGCGCCTTTCGAACTGGTGGACGGAGAAGGACCTGCTGGAGTTCAAGAAGCGCGGGCAGTGCGTGGCGGACCAGTTCGAGGGGTATTTCATCGAGCCCGGCATCCACCACAACGGCAACCTGGTGCTCGGCGAATCCATCGGCGATCTCGCCGGCGCACGCATCGCCTATCTCGCCTTCCAGAAGTCTCTCGAGGCGCACCCTCCCCCGCCCTCCAGGAGCGGCTTCACCCCGGAGCAGGAGTTCTTCGTCGCGTGGGGCCAGTTCCGCGGAGACGCGATCCGCCCCGAGACGCAGCGCCTGATGGTGCAGACCGACCCGCACCCGACCGGGAAGTACCGGGTGATCGGACCGCTCTCCAACGCCCCCGAGTTCCAGCAGGCGTTCTCCTGCAAGGACGGCTCGGCGATGGTCCGGGCGGCGGAGAATCGCTGCACCATCTGGTAACGCGCCGCGGACACTGCAAAGTGTTCTTCAGCTTTTCGTCGGCTGAGGACCTATTGGAGAATCACCTGAAGCAAGGGACGTGAGAGCGCGGGAGCAACGGATCGAACGGCGTAGGACATCACGCTGCAGGAATTTGCATATCGAATCGTTCCATCCGGCCGACGCGCACACCGAGCAGGTGGCGCGCGCGTTGGCGGCGCAACCGTGAGGGAGTACGCTGCGCCGCCATGCGCAACCCGGCCTGTCTCCGCTTCCCGCTCGTCGCATTCCTCCTCGCCTGCGCAACGCCCCCGCCCGCGGCCGACCGCTCCGCGCCGCCGAAACGGGTACCGGAAGCCGCCCTCCCGTCGCCGGCGGCCGCGCCTGCGCCTGCGCCTGCGGTCGCCGCTGCGGAGACGCGCGCACCTGCGCCCGTCCCGCCCGATGCGACGTCGAGCGCCGACGCGCCCCGCGTGGCGGAGCTGTCCAAGAAGGCCGCCTCCCTGGTGGACGCGTTCCTCAATACGGAAGCGCTCCTGACCCGCGATGGCAAGCAGGTGGTGCTGGTGTCGAACCGGGAGGGCCTGCCGCAGCTCTACGTAGCTGACGCTGCGCGGCCCGACTCGCCGGCGCGCCGCCTGTTCGAATCGAAGGAGCGCGTCACCCTGGACCGGACCACGCCCGACGGCAAGTCGGTGCTGTTCCGCACCGACCGCGGCGCCGACGAGAAGTGGTCCATCGGACGGGTGAACCTCGACGGGACCGGCCTGACCGATCTGACACCGGGCGAGCCGATGCAGCGCGACGCGGCCCGCGTGCCCGACCTCGCCCCGGACACGATCTACTTCAGCGCCCGGCGGATCAGCGACGTGAGCTCGGCAGTGTACGCGGCGCCCGCGGCGGCGCCCGGGCCGGCGCGCGAGGTATTCCGCGAGGCCAAGCCGGGGTTCCTCAACGACGTCAGCAGGGACGGCAAGCGCGGGCTCTTCGTGCGTTATCCCAGCCGGTCGGAAAACTACCTGGTCCGGCTGGACCTCGCCTCGGGCGCCGCCCGAACCCTGTACCCGGAGAGCGGCAAGGTCAGCATCTTCGAGGCGCGGTTCTCCCCCGACGGCCGCACCGTCTACGTCGCCACCGACGGCGGCGGCGAGCAAGCCTTGCTCCTCGCGCTCGACGCCGAGTCCGGCAAGGAGAAAGCGCGCTACGTCGAGAAGGACCCGCCCGTCGCCACCGTCAGCCAGTTCGCGGTGGCCAGGACGGGCGACTCGGTCGCCATCCTGATCGATGCGGGCAATCGCACCGACCTGCGCCTGCTCGACGCTCGGACGCTGCAGCCCCGCGCCAAGGTGGCGATGCCGCTCGGCAACGGCGACCTCTCGGAGTTCTCCGAGGACGGCAAGCGGTTCGTCGTGCGTTGGTCCACGCCGTCTTCGCCCACCGACGTCTGGGCGATCGACGCGAAGACCGGCAAGGCGACCCAGCTGCGGAAAGAGGCCCGGCCTACGCTCCGGGAGGTGCCGGAGATGGAGACCAGCATCGCCGAGGTGAGGGCCCACGACGGCTCGAAGTTGCCGATCAACGTCTACCTGCCCAGCAACCGCTCGGAGAAGGTGCCAGTGATCGTCTCGTACCATGGTGGGCCCTCGAGCAGCTCACGGATCCGCTGGGCGGCCACGACGGCGTTCTTCGTCTCGCAGGGCTACGCCTGGGTCGAGCCCAACGTGCGCGGCTCGGCGGGATTCGGCCGCGCCTTCGAGGAGGCAGACAACGGACCCAAGCGCCTCGAGGCCTTCAAGGACATCGAGACGACCGGCCGCTGGGCCGCCTCGCAGCCGTGGGCCGACCCCAAGCGGGTCATCGTCTACGGCGGCAGCTACGGCGGGTACACGGTGCTCGTGGGGCTGACCCGCATGCCCGACCTCTGGCGTGCGGGCGTCGATCTGGTCGGGGTCGCGAATCTCAAGACCTTCATGGCCACCACGAGCGGGCTCATCCGCGAGATCTTCCTGCTCGAGTTCGGCGATCCCGACAAGGAGGCCGCCTTCCTGGATTCCATCTCGCCGCTCAAGGACGTGGATCGGATCGTCGCCCCGCTCTTCGTCTACGCGGGCGCCAACGATCCGCGCGTGCCCCGGAGCGAGTCCGACCTGATCGTGGGCGCCCTGCGCGAGCGGAAGGTGCCGGTCGAATACATGGTGGCAGACAACGAGGGGCACTCGCTGGCGCGCAAGGAGAACCTGGTGCAGTTCCTGGCCCGCTCGGGCCGGTTCCTGGAGCAGTACGCGGGAGGCGTCGCGGCGCCCAGGACGGCGGCGACACGCTGACGGCAGTTGGATTCGCGAGCAGCGCGATGGATTCGCCGGGTGGTCCGGCGAATCTGGCCCGCCGCCTGCATCTCCAACCTGGTATGCGCGGCGGGAGCAAGGTCGGAACGATGCACGCGAGGGTGTCCTTCGCCCTGGCCCTGGGATTTTGCCTGTCGTGGATGCCGACACCGGCGTTTGCCAATCCGACACCCGGCGCGTTCCAGATCGACGCCCACCGATTCCAGGTCCTCCAGCGCGACTCCGGCCCCACGAGCTACTACTGGATCATCGACGATCCTCTCGGCCCTTTCATCCGCGGCGTGTACAAGCCTCCTCTCGAGACGGTCACCCTGTTCGCTGACGTGGGAGACGGCCTGCGCAATGGGGTCCAGCGGATCCGTTTCCGCTGGCGTGCCTGGGTGCTCCCGGTCGGAGCCAACGAGTGCGAGGTGGGCCGGGGTGACGCGGCGGCAAACGTGTACATCGCCTGGAAGCGCGGGGTGCGCTGGTACTCTCTCAAGCTCGTTTGGAGCAGCAATGCGCCTGTCGGCGCGACTTGCGACCGCACGCGAAATGCGTTCGCCGCCTCCGACACCATCGTGCTGCGCAGCGGGCCGCCGACTGGCGAGTGGCATGAAGAGGAGATCGATCCCGCGGCGCTGTTCCGCGAACACTTCGAAGGGGGCAATCCGGCCGCCGAAGTGCCCGAGTTGCAGGGGATCGGCATCCTCACCGACGGCGACCAGACGCACACCACCAGCGTTGGGGACTACGCAGGATTCGTGCTCTACAGGCCGCTGGCCACCGCCGCGCGCTGATCCGTGGTAGCAGCATTGGCTTCGAACGGTGGAGGGAGCCATGCAGCTCAACGTCAACGGCACGGTCCGTGAAGTGGATGCTCCGGAGGACATGCCTCTCCTCTGGGTATTGCGCGACGTGCTCGGCCTCACCGGCACGAAGTTCGGGTGTGGGATGGCACAATGCGGCGCCTGCACCGTGCACCTGGACGGGGAGGCGACGCGCTCCTGCGTGCTGCCCGTCTCCGCGGTGGCTGGCCGGATGGTGACCACCATCGAGGGCCTCTCTCCGGACGGCAGCCATCCGGTGCAGAAGGCGTGGGTCGACGCCGACGTCGTGCAGTGCGGCTACTGCCAGCCGGGACAGATCATGTCCGCGGCGGCGCTGGTCGCGCACAACCCGAACCCGAGCGATGCCGACATCGATGCCGCTCTCGCCGGCAACATCTGCCGGTGCGGCACGTACCAGCGCGTCCGGGAGGCGGTGCGGAAGGCGGCCGCGCAGAGGAGGGCCTCGCGATGACCTCGCTCACCCGCCGCCAGCTGCTGCGCGGCTCGCTCATCTCCGGAGCCGGCCTGTTCGTCGCCTTCCACGTCCCGCGCAAGGTGCGCGCGGCGCCCGAGCCGCCGGCGAAGCAGCCGCCCGACCCCAACGCCTTCGTGCGCGTGGCGCCGGACGACTCGGTGACCGTGCTGCTCGCCCACTCCGAGATGGGCCAGGGGATCTGGACCGGGCTCGCCATGCTCATCGCCGAGGA
>DASQBG010000015.1:0-5684 GCA_035635335.1 Myxococcales bacterium | reverse complement strand
GTCTACTGGACTCCCGACCTGCAGCCCAACGCGTTCGCCACCGGGCGCAGCCCCGAGAAGGCGGTGGTCGCGGTGACCGCCGGCATCCTGCGCATGCTGGACGAGCGGGAGCTGCGCGCCGTGCTGGCGCACGAGATCTCGCACGTGCGGAACCGGGACGTGCTGGTTTCCAGCATGGCCGCGACGCTCGCCGCGGCGGTGACTTGGCTCGCGCACCTGGCCGGGTGGTTCGGCGGCAGCCGGGACGACGAGCACGGCGCCTCTCCGGCGCAGGCATTGCTCCTGGCGCTGACGGCGCCCATCGCCGCGGTGTTGCTCCAGCTCGGCATCTCGCGGTCGCGCGAGTACCTCGCCGATCAGTCCGGCGCCGGGCTGAGCGGCGATCCCGAGGGGCTCGCCCGCGCCCTGGAGAAGCTGCACGCCGGCGCCTCCCGCCTGCCGTCGCACGCCGACCCGGCCACGGCCAGCCTGTTCATCGTGAACCCGCTGGCGGGGACGGGCGGGGTCCTCTCGCTGTTCTCCACGCATCCGCCCCTGGCCGAGCGCATCCGCAGGCTGCGCGCCATGACCGCGACGTACGCGCATGGGTAGTCCGCTCTCCTGGCTTTCGTTCCTCGGGTTCATGGGCCTTTTGCTCGCGCTCGACCTGGGCGTGTTCCACCGCCGGCCGCACGAGGTGCGCTTCCGCGAGGCGATCACCTGGAGCGCGGTCTGGATCGCGGTCGCGCTCGCCTTCAACGGGTTCGTCTGGTGGCGATCGGGCGCCAGCGCCGGGACGGAATTCCTCACCGCGTACCTGGTAGAGAAGTCGCTCTCGGTCGACAACATCTTCGTCTTCGTCGCCATCTTCGGTGCGCTGCGCATCCCCGCGGCGCTGCAG
This sequence comes from Myxococcales bacterium, assembly GCA_035635335.1. Classification (GTDB taxonomy): domain Bacteria; phylum Myxococcota; class Myxococcia; order Myxococcales; family 40CM-4-68-19; genus VBKO01. The sequence goes on along the minus strand of DASQBG010000015.1, from coordinate 4,804 downwards.
CACCGGGTGCTCTTCTGGGGAGTGCTGTCCGCGCTCGGCATGCGGATGGCCATGATCGTCGGCGGCGCCGCTGCGCTGGATCGGTTCCACTGGCTCATCTACGTCTTCGGCGCGATCCTGGTGCTGAGCGGGATCAAGCTGCTGGTCTTGCGCGAGGACCACGGCCCGCCCGGCAAGGCGATGCAGCTGGTGCGCCGCCTGGTTCCTTCGACGGATCGGTTCTACGGGGCGCACTTCCTGACCCGCGAGAACGGACGACTCCTCGCCACTCCGCTGCTCACCGCGCTCATCGTGATCGAGCTGGCCGACGCGGTGTTCGCGGTCGACTCGGTTCCCGCGGTGCTGGCGGTGACCGACGACACCTTCATCGCCTTCACCTCCAACGCGCTGGCGCTGCTCGGGCTCCGCTCGCTCTTCTTCGTGCTGGCGGGAGCCCTGGAGAAGTTCCGCTACCTGAAGGTGGGTCTCGCGGGCGTGCTCATCTTCGTGGGGACGAAGATGACGCTGGCCGGCGTGTTCAAGATTCCGCCAATGATTTCGCTAGCGGTGGTCGCGGCGATGCTCGCCGCGTCTATACTGGTATCCGTGGCCAGCAACGATCCCAAAGCGAAAGAGGTGCTCGTTCACGCCGGCGGCTGGGTGGTGCTCGGCGTGGGCGTCGCGCTGCTGGTCTTGCCCGGGCCGGGCATTCCGCTGGTGATCGCCGGGCTGGGCATCCTGGGCCGCCGCCATGCGTGGGCCCGATCCGCGGCGCACAAGATCCGGACGCGCACCTCGAAGTGGCTGGAGCGCGTCCGGCCCAAGCGCGATGCCGGGGGCAAGGAACCCGCCGCATTGCCTCCGCCGCGGTAATAGGAACGTAGCGCGCCGGCGTCAGTCGCTCGCGGAGCGTTCTGCCCCGCCGCCCAGCTCGTCCGCGCCGCGGCCCAGATCCTCCGCGCCGCGGTCCAGCTCGACATCCCAGCTGGAATCGCGCTCGTAGGCGGGGCGGCCCTGCGGCTGCACGGCCGGCAGGGCGAGGGTCACGCCACCCTGCATGACGAACACCTGGCCACACCCTTCGCACCGGAAGAACCTCGCGTCGTGGTCGTTGCCGAGGTGCTCGATCTTGGAGTGGCTGCAATCGCCTTGGCCGTCGATGAGGAGTGGCATGCCGCGTCGTGTTAAGCAGGGCCACCGGCGCGCGCCATGACATGTTCGTATCATCGCCGTCCGCTGCCGCGCGGACGTGATTCGCGTCACGGTTTTCCCGCGCCCGGGAGCAGCGCGCACACCTTCTCGCCGGACGGCGAAGGAGCACATCCGCAGTGGTTGTAGCCGCAGTCGGCGGTGCGCGGACGGCATTCCATCGTGCAGAACGTGTCGGGCGGCGAGGTGCCGGCGGGTCCGGCCCGCACGCACCTGTCGGGGTGGCACTGCGCGACGGGCGCGCAGTCCTCGTCCTTCTCGCACCGCTCGGTCGACAAGACCGGCGCCTCCACGGCCGAGCCGGAGGCAGGCGCTGCATTGGATTCCAACTGGCGCGCCGGGGCGGGCGAGAAGCACCCGGCGAGAACCGCGATCGCGACGGCCGGGAGCACGGAAGTGACGCGCATCGGCTCCTCCTCGGTTTGCCCTTGTACCACTCGATGGCCCGGAGCGCGCCGAGCGGAGAGCACGCTGGATGATGTGGCGCGGCCCGGCCTGCCGCCGCTACAGTCGCGCGGTGCCGGTCACCGCGCTCCTCCTCGCCGTTGCCGCGCCGGCAGCGGCCCTCCAGGGCGGGCCGGTGTCCGTCTACCGGGTCACACCGGCCATCGACGCTCCGTTGATCGTGGCTTCGGCGCTCGCGATCCTCCTGCCGACCGTGTTCGCGTCCGACCTCGTACATCCGCGATGCCCTTGCGATCCGGGCGAGGTGAACGCGCTCGACCGGCACGTCATCGGCAACCACAGCGGCTTCATGGAAACTGCGAGCGACGTGACGGAGGCCGTCGCCGTGATCGCGCCGCTCTTGCTCGACGCGGCCGACGTGGGCCTGGGCCAGGTCTTCCTCGAGGACGCGATCGTGTACGCCGAAGCGCTCGCCGTCGACGAGGCGCTCACCACGCTGACCAAGTACGCGGTCCGCCGGCCCCGGCCGCGCGTGTACGCCGGCGACCCGGCGGAGATCCGCAGCACCGACGGGTACCTCTCCTTCTATTCGGGGCACACCTCGGTCGTCACCGCGGCGATGGCGGTCACTGCGGTGACCTTGCAGAAGCGACATGGGCAGCGCGTGTGGCCTTGGATCATGGCCGCCGCGGTCGGCGTGGCGGTGGCTGCGCAGCGGGTCGCAGCGGGGCAGCACTTCTATTCGGACGTCGCGGTCGGATTCGCGGCAGGAGCGGCGACCGGCGCGGCCGTGCCGCTGCTCCACGCGCGGTTCTAGCCGCCCAGGTAACGCGCTGTGTCCCGCCCCGGTACGACTTGGGATCGGTCAGGCGGGCGCCCGGTCCAGCCAGGGCGGAGAGAATGGTGGAGCTGACCGGGATCGAACCGGTGACCTCTAGAGTGCGATTCTAGCGCTCTCCCAGCTGAGCTACAGCCCCACGGTTTGTCCCGCGAAGAGGCGGCGGATGTAACTGTGGGGTGCGGCCATTGTCAAGGAACGAGGCGAGCTTTCCGGCGCTTGACTCCGCGCCGCGGCGGGACGAGCGTCGCGCCGCATGGGCATCCTGATCGTCGCGGTGCTGGCCACGCTGGTGGGCTTCGCGCTCATCTTCCTCATCGGGCGCGGCCAGCCGGTCTCGCCCGCGGCGCCGGAAAACCTGGGACGCGGCGACTCGACCGATACGGCCTGGGTGCGCCGCTACGGCTCCGAGGGCCTGCAGCGGCTACTCGTCACCCTGTTCACCGAGATGGGTTTCCACCCCGAGCGCTGCGAGCGCGGAGCGGGGAGCGTGGACCTGTTCGCCAACGATCCCACTCCCATCAAGGGCGGGCGGATCTACGTGCACGGCGTCCTCGGCGCCGAGGGGCCCGTGGAGGGCGACGAGGTGCGCAACCTGATCGACACCGCGCGCGCCGAGTACGTCGGCAAGGGCGTGCTGGTCACGCTGGGTCGCTTCTCCACCGACGCGCGCGACACCGCGAAGGGAAATCCGGTCGACCTGCTGGACGGCGACGACCTCGCGCGCCTGATGCGCAAGCACCTTCCGCAGGCTTTCGCGACGCGAAAGGTGTGATCGTCCTGCAGGGCATCGGCGTGCGCCTCTTCCTCTAGCCAGGTAGATGAGACGTCTCCTGACAGGACGATGTCAGGAGGTGGGGTGCAGCGTGCCTTTCACGGTCCGCGATGGACCAAGGAGGCCGCGATGACGAACCCGTTCACGTACTGCGAGCTGCACTCGAAGGACGCGAAGAAGGCGCGGGCGTTCTACGGAGCGCTGTTCGACTGGAAGCTCGAGCCCTTCCCGGTGCCCGGACGCGAGTACCACGCGGTGGATGCCGGCGAGGGCCACGCGGGCGGGCTGACCGAGGAGCTGTTCGAGGGAGTCTCCGGGTGGCTGACCTACGTCCGGGTCGACGACTGCGCGAAGAGCACGCGCAAGGCGCGCGAGCTGGGCGCGCAAGTGGTGCGCGAGTGCGTGGAGATCCCCGACGGCATCTTCAGCGTGCTCCGCGACCCGGGCGGCGCGCAGGTGGGCATCTTCCAGCCGCGGAAGCGGTAATCTCGGCCGCGCGTGCGCCGCGCCGATCGCCTGTTCCGCATCGTCCAGCGCCTCCGCCGCCGCGGGGTGACCACCGCCCGCGCGCTGGCGGAGGACCTGGGCGTTTCGGAGCGCACCGTCTACCGCGACGTGCGCGACCTGGTCCTCTCCGGCGTGCCGGTCCTGGGCGAGGCGGGCGTGGGCTACGCGCTGCCGCGCGGGTACGACCTGCCGCCGCTGATGTTCAACGAGGAGGAGATCGAGGCGCTGGTCCTGGGCGCCCGCGTGGTGCAGAGCTGGGCCGATCCGCAGCTGCGCGCCGCCGCCGGCGACGTGCTGGCCAAGGTCGAGGCCGTGCTCCCGCCCGCGCTGCGCGAGCGCCTGTCCGAGGCGTCGCTCTTCTCCCCGGGCGTGCGCGTGCCGCGCGCGGTCGCCGCCGAGCTGGGCCGGCTGCGCACCGCGCTGCGCGAGCGGCGCAAGATCCGCTTCCACTACGTCGACAAGGGCGGGGCGGGGAGCTCACGCACCATCTGGCCGCTGGGGCTGTTCTTCTGGGGCAAGAGCTGGTCGGTGGCGGGCTATTGCGAGCTGCGCAAGGACTTCCGCAACTTCAGCGCCGACCGCGTCGAGGCGCTGGAATTGCTCGAGGATAGGTTCGAGCACGTCCCGGGCCGGACGCTGCGCGACCTGTTCGAGCACTACCAGAACGAGGAGCGCCGGCGCTGACGGGGCCCGTCCCCGCGGCGCCCCGGCTACGCGCTATGGCGCCGCGTGGATCTCGTTCGCGACGCGTTCGCCCGTGGTGACGCCGCCCTCCATGAAGCCCTGGAACTCCATCGAGGTGCCCTCTCCGGCGAAGTGGATCTTGCCCTGTTGCGAAGGCTCGATCCCGCTGAACTGCGTGTATTGCCCGATCGTGTATTGAGACCATGCTCCGCCCTGCTCGCTCGCCGGTCACTTCGTCGAGCGGCATACCTCGCTCCTGGGCCTCGCGGCGGGCTGCCTCCGCTTCCCGGATCCCTGCCGTCAGCCTCGAACGGATCGATCTCTTCATCCTTCGCTTCCTCCATTGGCCCGAACGCGCGGGAGGCGCGTGGTTTCGGGCTGGAAAGACCCGAGGGGGCGCAAGCCTT
>DASQBG010000014.1:0-16718 GCA_035635335.1 Myxococcales bacterium | reverse complement strand
ACCATACGTAACTCCCGGGCAACCCGTCACGGATGGGTTGCGTATGGTGTCCCCGGAACTCCGGAACCCGTCACGGATAGGTTGCGTATGGTGTCCCCGGAACTCAGCGGACCTGGCAGACCTTCTGGCCGAAGAGGCGGTCGACGGCGGCGAAGAGGTCGTCGTCGGGAGCGATGCGCGTGGACTTGAGCGCGATGCGTGTTTCCGCGGTGCCCGGCTGGACCAGGACGAGCGACGCGCTGCACGTGCCAGGGTGCTTGCCGAGCAGTGACTTGAGCTCGGTGAGCCGCTCCGGCGTCGCTGCCTCGATCGGCATCTTCAGCTCGACGCGGGTCGCCTTGGCGGCACGCACTTCGGAGAGGCGCGAGACCTCGTCCACCTTGATCTCCGGAGTAGGCTCCGCCGCGGTCTCCTGCTGGGCCTCCGCGCCGAACTTCTCCGCGAGGCGGACCACGCCGCGGACGAGGACCGGGTCGTCCCCCTTGAGAAGCTCCTCGAAGCGCTGGAGGATGTCCTCGTAGAGCACCATGTCACGCGTGCCGGTCAGATCTTCCAGCACGGCGAAACCGATCTTCTTGCCGGTCTTGGTCAGGCGCTCCCGGTAGCCCGTGACGATGCCGCCGACCGTGACCTTCTCGAATCCCTTGGCGGTGGCGAGCGAGGCGCAGGTGTGCGTCGCATACCGCTTCACGTCGTCGGCGTAGCGCGCCAGAGGGTGGCCCGTGATGTAGAAGCCGAGCGCCTCCTTCTCCTTCGCGAGTCTCTCGCGCTCGGACCACTCTTCCTTGCCGAAGACGCGCTCGTCGATCGCAGGGACCGCCAGGGCGCCTCCGCCAGCGGCGCGCGCTGGCGGCGTGGAAAAGAGGCCGAACTGCCCCGACTCGCGGTCCTTCTGCGCGGAGGAGCCCTGGGCCAGCGCCGGCTCGATCGCGTCCCACAGCGCCTTGCGCGTCTTGCCGGTGAAGTCGAACGCTCCGCCCGCCACCAGCGCTTCGAGCGTCTTGCGGTTGATCTTCTTGGTATCGATCCGCGCGCAGAAGTCGAACAACCCCGCGAACGGCTTGTCGCGCGCGGCGATGATCCCTTCGATCGAGTTCTCCCCCACTCCCTTGATGGCACCCAGCCCGAACCGGATCAGCTTCTTGCCCGCCTTGTTCGGGTCGTGCCCGACACCGAACGCCAGGTCGGAGTCGTTCACGTCGGGCGGCAGCACCGTGATGCCGTCCCCCCGCGCCTCCGCGATGTGGGCGACAACCTTGTCCGTGTTGTCTTTCTCGGAGGTCAGCAGCGCGGCCATGAACTCGACCGGGTAATGCGCCTTGAGCCAAGCCGTTTGGTAAGTAATCAATCCGTAGGCGGCGGCGTGGCTCTTATTAAAACTGTAGGCCGCGAACTGCTCCATCGTATCGAAGAGCTCGGTCGCGAGTTTCACATCGACGCCGTTCTTCGCGCAGCCTTCCACGAAGCCGCTGCGCTCGCTCGCCATCAGGTCGGCCTTCTTCTTCCCCATCGCCCGGCGGAGCAGGTCGGCGCGGCCCAGCGAATACCCGCCCAGCACCTGCGCGATCTGCATCACCTGCTCCTGGTAGACGATCACCCCGTAGGTGTCGCGCAGGATGGGCTCGAGGCGCGGGTGCGGGTAGCTGACGCGCTCGCGCCCGTGCTTGCGGTTGATGAAGACGTCCACCATGCCCGAGTCGAGCGGGCCGGGGCGGTAGAGCGCGCCGGCGGCGATGATGTCCTCGAACACGCTCGGCTTGAGCTTCTTCACCATCTCGGTGAAGCCGGAGGATTCCATCTGGAAGATGCCGGCCGTGTCGCCGCTGGAGATGAGCTGGTAGGTCTTCTTGTCGTCGAACGGCAGCAGCGCGATGTCCAGCTGCTCCTCGGGCTTGCGGCCGCGGTTGATCAGCTTCACCGCGTTGCTGATCACCGTCAGGGTCGTCAGGCCGAGGAAGTCGAACTTGATGAGCCCGGCGAGCTCCACCTCGTCCTTGGCGAACTGCGTGACCAGCTCGCCGTTCTGCCCGCGGCAGAGCGGCACGTATTCCCAGAGCGGCTTCTCGCCGATGACCACGCCCGCCGCGTGCATGCCGGTCGAGCGCGTCAGGCCCTCGAGGGCGCGCGCGTACTCGATGATCGTCTTGAAGACCGGCTTCTCCTCCTGGATCTGCCTGAGCTTCGGCTCCGCCTCCAAGGCCTTCTCGATGGTGGCCGGATGGCCCTGGATCAAGTTGGGGATGTTGCGGGTCAGCTCGTTCACCTCGGCGAACGGAACGCCCATCACCCGCGCCACGTCCTTGATGGCGCTCTTCGCCGAGAGCGCGCCGTAGGTGATGATCTGCGCGACGTTCTCGCGCCCGTACTTCTGCGTGACGTAGTCGATCACCTCGCCCCGGCGGTCCTGGCAGAAGTCCACGTCGAAGTCCGGCATGGACACGCGCTCGGGGTTCAGGAACCGCTCGAAGAGCAGGTTGTACGGGAGCGGATCGATGTCGGTGATGCGCAGCGCGTACGCGACCAGCGACCCGGCCCCGGAGCCGCGGCCCGGGCCGACCGGCACCCCGTGCTGCTTCGCCCAGTCGATGAAATCGTGGACGATGAGGAAGTAGCCGGAGAACTTCATCGCGATGATGACGGAGAGCTCGCGCTCGAGCCGCTCGCGGTATTGGTCGGCGTCGATCTTCCGCCCGGTCCGGGCAATCTCGGCGAACCGCCGGTCGAGCCCCTCGCGCGCCCGACGCTGGATGTACGAGTCGAGCGTCTCCCCTTCGGGCACCTGGAAGTGGGGGAGGTGCTTGCCGACCAGGTCCAGCTCGACGTTGCAGCGCTGCGCGATGAGCCACGAGTTGTGCACCGCCTCGCGCCACTCGGCGCCGACGCCGGTGGTCGCCTCGGCGGCGGACGCCATCTCCTCCGGTCCCTTGATGTACAGCTCCTCGGTCTCGTGCCGGAGGCGCCGCGGGTCGTCGAAGGTGCGGCCCGAAGCGATGGCCATCAGCACCTCGTGGGCCTTGGCGTCCTCGCGCTTGACGTAGTGGCTGTCCGCCGTGGCCACCAGCGGTATTTGCAAATCCTTCGATAATTCGCAAAGTCCGTGGTTGACCGGCAGCTGCTCCTTCAAGGCGTTCGACTGCACTTCCAGGTAGAGGCGGTCGCCGAAGATCTCCTTCAGCTCGCGCGTCTCGCGCCGCGCCTCGTCCATGTCTCCGCGGCGGATCGCCTTGGGCACCGCGCCCGCCATGCACGCCGTCAGCGCGATGATCCCCTCGTTGTGGGCGCGCAGGAGCGGCTTGTCGACGCGCGGGTCATAGTAGAAGCCGTCAGTGAACGCCTTGGTGCTCAGGTACCGGAGGTTGCGATAGCCGGCCTGGTTCATCGCCAGCAGCACCAGGTGGTTCCCGATCCGCTGCTCCTTGTTCGCCATCCCCTTCTCGCCGGCGACGTAGGCCTCGAAGCCGATGATGGGCTTCACCCCCGCCTTCTTCGCCTCCTGGTAGAAGTTCACCACCCCGAACATGTTGCCGTGGTCGGTGACGGCGACGGACTTCATGCCCGTCTTGGCGCACGACTCCATCAGGTCGGGCAGCCGGATGGCCCCGTCGAGCAGGCTGTAGAGGGTGTGGAGATGAAGATGCGTGAAGTCCGCGGGCATGGCGTAGGAACACCATGCCACGGACCCCCGTCAAGCCGATCGAGCGGCCGCGCCGATCAGGTCCGCGAGCGCGCCGGACAGCTCCGGAAAGCGGAACCGATACCCTCCCTGCAGCGCCTTGCGCGGCAGGGCCCGTTGCCCCTCCAGCAGCACCTCGGCCATCTCTCCCAGCCCCAGCCGAAGCACCAGCGCCGGGACGGAGAAGAGCGCCGGGCGGTGCAGCGCGCGCCCCAGCGCCTGCGCGAACTCCTTCATGCGGACCGGCGCGGGCGCCACCGCGTTCAAGGGGCCGCGCACGCTTCCGTCCAGCGCCCAGAGGATCAGCCCCACCTCGTCCGCGAGGTGGATCCACGGGAACCACTGCTTCCCGTTCCCGATCGGCCCCCCGACGAACGCCTTGAAGGGCGTGAGCATCTGCTTGAGCGCGCCGCCGTGTCGCGCCAATACCACTCCGGTGCGCAGCAGCACGGTACGGACGCCCAGCTCCTCCGCCCGCACCGCCTGCGCCTCGCTGGCCTTGCAGACCCCGGCGAGGAAGTCGCCGCCGGGCGCGGAATCCTCGGTCAGCTCTTCGTCCCCGCGCCCTCCATACACGCCGACCGCGCTGGCGTTCACGAACACCCTCGGCCGCGGCCGCGCGGCGCGCATCCCCGCGACGAACGCCCGCGTCGACTCGACGCGGCTGTCGACGATCTCCTTCTTGTACGGCTCGCTCCACCGCCTGGCCCCGATGTTGGCGCCGGAGAGGTTCAGCGCCGCGTCCGCCTTGTCCAGCACACCCGCCGGCACGCCGCGGCCGTCCCACTTCATCTCGCCGGGTTCCCGCGGCTTGCGCACCAGCGCGACCACCTCGTCTCCCCGGGCCCGCAGCACCCGCCCAAGCTCGGATCCGATGAGCCCGTTCGCCCCGCCGATGATCACCTTCATGGCCGCCTCCGATGCCTGCTCCGGGGCCGATTCAACCACGGCCCGCTTCAAGCTACATTGCCGCGCCGTGAACGAGCTCACCTGGGTGACGCTGCAAGTGCCGGACGTGGAGCAGTCCCGCCGCTTCTGGCGGGACGTCATGGGGCTGCCGGAGCGATCGGCCACCCCCACCTGGGTCGAGCTGGAGCTGCGCGCCGGCGTCCACCTGGCGCTGCACCCCGTCTTCCACCCCCCCGCCCTCGAACGGCGCGGCTATGACCGCGGCGGGCCGGTGCTGGGAATCCGCGTGCAGTCCCTGGACGAGATGGGCTCGCTGGTCGAGCGCAACGGCGCACGCGCGCTCGGCGCCGCGCAGGACATCCCCGGTGGACGCTCGCGCGACTTCGAGGACCCGGACGGCTACGTCTTCGAGCTGGTCGAGCTGCGTGCCTGAGCTGCCGGACATCACCGCGTACATCGAGGCGCTCGAGGCGCGCATCCTGCGCCAGCCCATCCAGGCGGTGCGCCTCGCCTCGCCCTTCGTGCTGCGCACGTTCGATCCGCCGATCGTAGAGGCGGTCGGCAAGCAGGTGGTCCGCATCCACCGGGTGGGGAAGCGCATCGCGCTCGAGCTGGACGGCGATCTTTTCCTGGTCATTCATCTCATGGTCGCCGGCCGCCTCAAGTGGCTCGATCGCGGGGCGAAGGTGCCCGGCAAGGTGGGGCTGGCCGCCATCGATTTCGCGTACGGCACGCTGATCCTCACCGAGGCCGCGACGAAGAAGCGCGCCTCGTTGCATTTCGTGCGCGGGATGGACGCGGTGCGCGCCATGGATCGCGGGGGCATCGAGGTGCTCGACGCGCCGCTCGCCGCCTTCCGCCAGGCGCTGCTCCGCGAGAACCATACCCTCAAGCGGTCGCTCACCGACCCGCGCCTGTTCAGCGGCGTGGGGAACGCCTACTCCGACGAGATCCTCCACCGCGCCCGCCTGTCCCCGGTGCAGACCACGCACAAGCTTTCCGAGGAGGAGATCGGGCGGCTCCACCGCGCGACGCAGGAGGTGCTCCGGGAGTGGATCGAGCGCCTGCGCGCCGAGACCGGCGCGGGTTTCCCGGAGAAGGTCACCGCCTTCCGCGAAGGCATGGCCGTGCACGGGCGCTACCGGAAGCCGTGTCCGGTGTGCGGCACGGCGGTGCAGCGCATCGCCTACGCCGACAACGAGACCAACTACTGCCCGCGCTGCCAGACCGAAGGACGCATCCTCTCGGATCGATCGCTCTCGAGGTTGCTCAAGTCCGACTGGCCCAGGAACATCGACGAGCTGGAGGAGAAGCTCCCCAGCCGGGCGCCGAAACCCGCCGGGTAGTTCGCGATAGACTAAGGGCGCATGGCCACGCACGAGGTGCTGAATCAGCCTCCTCCGCTGGAGGTGAACCTCTTCGCCGCCGATCGCGCGCTGCGCGACGCGGTCGACCGCGAGGGCGCCGCCTGGGCGCGGGCGCAGCTCCTCGAGCTGGGGCAGCTCGCCGGGTCGCGCCCCGCGCAGGCGTGGGCGGCGCAGGCGAACGAGAACCCGCCGCGGCTGCGCACGCACGATCGGTACGGGAACCGCGCCGACGAGGTGGAGTTCCATCCCGCCTGGCACGAGCTGATGCGCGTGGCGGTGGCGCACGGCATCCACTCCTTGCCCTGGGAGGAGGACCGCGAAGGCGCCCACGTGGCCCGGGCCGCGCTGATGTTCCTCGACGCCGAATGCGAGCAGGGCCATGGCTGCCCCATCTCGATGACCTACTCGGCCGTCCCGGCGCTGCGCCGGCAACCGGAGCTCGCGCGAGAGTGGGAGCCGCGGATCGCGAGCCGATCGTACGATCCGCGCTCCCTGCCGGCCGCGCAGAAGTCCGGCGCGCTGATCGGCATGGCGATGACCGAGAAGCAGGGCGGCTCCGACGTGCGCGCCAACACCACTCGCGCGGTGCGCGACGGGGAGGCCTTTCGCCTCACCGGACACAAGTGGTTCTGCTCGGCGCCGATGAGCGACGCCTTCCTGGTGCTGGCGCAGGCGCCCGCCGGCCTCTCCTGCTTCCTGCTGCCGCGCTGGACGCCGGACGGCGGGCGCAACCGCTTCTTCCTCCAGCGCCTCAAGGACAAGCTGGGCAACCGCTCCAACGCCTCCAGCGAGGTGGAGATGGACGGCGCGTGGGCCCAGCTCGTCGGCGAGGAGGGCCGCGGCGTGCCGGCGATTTTGGAGATGGTGAACCACACGCGCCTCGATTGCGTGATCGGCGCGGCCGCGGTGTTGCGCCAGGCGCAGTGGCAGGCGGCGCACCACTGCGCGCACCGCTCCGCGTTCGGGAAGCGCCTGGTCGAGCAGCCGCTCATGCGCAACGTGCTCGCGGACCTCTGCGTCGAGGCCGAAGCCGCGCTCCTCCTGACGATGCGCCTCGCTCGCGCCTACGATCGGCCCGAGGAATCGGCGTTCCGCCGGATCGCCACCGCCGTGAGCAAGTACTGGGTGTGCAAGCGCGCGCCGGCGGGCGTAGGGGAGGCGCTCGAATGCCTGGGCGGGAACGGATACGTCGAGGAGAGCGGCCTGCCCCGGCTGTACCGGGAGGCGCCGCTCAACTCCATCTGGGAAGGATCGGGGAACGTCATCTGCCTGGACGTCCTGCGCTCGCTGGCCAAGGAACCGCCCGCCGTGGAGGCGCTGCTCGCCGAGCTGCGGGAAGCGCGCGGCACCGACCGCCGGCTGGACGCGCACCTCGACGCGACCGAAGCGCTCCTGGCGCGCGCGGAGGAAGGGCAGGCCCGCCGCCTGGTCGAGGCGTTGGCCCTCGCTCTGCAAGGAACGCTGCTCGTGCTCCACGGACCGCCGGAGGTGGCCGACGCCTTCTGCGCCTCCCGCCTCGCGGGCGACTGGGGCCGCACGCTGGGAACGCTCCCGCGCGGCGTGGACTTCCCTGCGTTGCTCGTCCGCGCCCAGCCGGATTAAGACTCGAACGAGTCGCTCGGCTTTACGGTCGGCCCCTCGCGCCGGAGTCGCTTCGGGCGCGGGCCTGCTCCAGTCACGCGCCGTGCCTTCGCGGCCGCCGCGCGATACTGCGGGAGGTGCGGCTGCAGCAACGCGCGCTGCATCGCCTTCTCGTCCGCGCCCGCCGGGACGTGCACCGGCTTGCCCGTGTTCGGGTGGTACCCGGAGTAGTACATGTCCGTCGCGAGCGTCATGGGCGTGGGCGTGAAGTCCTGGACCTGTTGGGGCCGCCAGCCGTTCTCCTCGAGGTAATCGGACAGCTCCACCATGTCCTTCACCTCGCAGCCGGGATGGCCGGAGATGAAGTAGGGCACCAGGTACTGCTCCTTGCCGGCTTCGTCGGAGTATTTCTCGAACAGCTCCTTGAAGCGGACGAACTGCTCCTTGCCGGGCTTCTTCATCACCCGCACCACGCCGGGCGAGATGTGCTCGGGGGCGATCTTCAGATGACCCCCCACGTGGTTCGCCACCAGCTCGCGGATGTACTCGTCGCCCCGCCGCTCGTCGGCGAAGGCCAGGTCGTAGCGCACGCCGCTCGCGACGAACGCGCGCTTCACGCCAGGCAACGCCCGCGCCTTGCGCATCAACTCGATCAGCGGGCCGTGGTCGGTGCCGAACTTCGGACACACGCTGGGATAGACGCACGAGGCGCGGCGACACTGGAGGTGCCATTCGTCGTCGGTGCAGACCATGTGCCACATGTTCGCGGTGGCGCCGCCGATGTCCGAGACCACGCCCGTCCAACCGGGCACGTCCTTCAATGACTCGATCTCGCGCAGCACGCTGGCCTCGCTGCGCGAGACCACGTCCCGGCCCTGGTGCTCGGTGATGCAGCAGAACGCGCAGCCCGCGGCGCAACCGCGCATGATGGTCACGCTGAAGCGGATCTGCTCCCAGGCGGGAATCTTCGCCTCGCCATACATCGGGTGCGGCAAGCGCGTGAAGGGCAGCTCGTACTCCCAGTCGACCAGCTCGGTGGTGGGCGGCTGCGCGGGCGGGTTGACGTAGATGAGCTGCCCGCCGTGCTTCTGCACCAGGATGCGCGCGTTGTCCGGGTTGTGCTCGAGGTGGTAGAGCCGCGAGAACTCCGCGTACACCTTCTTGTCGGCGCAAATCTCCTCATAGGAGGGCAGCCACACCTCCTCGCGGTCCCGCTCTCCGACCAGCGCGCGCCAGGACTGCTCAGGGTCGTCGCGGAAGCGCACCGCGGTGCCGCGCACGTCCGTCAGCCCGCAGATGTCCTCGCCCGAAGCCAGGCGGCGGGCGATCTCCAGAAGCGGCACCTCGCCCATGCCGTAGACCAGCAGGTCGGCCGGGCAGTCGGCCAGGATCGAGCGCCGGACGCGGTCGCTCCAGTAGTCGTAGTGCGCCAGCCGCCGGAGCGAGCCCTCGACGCCCCCGATCACCAGCGGCACATCGGGGAACAGCTTCTTCAGGCGCCGCGCGTAGACGGCGGTCGCATAGTCTGGACGCTGGCCGGGCGCGGCGCCGGGCGTATACGCATCGCTGGCGCGCCGCTTCTTCGCGGCCGTGTAGTGGTTGACCATCGAGTCCATGTTGCCGCTCGATACGCCGAAGAAGAGGCGCGGCCGGCCGCAGGCGGCGAAGTCCTGGGCGAAGCTCGCCTCGTCCCACCGCGGCTGCGAGAGGATCGCCACTCTGAACCCGCGCGCCGCCAGGACCCGGCCGAGGAGCGGCACGCCGAAGGTGGGGTGGTCGACGTAGGCGTCACCGTTCACCAGCACCACGTCGAGCTCGTCCCATCCGCGGGCGCGCGCCTCCGCCAGCGTGGTCGGCAGGAATGCGTCCCCGCCGGGCCGCGGGCCGGAGCGCTTTCCGCCGATCTGGACGAGCGAGGACATCGGGGAGGGTCTAACGCCTGGGTGGATGTGTGTAAATCCCACCAGCCGTCGCCGTATGCGGCGGCGCCGCGCCTTTCAAAGCGCGGCCGTCTCGAGCCCGGCCGGTTTCTGCGGGGCCTCGGACCTCTCTGCTATGCTGAACGGCCACCGGGAGCGCGTGCACGCATGTCCGATGTCCGAGCAGGGCCGCTGCCCGAGCAACCGCCGTCCTCGCCCGACTCGCCAGGCGCCTCTTCCAAGCCGGACCCGTTGGCGGGCGACTGGTCGGAGGGGCTGCCGGGTCCGGTCCGCGCCCACGGCCTGCCGCTGCCGGCGCGCATCGGCGAGCCGCGCGACGACGGCTGGGCGATGTCGTCTCCCGCGACGGAGCCACCGGCCGAGCCGGCCTGGACGGCACAGGCGCACGACGCCGGGTTCGATCCGGTGTCCGTCCCGGTCGAGGAAGCCTCGACCACCGACGGAGGCGAACCGGAGGGTTGGCAGGAATCGAAGGAACCTTCTCCTTGGGCCGCGCCCGCGGAGCCGACCGGAGACTGGGACGGGACCGCCCCGGAGGAGGCGCCCGCCGAAGTGCAGTGGTCGGCCCCGGCCGATGCGCCGGCCACCGAGGAATGGCCGGCCGCGCAGGACGACGGTCCGCGCGCGCTGGCCGACGACGAGGCGGCGACGCTGCTCCAGCTGGTCGACGACGGCGAGGGGGCCAGCTTCCTGCGGCCCGCGGAGGAGGCCGCGAACGACGCGCCCCCCGGCGAGCCCGTCTCGTTGCTGTATCCGCCCGGCGATCTCGATCCCGCGCTGCAGCCGGTGATGGATCCGACGCTCCAGCCGATGACCGACGGCGAGTCGGTGGTGATGCTCAATCCCCACGACCACCCCGACCTGCTCGTGCCGGTGGACGAGGACGCGCCGCCGATGGCGTCGGGCGGGCCCGCGCGCGCGACCACCGTCGTGTCGGGC
Source organism: Myxococcales bacterium (assembly GCA_035635335.1). Classification (GTDB taxonomy): domain Bacteria; phylum Myxococcota; class Myxococcia; order Myxococcales; family 40CM-4-68-19; genus VBKO01. Next base: position 6,309 of record DASQBG010000014.1, on the reverse strand, counting down.
GAGCACCGCGTCGCGATCCACACCCGCGCCGGGCGGACGCGGCGCGGGAGCGTCACCGATCTCGACCTGGGCAGGCCCGAGTTCGCGCTGCAGCCGCAGGGCGGCGGCTCGACCGAGATCGTCCCGCACGCCGAGGTGAAGGCCATCTTCTTCATGCTCGCGCCCGGCGAGCCGCCGGTCGCGCCGGACGGCGGCAAGCTCCGCGTCACCTTCTCCGACGGCCGCAGCATCGAAGGGCATCGCGACGGCCGCGAGGGTCCGCAAGGGTTCTTCCTCGTGCCGGTGGACGCGCAGAGGACCAATACCAAGCGCATCTACATCGCAACGGCCGCGATCGCGCACCTGACGAATCTGTAGACCTCAGTGCAGGTACTTGTCCGACCCGCTGCGCCCCCGGCCCGGCGCGTCGTCCCCGCCGCGCACCACGCGCAGCCGCCGGCTGCGCAGGCGACGATCGATCCACCACACCCGCAGCCGGAGCAGCAGCTGCCGAGGAGTGCGGATGCCTCCGGCGAACAGGACGCCGGCGCCGAGCGCGAACATCTGCGGCAGGTAGGGCACGGGTCCGTAGAAGATCATGAAGAGGAGGGTGATGCCCGCCGAGATGGGCAGCAGGAGGCGCGCCTCGATGGGAATGAAGTAGAGGAAGATGCGCGCGCTGGGGAGCGAGACGGCGAAAGCGGCCGCCAGCGCCTCGATGACCACCCAGTTCCCGAAATAAGCGAACCGGGCCACGCTGCCAGCGAAGATCCCGATCACGGCGGTCGCCAGGGCTGCCAGCACGGAAGTCGCGAAATAGAAGGTGACGAACCGCCGCGTCCCCCACATGGCCTCGAGCGAGCCGCCCATCAGCCACAGGCCCAGGCCCGCGAAGACGAGGCCCAGCGGGTCCGGGTTGAGGAACGTGTACGTGAAGGGCTGCCAGACGTATCCGTGCATGAGGGCGGCCGGGATGAAGGCGAGCAGGACCTTCAAGTTGTCACCGAATGCGCCGCTGATGGGCACCAGGATCGACACCACGACCGTGGCGATCAGCAGCCACTTCACGCCGCGCGTGAAGGGCGGGAAGGCGAAGTTGCCCATCGGCATCGAGGATCGGGGAGACATGGGGAGAACCTAAGTGCTCAGCTCCGCGGGCGCTCGCGGTAGAAGAGGGTGATCGTCAGGCAGTGGAACTCCTTGTCCGAGCTCTGGGTCACGATCTTGTCGACCACCTCGAGCGCGGAATTGTCGTTGAGCCAGCGGGTGATGGTCTCGCCCATCTGCTCGCGGTCGCGGGCCAGGGTGGTCGAGAAGATCTTCATACCGGCGAATGGGATCATGACCTGGCCTCCGGGCGCAGCTCGCGGACGAGCTGCACCAGCTCCGCATCGGTGAGGGTGCGCGAAAAAGTCTTCGCGCGCTGAAGGATTGCCTTGGCGAGTGGCTCGTCGGCGGGGATCTCGTGCCGGGCGAGCCAGTGCTTCACGTTGGACAGCCCGCTCATCGGGCCGATGTCGATCTGCTGCTCCTTGCCGAACTCGCCGGCCGGGACGCCGGAGTAGATGCGGTCCGCCAGCCAGTGATCGCCCTTGCGCTGCGCCTTGACGATCGCCGCCGCGTGCACGCCGGTGGCGGTGCGGAAGGCGTCGGCGCCGGCGACCGGATAGTTCACCGGCAGCGAATGCCCCGTCACGCGGGCCGCGAGCTCGACGAAGCGCACCAGTTTGCTCATGTCCCGCGCGCCGTAGACGGGGTGCCCGAGCAACTTGAGGTTCACCAGGAGCTGGTCGATGGCCGTGTTCCCCACCCGCTCGCCGATCCCCGCGGCGCAGCCGTGCAGGCGGGTCGCCCCTGCCGCGCCGGCCGCCAGGGCGTTGGCCAGCGCGAGGCCGCGGTCATTGTGGCCGTGCCAGTCGAGCCCCACCTCCATGCCCGACTCGCGCACCACCTCCAGCGCGAACCTCACCACCGCCGCCGCGCCCTCCGGCGTCGAGTAGCCCACCGTGTCGCACAGACACAGCCGGCGCGCGCCCGCCTCGATCGCGGAGAGGAACAGCCGGCGCAGATCGTCGGGCTTGCTGCGGGTGGTGTCCTCCGTCACGTAGGTGACGGCGAGGTTCTGGCGGGCGGCGAAGCGGATGGCCTCCACCGACTGCTTCTCGATGAAGTCGAGGTCCCATTCCTCGGCGTACTGCCGGATCGGCGAGGAGCCGATGAACGCGTAGACCTCCAGGGGGACGCCGGTCTCCTGCTGGATCTCGGCGGCGGGGACGATGTCGCTGACCACGGTGCGGCAGGCGACGTTTGCCCGGATCTTCAGCCGCGCGTCGCGGATCTCCTCCACCAGCCTCTTCACCGCCGCCCGCTGGTGCGAGCCCGCGCCCGGCAGGCCGAGGTCGAGCTGCACCACGCCCAGCTCGTCGAGGAGGTGCAGGATCTCGATCTTCTCCTCGATGCGCGGATCGACGGCGCTCGGGCTCTGGATCCCGTCGCGCAGCGTCTCGTCGAGGACGAGAGCTTCTCCGAGCCGGTCCGGAGCGGCCCGCGCGACGTTCCAATCGAAGAAGAGATCCTGCTGCCCAGCCATTGGCCCGGATCCTACGCCGACTCCAGGAGCAGCGCGATCCCTTGCCCGCCGCCGATGCAGGCCGAGCCGACGCCGCGCTTGGCGCCCCGCCGCTTCAGCTCGTAGAGCAGGTGCGCGGTGATGCGCGCGCCCGAGGCGGCCAGCGGGTGGCCCACCGCGATGGCCCCACCGTCGACGTTGGTGCGGTCGCGGGGCAGGCCCAATTCCTTCTCCACCGCGAGGTACTGCGGAGAGAAGGCCTCGTTCACCTCGAACAGATCGAAGTCGGAGAGCTTCGCGTCGTGCCGCTCGAAAGCGCGGCGGATGGCCGGCGCCGGGCCGATGCCCATGATGGACGGATCGCACCCACTGATCCCCCAGCCGACGAGGCGACCGATCGGCTTGAGCCCCCGCTTCTCTGCGAACTGCCGGGTGGCCAGCACCAGCGCTCCGGCGCCGTCGCAGATGCCGCTCGCCGCGCCGGCGTGGATGACCCCGTCCTTCTTGAACACCTTGGGGAGCTTCGCGAGGCCCTCCACAGTGGTCTCCGGACGGTTGTGCTCGTCGCGAGCGAACTGGACGACCGCTCCCTTCTTGCCCGGCAGATCGATCGGAGCGACCTCGTCCGCGAACCGCCCACCCTCCTGCGCCGCCGCGAACCGCTTCTGCGAGAGCACGCTGTACTCGTCCACCTCGCGCTGCGAGATGCCGTACTTCACGGCCAGGTTCTCCGCCGTCATGGCCATGGGGAGGCCGTTGTAGCTGTCCGTCAGCGCTTCCCAGAGGGCGTCCTCGAGCTTGGGCGACTTGCCCAATCCCACGCCGAAGCGCAGGCCGCGGGCGACGTGAGGCGCCTGCGACATCGACTCGGTGCCGCCGACCAGCGCGCATTGGGAGTGGCCGGCGAGCATCTCCAGCGCGGCGTCCACCACCGCCTGGAAGCCCGAACCGCAGAGCCGGTTCACGGTCAGCGCCGGGACGTGATGCGGCAGGCCAGCCTTGAGGCCCACATGACGCGCCAGGTAGATCGCGTCCGGGCTGGTCTGCATCACGTTCCCGAAGACCACGTTGTCGACGTCCTCGGGCTTCACCCCCGACTGCGCCAGGGCCGCCTTCGCGGCGTGCACCGCCAGGTCGGTCGCGGAAACGTCCTTCAGGGCCCCTCCGTAGGTACCGAACGGCGTGCGCTTCGCGGCGAGGAAGACGAGCTCGGTGGGCAGCGGCTTCATGGGCTCTCCCGGGTCAAGGCCGGAGGATAACGCCGGACGGTCCGCTTGACATGTGACCATTTAGTCACATATACAGGCCGGGCATGGACGACGTGTTCAAGGCCCTCGCGGACCCCAGCCGGCGCAAGCTGCTCGACCGCCTGTTCAAGCGCGACGGCCAGACCCTGGGCGAGCTGTGCGAGCGCGTCTCCATGACCCGCTTCGGCGTGATGAAGCACCTGCGCGTGCTGGAGGAAGCGGGCCTCGTCGTCACGCGCCGCGCGGGGCGCGAGAAGCTGCACTACCTGAACCCGGTGCCGATCCGGCTGGTCCACGACCGCTGGGTGAGCAAGTACGCGGCGCCGTTCGCGGCTGCGCTGTCGCAGCTCAAGTCCCAACTGGAGGGCACCACCATGGAGAGCAAGGTCCAGATCTACCAGGTCTTCATCCGCACCACGCCCGAGACGCTGTGGCAGGCGCTCACCGACGGCGAGGTCACCAAGAAGTACTTCTTCGGCGAGACCATCCACTCCGACTGGAAGCGCGGATCGGAATGGTACTCGACCGGCCCGAACGGCTCGCGCGACGTGGAGGGCACCGTGCTGGAGGCCGATCCGCCCCGCCGCCTCGTCGTCACCTGGCACATCCTCTACGACGCCGAGCTGAGCAAGGAGCAGTCGCGGGTGACCTATCTGATCGAGAAGCGGGGAGAGGTGTGCAAGCTCACCGCCACCCACGAGCTGGCCGAGGCGCCGAAGACCGCCCGGCACGTGAGCGCGGACGGCTGGCAGTTGGTGCTCTCGGGACTCAAGACGCTCCTGGAGACCGGCGAGCCGATGCCGATGCCCCAGCCGGCCGCCTGACGTGAAAACGCAGCACCGCCCTATTGGCGGCGACTGGCAAGCTTCTCGATCCGGCCGAGCAGCTCGTTCCCGACCTGCTCGGTGGTCGAAGCGGGACCACCGAGCATCGGGACCAGGTCGGGGGTGTGCGCGCCCTGCGCGACCTGGTCTCGCACGGCTTCCTCGACGAGCCGCGCTTCGGCGGAGTGGCCGAGGTGCTCGAGCATCAGCGCGCCGGAGAGCGCCATGGCCAGCGGGTTCGCCTTGCCCTGCCCCGCGATGTCGGGCGCGCTGCCGTGCACCGGCTCGAAGAGCGAGACCTGGCCTGGGTGGATGTTCCCGCTCGCTGCGAGGCCCAGGCCTCCAGTGAGCGCGGCCCCCAGATCGGTCAGGATGTCGCCGAACAGGTTGTTGGTGACGATCACGTCGTACCCCTCGGGCTGTCGCACCAGGTCCATCGCCAGCGCGTCGACGAACATGGCCTTCGCTTGCACCTGCGGGTGGCGCGCCGCCACTTCCGCGAAGACGCGCCGCCACAGGCCGTGACCGTGCAGCAGCACGTTCGCCTTGTCTCCCATGCACACGCGCTTCTTGCCGTTCGCCTCGGCGATCGCGAAGGCCGCCTCGCAGATGCGCTCCACGCCTTTGCGCGTGTTGATGTCGACTTCCTGCGCGATCTCGTCGGGCGTGCCTTTCTTGAAGGTGCCGCCGGTGCCGGTGTACAGGCCCTCGGTGTTCTCGCGCACCACCACGAAATCGAGCTCACGCCGGCCCTTCCCCTTGAGCGGGCTGAGCCGGTCGTCGAGCAGCTGGCACGGGCGCAGATTGATGTAGAGGTCCAGCTCGAAGCGCATCGCCAAGAGAATGCCCTTCGCGTGCTCGTTCCCCGGCACGCGCGAATCCCCCACCGCACCGAAGTACACGGCGGCGTAGTCGCGCCGGAGCGTGTCCATGAATCCGTCCGGCAGGACGGTTCCGTCGAGCAGGTAGCGCTCGGCGCCGAAGTCGAACCAGTCGAATTGTAGCCGCAGGCCGCGCAGCTCCGCGATCCGCGAAAGCAGCCGCACGCCGACGCCCGCGACCTCGGGGCCGATTCCGTCGCCGGGGATGACCGCGATGCGCTGGGCCATTGGAGGCGGGGAACCTAGCATCTCTAACGCGGTGCGGCCCGCCCCGGCGCGGGACGCGACGCGTTAATGTTCCTGCGCGCCGCCGCCGTCTGCTTCGCGGATGCCATGCCCGCGATCTAGACCTTCGCGCGCAACCAGTCGAGGTCCTTCGGCAGCGTGTGAAGATCGTCGCTGCGCACTCAGGCGGTCAGCTTCTCGAACACCGTGGTGCCGTGATGCTGGATCGCCGGGACGATGCCGCCCTCGCCCGCCAGGGCCTGGATGATGCGGGACGGCTCCTCGGCCTGGAACTCCTGCCCGGCGACGCGGACGCGCCCGCGCGCGAGGTCGACGTGCACCTCCGCGCCTTCCTTCGCCACCTCGTAGAACGCCTCGTCCCGCACCACCAGGAAGGGCAGCGCCTCGTTCACCAGGTTGCGCTTGTGGATGAACGCATAGCTCTTCGCCACGATCGCCTGGATGCCGGCGCCCTTGAGTGCCAGCACGGCCTGCTCGCGCGAGCTGCCCGAGCCCCATCCCTCACCCGCGACCACCACGGTCGCGCCCTCCCGCGCGCGCTGCACGAACTCGGGGCGCACGTA
>DASQBG010000013.1:0-39098 GCA_035635335.1 Myxococcales bacterium | reverse complement strand
CACTCTAGGCCAGCGCGAAGCGCGGCAGCCGGACCAGGAACCGCGTGCCCTGCTTGCGCTCGGAGGTGACGTCGATGCTGCCGCCGTGCGCCTCCACCACCGCGCGCACGATGAAGAGGCCGAGCCCGAGGTTGTTGCGATCCTTTCCGGCGGCAGGCTCGCGGCCCCTCCTGAACGGGTCGAACAGGTGGGGCAGCAGATCGGCCGGGATGGGCTCGCCCAGGTTGTGGACCGACAGGGTCCAGTCGTCCGCGCCACCCCGGCTCTCGATGGTGACCGGCTGGTCCTCCGGCCCGTACTGCAGAGCGTTGGAGGCGAGGTTCGACACGACCTGCTCGATCCGGGAGGAGTCCCAGCGGCCGCTGCCGTCGCCCGCGATCCGCAGCCGGACCTCGCGTCCCGGGTGCGCCGCCTTGATCTCCTCGACGATCCGCGCGGAGAGCTCGTGCCCGTCGGTCGGCCGGCGCCTCACCTCGATCCCGCGTCCCAGGCGCACCTTGGTCAGGTCGAGCAGGTCGCCGATGATCGCGTCCATTCGTTCCGCGCTCGACACGATCCGCGAGGCGATCTGGATCGCCTCGGCCGAGGCGCGGGGCGCGCCGCGAAGCACCGAGGCGCCCATCATGATCGCGTTCAAGGGATTGCGCAGGTCGTGGCTGACGATCGCCAGGACCCTCTCGCGCAGCTCGAGGTTGCGCTTCTGGTCGGTCAAGTCGTGCGTCACGGTGGCGAGCGCGACGGGCTCGTCGGTCCGCCGGTCGCGGAGCACGAAGAGGTTCGCCCAGACCTGGATCGGTTCCCCCGTCCGGATGTTCCGGAAACGAACCTCCCCGGTGCGCTGCCCCTCCGCGATCGCCGCCGCGAGGGCGTCGCGCAACAGGCCGTGGTCCTCGGAGAAGACGTAGTCGAAGATGGTCATGCGCGGGACCTGCGCGGGATCGGCGATGCCGACCAGCTTCTGACCCGCCGAGTTGACGAAGACCAGCTGCCCTTCCAGCGTGGCGATGCCCATGAACTCGGAGCTCTCCTCGACGACGGAGACGAAGCGGTAGCTGTCCTCCAACGCCAGGCTGAGGGCCACCTGCGTGCTCTTCAGCTCGGTGACGTCCTCGAAGGCGCAGACCACGGTCGCGGGGTGGCCGTGGTTCGCCTCGAGCACCTCGGAGTTGATCAGGAGGGACCTGGTCCCCTGCGGCGTCTGCCAGTCCGCCTCGAGGCCGTGGAGCCTCTCGCCGCGGGCCGCCCGGACGCCCGGCATCTGGCTGTCCTCGATCCGCTTTCCCAGCGCGTCCGTGCAGTAGGAGCGCTCCTGGTCACCCGCGCCCGATCGAGCCTTCGGGAACACGCCGCCCGCCATCCGGTCCGCCGCCTTGTTCGACAAGAGGATCCGGGCCGTTTCGGGCTCGACGAGGGCCACGCCCACCGGGAGCACGTCGAGCACCGACTCGAGCCACTCCTGCTGCTCCACCAGGCTCGCGGCGCGCGCCTGGACCGTGCGGCGGGCCGCGACCTGGTCCGTGACCTCGACCCCGACCACGACCAGACCCTCCACTTCGCCCGCCGGGTCCCGATACGGATCGATCACGAACTTGAACACCGCATCCTCGATCCGGCCGTTGCGTTCCACTCGCAGCGGATGCTCGTCCACCACCACCTGGACGCCGGTGCGGAAGGCGAGGTCGAGATTGGGCGTGCCCTGCGAAGGAAACGCCTCGCGCACCGACTTGCCCACCAGGTCGCGGCGGCCGGTGATCTCACAGAGCGGCTCGTTGGCGATCTCGTAGACGTAGTCCGGCCCGTTCATCACCGCGATGGGGACCGGCGCCTTGAGGATCAGCGAGCGCAGCCTGGCGCGCTCCGCGTCCGCCTCGGCGCGGGCGTTCCTCTCCAGCGCGGCCAGCCGGCTGCGCTCCTCCTCGACCCTCTTTCGCTCGATCCCGGTGGCGATCATGTCCGCGACGCCGCTCATTGCATCGAGGGCCTGCTCGGCCAACGGCCTGTCCGAGTAGATGGCCATCACCCCGGCGAGCCGAGCCTCCACCACCAGTGGATAACCGGAGAAGGCCGTCAGCCGGTTGCGCCTGGTCCAGCCTGGATCGGTCACCAGAGGGTCGCTCTGCAGCTGGTTGGTCAGGTGGGGCCTTCGCTCTCGCGCGATCCACCCCACCTTGTACGAGCCGACCGCCACGCGGTCATGCTTGCCGTTGAGCTGGCAACCGCCCCCGCGCGCGCGCAGGACGAGCCCCTGTCCCTCCGACAAGACCCAGATGCCCGCGCACGAAACCTGGAGCAGGCGGGCCATCGCCTCGGCGCAGCGCTGGAGCATGCCGTCGAGCCCGGCGGCGCCGGCGACCGCCGCGCCGACTTCCGCCGCGAGCGACATCTGGACGGCGCGGATCTCGGCGTCCGCGCGCGCGGCCTGCTCGCGCGCGAGGAGCCGCGCCCCGTGCACCGCGATGGCCGCCTGATCCGCGGCGACCTGGAGGAGGAAGCCCTCGGCCCTGGTGGGAAAGCTCGCCCTGCGGGCGCCGACCACCACCACGCACTCCTCGCCGGGGAACCGCTGCTCGACCCGGGCCAGGCGCAGCCTCCCCCCGCCGGGCGCCGGCGCCGCCAACGTCCCGAGGGGCGCCGCTTCCGCTCCCGGGGTCGGCTGCAGCTGGCCGGCGACCTCGCGGGTGATCTCGCAGGAGTCCGGCCACGCGTGCTCCAGCGGCCGGCCGGCTCCCGCCTCCGTCAGGCGGACGAACGCGCAATCCAGCCGGAGGTGGCTGACGAGCACGTCCAGCAGGTCGCTCGCGATCCACTCCTGATCCTTGTCCTTCCACAGCGCGGGTAGAGCGAGCAGCGCCACCAGATCGCGAACATGGCCGCGGGAGACGCCGCGTTCCTCGGCAGCTTCCCGTCGCTCGCCCTCTCCCGCGGCGCGGTCACTCCCTGGCACGCTCGACTCCCTCCGGTGCGAAGATCGGTCATCGGGTGTACCTGTCAATCCGCGCGGACGCGCACGCGTTGGGCGAAGACCGCCCGGGTTGCGCCGGCCGCCGATCGTCGCTACCCGGAGGCCGAAGCCCTCCGGACGGGAGCCAACCGTGGACGCTCGTACCTGGATCGTGCTGGCGGATGCGGCGAGCGCGCGCATGTACGCGCCGCAGGCGAATGGACGCGATTGGACGCTCGTGGCGGAGCTGGCCCATCCCCAGAGCCGGGCGAAGGACTCGGAGCTGGGCCGGGACAAGCCTGGCCGCGTCAAGCAGAGCGCCGGCGGCCGTTCGGCCATGGAACCTCACACCCCGCGCAAGAAGGTGGAGATGGAGAAGTTCGCCCGTCAGATCGCCCAGGCGCTCGACGACGCGCTGGTGAGGAAGGCGTACGATCGGCTGGTGCTCGTCGCCCCGCCTGCGTTCGTGGGGTTGCTGCGCGGCACGCTCGCCGAACGAGTGGCGCAGCGCATCTCCGCCACCGTGGAGAAGGATTACCTCCACCTCGACCCGCCCGAGCTGCGCGAGCGCCTGCGCGAGCAGCTCGAGCCCAGGTAGGCGGGCGAGGCGAGCGGCAGCGCCTCACGCCTGCCGTCCGCCCGCCGCTTTGTTCAGTGCACCGAAGGCCGCGGACCTTCGCGGTCGCGGCCGCGGCCGCCAGGCCCGTCTCCACCGCCCGGAGGCGGCGAGGGTTGGGCCGCCGCCTGGGGCGCCGCGGCGCGCTTCTCCCAGCGCACGGTGTCCGTTGACGGATCGTAGGAGAACGTGACCACGTCGCCTTCGCTGACGTCGCCCTTCAGCATCGCGGAAGCCAGCTGGGTCTCGACGAGCGACCGGATCTGCCGCCGCAGCTCGCGTGCGCCGTACTCCGGCCGGTAGCCGACGTCGGCCAGGTGGTCGATCAGCGACTGGTCGAACTCGAGGGTGATGCCCTGCGCGTTGGCCATCCGCTTCACCCGCTCCAGCTGCAGGCCGACGATCTTGCGGATCTGCTCGCGGTCGAGAGCGTGGAAGACGATGATCTCGTCGATGCGGTTCAAGAACTCGGGCCGCAGGTACTTGCGCAGGAGGGTCAGGAGATCTTCCTTCAGCTTGTCGTAGTCCTTCCGCTCGCCCTCGGGCGCCTGCAGGTTCCGCTGGATCAGCTCGGAGCCGACGTTGCTGGTGGCGATGATGATGACGTTGCTGAAGTCGATGACTCGTCCCTTGCCGTCGGTGAGCCGACCGTCGTCGAAGACCTGCAGCAGGATGTTCTGCACGTCGGGGTGGGCCTTCTCGAACTCGTCGAGCAGGATCACGCTGTAGGGCTTGCGGCGCACGCGCTCGGTCAGCTGGCCGCCTTCCTCGAAGCCCACGTACCCGGGAGGCGCGCCGATCAGGCGGGCCACGGTGTGCCGCTCCTGGTACTCGCTCATGTCGATGCGGATCATCGCGTCCTCGTCGCCGAAGACGACCTCCGCGAGCGCCTTGGCGAGCTCGGTCTTGCCCACGCCGGTGGGCCCCAGGAAGTAGAAGGTCGCGATCGGCCGGCGGCCTTCCCTCAGGCCGGCGCGGGCCATGCGCACCGCCTCGCTCACGGCCTCCACCGCCTCGTCCTGCCCGATCACGCGCTGGTGCAGGCGATCCTCCATCTTGATCAGCCGCTCGCGCTCCTCGAGGGTCAGCTCGTTCACCGGCACGCCGGTGAGCCGGGAGATGATCTCCGCCACGTCGCTGACGTTCACCTCGCCGGTCGACGAGCGGCGGACCTGCTCCCACTCGGCGACCTTCTGTTCGTACTCCTTCTGCCGCTCGTCGAGGCGCTTCTCCAGCTCCTTGGTCCGGTCGTAGTTCTTCCGGCTGCGGGCGTAGTCGCGCTCGCGCTTGAGCTGCTGCAACGCGGCGTCCGCCTCCACCAGCTCCACCGGCCGGGAGGTGCTGCGCAGCCTCACCCGGGCCGCGGCCTGGTCGATGATGTCGATCGCCTTGTCGGGCAGGTACCGCCCGCGGATGTAGCGGTCGGAGAGCTCCGCCGCGGCGACGATCGCCTCCTCGAGGATGACCACTTTGTGGTGCGCCTCGAGCACGTCGCGCAACCCCTGCAGGATGATGATGGTCTGCTCGACGGTCGGCTCGCTGATCAGCACCGGCTGGAAGCGCCGCTCGAGCGCGGCGTCCTTCTCGATGTGCTTCTGGTACTCGTTCAGCGTGGTCGCGCCGATCAGGTGCAGCTCGCCGCGCGCCAGCATCGGCTTGAACGAGTTGGCGATGTCGAGGCCGCCCTCGCCGCCGGTCGAGCCGGCGCCGACGATGGTGTGCAGCTCGTCGATGAAGAGGATCAGGTTCTCCTGCTGCGCGGAGATCTCGTCGAGGAGCTGCTTCACGCGCTCCTCGAACTGGCCGCGGTACTGCGTGCCGGCCACGATCGAGTTGACGAGCAGCTCCACCACCCGCTTGCCGCGCAACGGCTCGGGAACCTCCCCCGCCAGCATGCGCTGGGCGAGGCCCTCGACGATGGCCGTCTTGCCGACGCCGGGCTCGCCGATCAGCACCGGGTTGTTCTTCTTGCGGCGGGAGAGGATCTCGATGACGGTCTCGATCTCCTGCGCGCGGCCGATCACCGGGTCGAGCTTGCCCTGCTTGGCGAGCGCGGTGAGGTCGCGGCTGTACTTGTCGAGGTTGGGCGTCTCGCTCTTCCCTTCGACCCGTCCTTCCTCCGCGCCTTTGCCGACCACGCGCACGGTCTGCTGGCGGAGCGCCTCCGGCGTGAGGCCGTACCGGCGCAGCACCTCGCTGGCCAGCCCTTCCTCCGCGGCCAGGCCGATGAGGAGGTGCTCGGGGCCCAGGTAGCTGTGCCCCATGTCCCGCGAGGCGTTGAACGCCGCCAGCAGCGCGGCCTTCACCCTCGGCGAAACGCCGATGCCGCCCTGGGGACCGTCGCCCTTGCGCTCCCGCTTCGGGCTGATCTCGCGGACCTGGGTCTTCAGCTCCTCCGGCGACAGCTTGAACCGGCTGAGGATCGCCTGCACCACGTCGTTGTCGGCGAGCGCGAAGAGCAGGTGCTCCGAATCGACCTCGCGCGCGCCCCACTCGGCCGCCGTGCGCGCGGCCTGCTGGAGGATCTCTTCCGCCTGGTCGCTCATGTAATCGGTGATGTCGACGGACTCCCGGCCGCGGGCCGCGCCGCGCGGCCTCCCGCCGCCGCGCCGTGCCCTGGGAGTGCGGCCGGCCGGGCCGCCCAGCGGGCCGCCGATCTCCTCGCGGCCCCTGCCCTGTTCCTCCTCGCCGAAGAAGCCGCCGAGCACGTCCTCCCCGAACCCGCCGCCGAAGCCGCCGAGCCCGCTGAACAGCGACTCGAACGGCGAAGCCTGCCGCGCGCGGAGCTGCTCGTAGTGCTCGCGGCACACGTTCAACGTCCGGCGCTGTCCGTTCTCGACGACCGTCACCCGCACGACCGCGGGCCTGCGGTGGTCGATGTCACAAAGCCTTCCCTGTACCTCGTCGCTTTCCGCCATTGTCCGGACCGCCTTTCTACGCCGGCCGCGGCACGGGGCCGGCCGGGATGTGGGTCTCCTGCTGGCGCGCCGCCCAGGAGCGCAGGCGCAGGGCGAGCCCGACCAGCAGCGCTCCGAAGACGAGGCAGTAGGCGCCGATCCAGATGGCGATGGCGATGGCGCCGATGAGTGGCGAGATGAAGAGGAGGATTCCGAACGCAATCGAGAGGACCCCGGCGAGCGCGAGCAGCCACTCGTGCTCGATCAGCCTGCGCAGCTTGATCGCCGCCACCAGCTCGGCGATGCCGGTGACCAGCGACCAGGCGCCCACCAAGAGGACCAGCGCGAGGGCCGTGACTCGCGGGAAGAAGAGCGTCAGCAAGCCCACCAGGAGGCTGACGATCCCCTCGAAAACCAGCGCGCCCCACCGCTGCCCGGAACGGCCCGCGCGGACGGCGGCGATCAGGTTGAAGATGCCGTCGACGAGCGCGTAAGCGCCGAAGATGGCCACCAGGACGGCGATCGCGGCGGGAGGCCAGAACAGCGCGATGATGCCGAAGATGATTGCGGCGGTGCCGCGCAACGCGAGCGCCCACCAATAGCGGGCAAGGTTCAACGCCATTGGACTTCCTCCGTAGGGGCCGCCGCGCTGCCGACGGCCCCGGAGTGCTCAGTGAACGGGTCCGGTTTGACCCGGCTGCTTCTGCTGCTGTTGCTGCTGCCCGCCGGCGGACGCGCCCGCGCCACCCTGGATCTCGAGCCGGCGGCCTCTGCTCGCTTCCTCCGCCAGGGGAATGGTGACTTCGAGAACGCCGTTCTCGAACCTCGCCTGGGCGTTGTCCGCGTCCACGCCGTCTGGCAGCGCGATCACGCGGGAGAAGCGCCCGTAGGTGCGCTCCGAGCGGTAGTAGTCCTCGTCCTCGATCTCGACCTCGGATCGGCGCTCACCCTCGATCGTCAGGGTGTCGTCGGTCACCTCGATGCGGACGTCGTCGGGCGACATGCCGGGAAGATCGGCGCGCACCACGAGTTGCCCGTCGCGCTGGAACATCTCGATCGCTGGCGCCCAGACCGCCGCGGGCAGGGTGCGCGCCAGGGTGGTGCCCAAGGTACGCGTGGGGCCCAGGTCGAGCATGAGATCCATGTCCTCCATCATGCGGCGAACGAGCGAGAAGGGGCTCAGGCCCAAGCTCCCGACGTTCGGCGCCCACGAGCGCCGCTGCAGATCGGTCGACCGGCGGGCTCCCTGCTGCTCCCTCTGTTCCCTCTGCTGTTCCCTCGAACCCTGGTTGGATTGGGGCGATTGCGCCTGCGCACCGCTCGCCGCCGCGGCTGCCGCTGACTGGCTCCCGCGCGCAGACTGAGTCCCTTCCGAGCTCTTCTCTGCCATGGCTGCTCCTCGCCGGGCGGCGGGGCGACCACGGAATGCGGAGCTGCCCGGCGCGCGCGACGCGGCGAACCTTGCTACTGCCGGATTGAAATTGAAATGCCATGGATTACGCAGTGTCCGATCCGTGGACGCGACGCAGACGTGCTTAATTTCGGCGCTCCATGCGCGGCATTCCCCAGACGATGCGGGCGGCAGCGATCGAGCGCTTCGGCGGCGCGTGCTCGCCACGGCTTCCGGGCGGGACGGCGTCGCGCTCGCCCGCCGCCTGGGGGCCGACCTGGCGGTGGACGGCAAGCAGGAGGACATCGAGGCCGCGGCACGCCGCTTCGCCCCCGCGGGCGTGGATGCCGTGCTGGCGACCGTCGGCGGGAAGTCGCTGGAGCAATGCATCCGCGCGCTCCGGCGCGGTGGGCGCCTCGCGTATCCCAACGGGGTGGAGCCCGCGCCGAGGAAGCGCGCCGGCGTGAAGATCGTCGTCTACGATGCCGAGCCCGGCGTGCGCGAGTTCCAGCGCCTCGGCAAAGCGGTGGAGGCGGCGAAACCCAGGATCGTGATCGCGGCGTCATACCCTCTCGCGCAGGCTCGCAGGGCCCACGAGCGGATCGAGAAGGGGCACGTCCTGGGAAAGATCGTGCTGAGGATCCGTCAGGGGACCGCGACATCGAACCGGCGATAGGAGGCGGGACATGGCGCTCGAAGCAGGCAGGCAGGCACCGGACTTTTCCTTGCACACCACGCCCGATCAGAACGTCGGGCTGCGCGACTTCCGCGGCAGGAACGTGGTCCTCGCCTTCTATCCCGCCGACTGGAGCCCGGTCTGTTCCGACCAGTTGCCGATCTACAGCGAGCTCCTGCCGGAGTTCCGCAAGCTGGGCGCCGAGGTCCTGGGCATCTCGGTCGACGGCGCCTGGTGCCATCTCGCGTTCGCCAAGCACCGCAACCTGCGCTTCCCGCTCCTCTCCGACTTCGAGCCGAAGGGCGAGGTAGCGCGCACCTACGACGTGTACCGCAAGGGCGAAGGAGTCTCCGAGCGCGCTCTGTTCGTCATCGATCGCGAAGGGATGATCCGCTGGAGCTACGTCTCGCCCATCGGCGTCAACCCCGGCGCCGACGGGATCCTCGAGGCCCTCGAAGGGCTCCGGCAAGGGAGGAAATCATGAGCAGCCTGAGGCCTCCGCTGAACGCGCAGGACCACATCCAGGGCAGCCCCGACGCGCCGATCCAGCTAGTGGAGTACGGCGACTACGAATGTCCTTTCTGCGGGCGGGCGCACCTGGTGGTCAAGGCGATCCAGCGCGCGATGGGTGACGACCTGCTCTTCGCCTTCCGCAACTTCCCGCTCACCCAGGTGCATCCCCACGCGCTCCGGGCAGCGCAGGCGGCCGAGGCCGCCGGCCTCCAGGACCGCTTCTGGCCCATGCACGACCTGATCTTCGACAACCAGCAATTCCTCGAGGACGAGCACCTGGTCCGTTACGCGGCCCTCGTCGGCTGCGACCTCGACCAGTTCGCGCGGGACATCGACTCCGACGAGGTGGCGGAGAAGGTCCGTTCAGACTTCCTCTCCGGCGCGCGCAGCGGAGTCAACGGCACCCCGACCTTCTTCGTCAACGGCGAGCGATACGACGGTTCCTGGGAGCCCGAGATCCTGCTCTCGTCGCTGCGGCAGATGCGGGACGTGCGCGAGCTGCGGTAGCGGAGCACGCCCAGAAGACAGATGGCTACACCCGGCGCGCCCCCGCGCGGAGGAAACGGGAGTATGGTCTCAAAGGCCCGCCGGAGGAGGCTCCCATGGGAGTGAAGGAGATGAAGGACGCCTACGTCGCCAGGATGGAGGCGCAGCTCGGCGAGTGGGGCGCGAAGCTGAAGGAGATGAAGGCCAGGGCGGAGAAGGCGGCCGCGCAGGGACGCATCGAGTACCAGAAGAGGCTCGTGCAGTCGAAGGCGCAGGAGAAGCACGACCAGGCGCGCCAGAAGCTCGACGAGATCAAGGCCGCCGGCGAGGAGCGCTGGGAGGCCTTGAAGTCCGGTCTCGAGGGCGCCTGGAAAGAGCTGAAGAAGACCGTCGACTCCACCAAGATGGAGTGAGGGCGTGAAGGGACCGATGCGCGCCGTCCCGACGCGTTGCGCGATTGCTTCTGCCGCCCTTGCGCTACTCGTGGCACCCACCTCGCGCGGGCAGTCGCGCGAGCAGGTGGACCGGTACCGCCGGGGAGCCGAGGCGGAGATCGTCCGCGAGCTGGCCGGCTTCGTCGCCATTCCCAACCTCGCCTCGGACCGGCCGAACATCGAGCGCAACGCGCAGCACCTTCTCGGGATGCTTCGCCGGCGCGGCATCGAGGCGCGGCTGCTGGAGACGCCCGGCGCCCCGCCCGCCGTCTACGGCGATCTGCCTTCGCCCGGCGCCCAGCGCACCGTCGTCCTCTACGCGCACTACGACGGGCAGCCCGTCGACCCCGCCCAGTGGAAGACGCCCCCCTGGACGCCCGTGCTGCGCGACAAGCCCCTCGAGCAGGGCGGCCACGAGATCCCCCTGCCGGGTTCCGGCCAGGGCGTGCCCGAGGAGGCCCGGCTCTACGGCCGGTCCGCGAGCGACGACAAGGCTCCCATCGTCGCCATGTTGAGCGCGCTCGACGCGCTGCGGGCCGCCGGCGCGCACCCGTCGGTGCACCTCAAGTTCTATTTCGAGGGCGAGGAGGAGGCCGACTCCGCCCACCTGCGCGAATCGCTGGAGCGCCACCGCGACCTGCTCCAGGCGGATGCCTGGATCTTCTGCGACGGTCCCGTCCACCAGAGCCGGCGCATGCAGGTCGTCCACGGCGCCCGCGGCGTGATCCCGCTGGAGTTGACCGTCTACGGCCCGGTGCGCGCACTCCACGACGGCCACTACGGCAACTGGGCGCCGAACCCGGCTGCGTTGCTCACCTCCCTGCTCTCGAGCATGCGCGACCCGGACGGACGCGTGGCGATCGCCGGCTTCTACGACGGCGTGCGCCCGATCGGCGATCTCGATCGCAAGGCCATCGCCGAAATCCCGGACGTGGACGTCGAGCTGAGGCGGTCGCTGGGCCTCGCGCACACCGAAGCGGGCGATGCTCCGCTCCCGGAGCGCATCCTCCTCCCCGCGCTGAACGTGCGCGGGCTCCTCGCCGGCCGGGTCGGCGCGCAGGCTGCGAACGCCATCCCCACCGAGGCAAGGGCGTCCATCGACCTGCGCCTGGTCCCCGACCAGAAGCCGGACGCCGTCCGCGACGCCGTCGAGCGGCACCTCGCCGGGCAGGGCTACTTCGTGATGCGCGAGGAGCCCGACATGGCGGCGCGCCTGGCGCACGCCCGCATCGTCCGAGTCGAGTGGAAGGCGGGGTACCCAGGCGTCCGCGCGCCCATGGACCAGCCCTTCGCCCGCGCGGTCGGAACCGTGGTCGCGAACGCGGTGGGCCCCATCGTCCGGTTACCAATCCTCGGCGGCAGCGTGCCCCTGTCGACCTTGCAGGACACGCTGGGAAAGCCGGTCGTGATCGTCCCCATCGTGAACCACGACAACAACCAGCATGCCGCGAACGAGAACCTGCGGCTACGCAACCTGTGGGACGGCATGGTGGTGTTCTCGGCGCTGTTCACCGGGCTGGGCGCGGCTTGGCAGCAGTCGCCGCCGTAATCGGCGGCGCCCCTGCCTTTCGGAGACGACATGGACCAGCGCGCGAGCCCCGGTCACCGGTGGTCGATCCCCGAGCGGTTCAACATCGGATCCGACGTCGTCGACCGCCATGCCGCCGCGGGGACCTCTCCGGCGCTCATCGAGGTCGAGCCCTCGGGGAAGGTCACCGAGCTGGGATTCGCGGCGGTGAAGGAGCTGGCCGACCGGCTCGCCAACGTGCTGGTCGCGCACGGGTTGTCGCGCGGCGACCGGGTCGCGATCCTCTTGCCGCAGCGGAAGGAGACTGCCATCGCCCACGTCGCCGTGTACAAGGCGGGCCTGGTGGCGGTGCCCCTCTTCAAGCTCTTCGGCGAGGAGGCGCTCGAGTTCCGGCTGCAGGACAGCGGCGCGCGCGCGATCGTCACCGACCGGGACGAGCTGCCCAAGCTCGAGCGGCTGCGCCAGCGCCTGCCCGAGTTGCGCCTGGTGCTCTGCGCGGACGGTCCGGGCGAGGGCGCCGTCGATCTGCCCGCTGCGCTCGAGCGCGCCTCCAGCCGGTTCGATGCCGTGCCGACCGCGGCGGAGGACCCGGCGATCATCATCTATACCTCCGGCACCACGGGCCAGCCCAAGGGGGCGCTGCACGCGCACCGCGTCCTGCTGGGCCACCTTCCGGGCGTCGAGCACCCGCACGACGGATTTCCCCGGCCGGGCGATCGCTTCTGGACGCCGGCCGACTGGGCGTGGATCGGCGGGCTGTTCGACGTGCTCCTGCCCGCCTGGCACCACGGAGTTCCCGTGGTCGCGTACCGCGCGCGCAAATTCGACCCCGGCGAGGCGCTGCGGCTCCTTGCGCGCCACGAGGTGCGGAACGTGTTCATGCCGCCCACCGCGCTGAAGCTGCTCCGCGCATCCGGCGCGGCCGGAACCGGCGCGCGGCTGCGAACGCTGGCGAGCGGCGGGGAAAGCCTGGGTGAGGACCTGATCGAATGGGGCCGTGCCACCTTCGGCCTGACCATCAACGAGTTCTACGGGCAGACCGAATGCAATCTGGTGGTGGGGAACGGCAGCGCGCTGCCCCCGGTGCGCCCGGGATGGATGGGCACCGCGATCCCCGGCCACACGGTCGGCATCGTCGACGAAGCCGGCCGGGAGCTGCCGGCCGGCGAGCTGGGGAGCATCGCGTACCTTCGTCCCGACCCGGTGATGTTCCTGCGCTACTTTCGGAACGAGGCGGCCACCGCCGGGAAGTTCCGCGGCGACTGGCTGGTGAGCGGCGACCTGGGGACGCGCGACGAGGCCGGCTACTTCCGCTTCGTCGGCCGAGACGACGACGTGATCACCAGCGGCGGCTACCGCATCGGGCCCGGCGAGATCGAGACCTGCCTGCAGCGGCACCCCGCGGTGGCCCTCGCCGCCGTGGTCGGCGAGCCCGATCCCATCCGGACCGAGGTCATCAAGGCCGTGGTGGTGCTCAAGCCGGGGAACCAGCCGTCGCCGTCGCTCGCCGCCGACCTTCAGAACCATGTCCGGTCGCGGCTCGCCGCGCACGAGTACCCGCGCATCGTGGAGTTCGCGGCCGAGCTGCCGCTCACCGCGACCGGCAAGATCGTCCGCCGGGCGCTGCGCTCGCCGAAACGGTAACCGCCGCCATATTCGGCGGCGGCTACGCGTTTCACGGCGAGGCCGGGATGGGGTGATCTCCGGCGGTGGCCTACTGCTCGACGCGCGCGGCGGTCGCCGAGCAGCGCGGATTTGCGGCCACGCCCTCCTGCACCTGGGCGATCTTCGGGTAGATGATCGGAGAGCTGCCGTCGGGCATGTTCTGCTGCACGACGAACAGGTAGCGCGCCTGGAACCCGTATTCCTCGGGGAAGGCCAGGTACCCTCCGGGAAGGATCGATTCCATCTTGAGCGCCGCGAGCGAGTCGCGCACGCGCTCGCGGTCGAGGGACCCCGCCTTCTCGATGGCCGTGAAAAGCGACCGCGCCGCTTCGTACGCCAGCGCCTCGTACCACTCGGGGAGGCGCCCGTACTTGGCCTTGAAGGCCTCCACGAAGGCTTTGGCCAGGCCGTTGGTGCCTACCTGCGAGTCCCACCACACGGCCGAGACCACGTAGTCGGTCCCGCCGCGCGGCAGCGCCTCGCGCGCTTCCTTCTCCGGCCCGCGAGCACCGTAGGAGATCACCTTGTGGCACATGCCCATCGCCAGGTACTGCTTCTGCATGGCGATGTACTCCTGCAGGTGCGCATCGACGAGCAGGACGTCGGCCCTCGCAGCCTGGATGCGGGCGAGCAGCGGCTTGAAGTCCTTGGCGTTCAGCTCGAACGAATCGTCGAAGACCAGCTCGAAGGCGGCGCGGCGCGCCGGCGTACTGGTCACGTAGCTGGAGACGCCCGTGCGCACGTCCTTGCCGTGGGCCGTGTTCTCCCAGGCCACCGCGACGCGCAGCGGCCTGGGCAGGTTGGCGGCGCGCTCCTCCTCGTCCATCCATCGCATCAGCGCATTGGCGAGCTGCTGGGTCGGCGCGGAGACGCTGAACAAGTACCGGAACCCGCGCTGGTAGAGCGAGATGGCGGACCCCGACGAGGTGACGTACGGCACCTTGAGCTTCTCGGCCGCCGCGCTCTGCGATTCGATGATCGGGGTGGAGAAGCTGCCGAGCAGGAAGTCCACGCCTTGCTTCTCGACCAGGTCGGCAGCCAGGACGGCGGCGCGCTGCCGGTCGGTGCCGTCGTCGACGATCTTCAGCCGCACGGGCAGCCGCTGCCCGCCCACCAGTAGGCCACCGTTGTTCATGGCCTCGGCGAGCGCCAGCTCGTAACCGTCGCGAACGCGCGACCCGGCTTTGGCCTCGCCACCCGTGAGCGGCAAGGACGCACCGATGACGACCTCGGTGCGCTGGCGTTCGGCGGCCGATGACGCGGCCGCGGCGCACAACACGAGCAGCATCACGCTTCCCGGAAATTTTCTCGGCATGTTCGGTTCCCCCTGACGGGCAAAGCCCGAATTCAATCAACCTTTCTGACGTGTGGGGTGTAAAGGTGCAGGGCTCCTACCCTCGGCGCTGGCGCTCCTACCCAGCGGCCGTGCTTCCCTGCAGTGAGCGTCGCTTGGATCAGGCCGACAGCTGCTCGATGTGGGCCGCCGCGCTGCGCGCCAGCGCGGGCAGGTGGTATCCGCCCTCCAGCATCGAGACCATGCGGCCGCGGGCGAAGCGCTCCGCTACCGCGCGCACCTGCTCGGTGACCCAGGCGTAATCGGCCTCCACGAGCCGCAGCATCGCCATGGCATCGTCGCGGTGGCCGTCGAAACCGGCGGAGAAGAACAGCATCTCCGGCTCGAACCTCTCCAGGGCGGGCAGCCACTCCCGGGTCACGGCCGCGCGGAACTCCTCGCTTCCGGCGCCGGCCGGAAGCGGGACGTTCACCATCCGCTCGGAGCGGCCTTCCACGCCGCTGCCCGGATAGAACGGGTGCTGGAAGGTGGAGACCATCAGCACGCGGGGATCGTCCCGGAAGATGTCCTCGGTCCCGTTGCCGTGGTGCACGTCGAAGTCGACGATCGCCACGCGCTTCAGGCCGTGCCGTTCGAGCGCGTGCGCCGCCGCCACCGCCACGTTGTCGAGGAAGCAGAAGCCCATCGCGCGCGCCCGCTCGGCGTGGTGCCCGGGCGGCCGCACGTTGCAGAAAGCGGACTCGCTGGCGCCGGCGATCACCAGGTCGGTCCCCAGGACGCCCGCCCCGGCCGCTCGGAGCGCGGCGGGCAGAGTGTAGGGATTCATGGCGGTGTCCGGGTCGAGCTGGACCAGCCCGTGCGCCGGCGCGAGCCGCTCCAGCGCGTCGAGGTACGCCGCGTCGTGCACGCGCAAGAGCTGCTCGCGGCTGGCGGCGGGAGCCTCGCCGCGGGCCAGGCGGGACTCGAGCCCGGCGTCGGCCACCCCCGCCTCGACGGCGACGAGCCGCTCCGGCCGCTCCGGGTGTCCCTCTCCCATCTCGTGGCGCAGGCAGAGGGGATGGCTGATGAATGCGATGGCCACGCGCGATCTCCCTAGGGCTCGAGGCGCCCGAGGTCAAGTCGACTTGACGCGCGTAGCGCAGGGGAGCTTTGTTCCGGGTCCCCGGGGGTCCACTCCAGTCTCGGAGCACCTGATGCGACGTCTACTCGCGCTCGCCGCCGTCTGCTGTCCTCTCGCCGCCGCAGCGGCGCCGGTCCGGCTCGCCGGCCTCCTCGATGGGGCCGAGATCTCCCGCGACGGGGCGGGCATTGCGCACATCCGCGCGGACAACGAGCACGACCTGTTCTTCCTGCAGGGGTGGGTCCACGCCGAGGACCGCCTCTTCCAGATGGACGTGCAGCGCCGGCAGGCGGCGGGCACGCTGGCTGAGTTGCTCGGGCCCGGCGCGCTGGGAAGCGACGTGCAGCTGCGCACCATCGGCTTGCAGCGCGCCGCGGTCCGCTCGCTCCCGCTCCTCTCCACCCGCGCGCGCGCCGCGCTACAGGCGTACGCGCAGGGCGTGAACGCCTCCGCGGTGGCGCACCCGTTGCCGCCAGAGTACGGCGCGCTCAAGCTGACGCGGTTCGCGCCGTGGACCGCGCTCGATTCGGCCGTCATCGGCAAGCTCCTCACCTTCGGGCTCTCCTTCGATCTGGACGACATCCAGCGCACCGTCGCCCTCGCCACCTACCAGCAGACCGGCAAGGCACTCGGGTTCGATGGGACCGCGCTGTTCTTCGAGGACGTCTTCCGCTCGGCTCCCTTCGACCCCGCCTCGACCATCCCGGACGCGCTGATGGTCACGCCGCCGCTGCCGCGCGGCAGGCGCGACCTCGACGGGTCCGGACTGCACCCGCGCGCCCCGGATCTGGGCAAGAAGCTGCTCGACTCGATCCGCGGCGATCGGTTCCTGCGCTGGATGATCGAACCGAAGGACCGCGCCGGCAGCAACCAGTGGGCGATCGCGGGCCGGTTCACCGACACCGGCGCGCCGATGCTGGCGAGCGATCCGCACCTCTCGCTCGGCGCTCCCTCGGTCTTCTACCCGGTGCACCTGCGCGCCGGCGACTTCGACGTCATCGGAAACAGCTTCCCCGGGAGCCCTCTGGTGATCGTCGGCCACAACCGGCACGTCGCCTGGGGCGCGACGGTGAACCCGCTCGACGTGACCGACGTGTACCAGGAGACCGTGGTGCCCGACGCCGCGTCGCCGAGCGGGCTGAGCACGGTGTTCCAGCGCCAGCGCGAGCCGGTCATGCCGATCCCGGAGTCGTACTCGGTCAACGTGGGCGGGACGCTGGTGGCGGTCACGCCCGGCAAGGAGCCTTTCGGGAAGGGCGTTCCCGCCGCCACCCTGATCGTCCCCCGTCGCAACAACGGGCCCATCGTGCAGCTCGATGCGACCACGGGCGTGGCCCTCTCGGTGCAATACACCGGCTTCTCGGGGACCCGGGAGCTGGACACCTTCCTCGCCTTCGACCTCGCGCGCGACGTGTTCGACATCCAGCGGGCCATGCCCACCTTCGACGTCGGCTCGCAGAATTTCATCTGCGCGGACACGCGCGGGAACATCGGGTACTTCACCAGCAGCGAGGTGCCCATCCGCGAGGACCTGCAGGCGGGGCAGGTCAACGGGCTGCCGCCGTTCTTCATCCGGAACGGGTCGGGCGGGAACGAATGGCTACCGGTGCAGCATCCGCAGCCAGCGCAGGCGATCCCGTACGAGATCCTCCCGCTCGACGAGATGCCCCACCTGGTGAACCCGCCTTCCGGGTTCCTCATCAACGCCAACAACGACCCCGTCGGAGTCACGCTCGGAAACGAACCGCTTTCGTTCGCGCGCCCGGCTGGGACGCTGCCGGCCGACGGCAAGCGGCCCATCTACTACCTGAACCCCGGCTACGACTTCGGGATGCGGGCCGGCCGCATCACCGCGCGGGTGCGCGAGCGCCTCGCGCGCGGTCCGATGACGTTCGGGGAGATGCAATCGATCCAGGCGGACGTGAAGCTGCTCGACGCACAGGTGTTCGTCCCATTCATCGTCTCCGCGTTCCGCAACGCGGGGCGATCCGGCGCGCCGGCCGCGCTCGCCGCTCTGGCGGCCTCGCCTAACCTCGCCCAGGCCGTTCAGCGGCTCGCCACCTGGGACTTCTCCACGCCGACGGGGATCCCGGAAGGATTCGACGCGTCCGACCTGAACGGCGCGCGAGCGAGCCCTTCCGCGGAGCAGGTGGCGAGCAGCGTGGCGGCGACGATCTACGCCGTCTGGCGCGGGCAGGCGGTGCGCTCGATCGTCGACGCGCACACGCCTCCGTTGGCCGGGCCTCCACCGGACCAGCAAGCCATGACCGCGCTGCGCAACCTGCTCGATCGGTTCGCCTCGCGGCACGGCGTCGGCGCCTCGGGGATCGATTTCTTCTCCATCCCGGGCGTCACCGCGAGCGCGGAAGACCGGCGCGACCTCCTCCTGCTGCAGGCGCTGCGGTCGGCGCTCGACCGCCTCTCCGGCCCCCCGTTCGCGGCAGCCTTCGCGCGGTCGACGGATCTGGGCGACTATCGCTGGGGCAAGCTTCACCGCATCGTCTTCGAGCACGTGCTCGGTGGGCCGTTCAGCATCCCACCGGCGTTGGGGCGGTTCGGCGATCCGCTCCCGGACCTCGCCGGGATCCCCACCGACGGCGGCATCGGCACCGTCGACGTGGCCGCGCACGCGGTGCGCGCGCAGTCGGCCGACGAGTTCATGTTCGGCCACGGTCCGTCGAACCGATTGGTGGTGAGCCTCGCGCACCACGCGGAGCGCGCCGAATCGGCCTGGCCGGGCGGCGTGAGCGCGCGCCCGGACAGCAAGTTCTACGTGAACCTGCTCCCGCTGTGGCTCACCAACGACACGGTGCGGCTGCTCTTCCGCCGGGATGAGCTGGAGGACGAGGACCTGGCGACGACGCGGTTCGTCCCGGCGGATTGATCGCGGACCGTTCGACCTGCCGGGGCATCACAGCCGGCAGAACCGTCCGACGAAAGGGGAACGATCATGTCGCCTGAAAAGACCTCCCGGACTCCGGTCGTGTTCGTGCACGGACTCTGGCTCCACGCGGAATCGTGGAACAACTGGGTGCAGCTCTTCCGCGACAGCGGCTACCAGGCCGTCGCCGCGAGCTGGCCCGGCGACTCGGAGTCCACCGAGGCGACCCGCAGGAACGCCGGCGCGGTCGCCGGTTACGGCGTGACCGAGATCGCCGACCACATCGCGGGGCAGCTCGAGGCGTTCGACAAGAAGCCCATCCTCATCGGCCACTCGTTCGGAGGGCTGCTGGTCCAGAACCTGCTGGGCCGCGATCTCGCCGCGGCCGCGATCGCCATCGACCCGGCTCCCATCAAGGGCGTCCCCGAGCTGCCGTTCTCGGCGCTGAAGTCCTCCTTCCCGGTGCTCGGCAACCCGCTCAACTTCAAGCGCGCCGTGTCGCTCACCGAGCACCAGTTCCGCTTCGGGTTCACCAACGCCGTGCCCGAGCAGGAAGCGAAGGACCTCTACGCCAGGTACGCCATGCCCGCCCCGGGCCGCCCGCTGTTCCAGGCCGCCACCGCGACCTTCAACCCGCACTCGGCGACCAAGGTCAACGTGGCCAACGGGACCCGCGGCCCGCTGCTGCTCGTCTCGGGCGAGAAGGACAACACGGTGCCGCCGGTGATGGTGAAGAGCGCGCTCAAGGCGTACCGCAACTCACCGGCCGTCACCGAGCTCAAGGCGTTCCCCGGCCGCGGGCACTCCCTCACCATCGACAGCGGCTGGCGCGAGCTCGCCGACTACAGCCTGGCCTGGCTGAAGGCGAAGGGCCTGTAGCCGCACTCTCCCGCACCGGGACGTGACCGCGCGCACCCTCCCGCCGCGGAGGGCATCGAACCGTGTGCCACATGGGTTGTACATACAACCACCACCCAGGGGCAGGAGGAAGGCCATGGCTTCGCGATCGGTAGCGCTTGTGGGCATCTTTCTCGCGGGGGCGGCGTGCTCCAGCGTGCCGAGGCCCCAGCCCGCGCTCGTCCAGAACCGGGAGGTGGAGGCGTTCGCGCAAGCCGCCGCCTGGCCGAATGCCGAGGTGATGATCGCGATCGTCGCCGCGCAGGAGTTCATCGCCGCGCGGCACGAGCGGGACGGGTACGAGTATTTCCAGCGGCTCGCGCGGGAGCAGCCCGGGCGGCCGGTCCTCTTGTCCCTCGAGGGCCTGCTGCAGGCGCGAGCGGCCGGAGAGATCCCCCTGCTGCGCCGCGTAGCCTGGGTCGAGGAGGCGATCGGCAAGCTCGACCGGGGCGCCCAGGCGGATCCCATCGCGGGGCGCCTCCTGCGCGGACTGGTCTTCGCCGAGCTGCCGGACCGGTTCGGCAAGGCGAGGCAGGCCGTCGCCGATCTGGAAGCCTCGCTCGAGCGCCGGGACAGCTTCCCGGCCGACCTCGATCGAGGAATCTACCGCGGGCTGGCGCAGGCCTTCCGGACGCTCGGCGACGAGCCTCGATCGCGAGAGATGCTGCGGCGCGCCGGGACCGACTCCCTCGAGGCGCCCGCCGTCGCAGGCAACCTCTCGGTCGGACCCGAGCAGGGCTTCCGATTCACGAATCCCAGGCTCGTGCGCGAGGCCGACGGGGTCTACGTCGCCGAGGGATTCGACTTCGGGAACATCGCCTTCCTCGTCGACCCGGCCGGCGTGATCGCCATCGACGCCGGCACCACCGAACGGAGCGCGCGGGCGGCGATGAAGGCGCTGCGCGAGGTCACGGACGCGCCGGTCCGCTACGTGATCCTCACCCACTCCCACTGGGACCACATCGGCGGCCTGGCCGCGGTCCGCGAGGCCGGCACGGTGGTGATCGCGCGGGCGAACTTCGCCCAGGAGCTGTCGCGCATGCGCAGCTCCCAGGGGACCTTCAACTGGTTCTTCGGAAGTCAGCCGGTCGGCCTCGACGTGCGCGTGGATCGGGTGGTCTCGGCGAACGAATCGCTCCGGCACGGGGGACTGGAGATCCGGCTGATCCCGGTCAGCGGCGGCGAGACCGAGGATGCGCTGTTCGTCCACCTTCCCAAGCAGGGGCTCCTCTTCGTGGGCGACGTGCTCATGCCGTATGTCGGGCCGCCGTTCCTTTCCGAAGGCTCCCCGGAGGGCTACCTCGAGGCGCTCGCGGCCGTGCGCTCGATCGCGCCGCGCAGGCTGATCCACGGGCACCCGCCACTCACCCGGTTCTTCAACGTGGACGCCGTGCCCGGGCTGGAGACGGCGCTGCGCAGCCTGTACGACCGCTATCTCCCGGACGTCCTGCGCAGCCGGCCGGTGGCGGACATGCTCCACGACAACTACCTCCCCTCCTCGTTGCGCGAGAGCCCCAAGGCCGTCCTCCCCTATCTCATCGTGCGGGACCACTTCCTCCAGCGGCTGCACCGCCAGAAGGCCGGCTACTGGCAGTCCGACGGCGACGGCATGGAGCCGCTCACCCGCGCCGACTGGGCCGTGCTGCTCGATCAGGTCGGCGACGGGAGCGACGGTCCGTTCGTCCGCGTGGCCGAAAACCTCCTGGCGAGAGGCGACGGGCCGCTTGCGTTGAAGGTCGTCGAGATGGGATTGCTCCGACACCCGGCGAGCGAAGGATTGAAGCGCGCGCGGACGAAGGCGCTCTCCATGGTCATCGAGCGATACAACCCCGTCGACCCGTTCCGGTTCATCATCTATTCCCAGTGGGCGGGTACCCCCTTGCGGCCGATCGGTGCCGCGCCACCAGAGGCGCGGTGAAGAAGGCGAACTCGAAAGAGGTTGGACGGCTGATCGCCTCGGAGTGCCTCTCCGTCCGCGTCCGCCGTCTCGGCCGCGTGATCACCCGCATCTACGATGCGGCCCTGGCCAAGCACGGCGTCAGCGCCGCCCAGCTCAACCTGCTCGCCGCCATCGCGGCCGGCGATGGCGCGCGACCGGGCGACCTGACGCGGCTGCTGGACCTCGAGAAGTCGACCCTGAGCCGCGACTTGAAACGGATGGAACGGCTCGGCTGGGTGCGTTCGGGGGCGGCCCCGGCGCGCCGGGGCCAGCTCGTGACCCTGACGCCCGCCGGCGCACGGCTGCTCATCGACGTGCGCCCCGCCTGGCAGGAGGCACAGGCGGCAGCGCAGGCGGAGCTGGGGGAGAAATCCTTCGCCCAGCTCCGCGCGGCGCTGCCATCGCCCCTGGGCCGCGCTGGGCCGCGCTAGCGCGAGCGAACGGCGCGTAGCGCTTGGGCGGCGCTCTTGACCTTTTCAGTCCGGCCAGCCCGCGCTTCGTCACGCTTCTTCGTGCTCCCGCGGGCGTGCGCCTTCGCCATCTCGCGCGCGAGGCCCGCGATGCGGCGCCCCAGCGATGCCGGCTCGATGACGCGCACGTCCGAGCCGAAGCCGAGGATCCAGCTGACGATCTCGGGGCAGAGCCGGACCCTGAGGCGCACGTGGACCCGGCCGGCGCGCACGAACGATTCCTGCGACCGGTGCCAGCGATGGCTGCGCACGAACGTCGCCCAGCGCGGCGCCAGGCTCACCTCGATGTTCTCGACCGGGTATCTCTCGTCGACGAAGATGCCGAAGCTCTCGGCGAAGACGCGTTCCGGGTCGTAGCCGTCCTTGTCGGGGTACTGGAAGGTGCCGCCCGCTGCCTCCGCCGCCTCGAGCCGCGAGAAGCGGTACGGGTGGGCCGGCCGGCCACGCGATCGCCCGATCACGTAGAGCTGGTGATCGTAGACGGCGAGCGAGAGGGGCTCGATGCGCAACGACTGGCGCGCGCCGTCGAACGCCCGGTACCGGATCTGCAGGCCGCGCCGGCGCTGGACGGCATCCACCACTTCCTCGAGCAGCTCCTCCTTCTCGGGGAGCGCCTTCTCGCCGCCGCGGACGAGAAACACGAACTGCCGCCGGGTATCCTGGAACCGCTCGGGATGGACCGCGTCCCGGCTCACGTAGTGCACCAGATCGCGCATGCCCTTCTCGTAGCTCGTGCCCTCGAACAGCTTGGAGAGGCTCGCGCCCACGCAGGCGGCGATCATCGTCGCGATCGGCGTCCTCTCCTTGCCCCCGGCCACTTTCGACCGGTCGATGCGGACGTGAACCCGCCCGCGCCGTTTTTCCCGGACCAGCGGGACGTGCCGCGCGATGGCCGCGAGTTGGCGATCGGCGGCCGCGACGCGCACTCCCAGCAGCGCGGTGATCTCGGCTCGCGTGAGCTCGCGGCCCGAGAGCAAGGCGGCGATGAGCTTCGCCGTCCGCTCCAGGGAACTGAGCCTTCCCAGCTCCGAATCCGCCATGATCCGCGAAGGATCGTCCGATCCTCTGCGGATCTCAAGTGGCCGATCGCGTCCCCTTCGCATTGCCTGCGAAACCCGGGACGTAAGGATCCCTGCCCCGGACCCGCCAGCTCGTCGGGTCCGAAGCGAAAGGGCATGCTCCCGTGGAAACCCTCAAGTTCTGGGCCCGTCCCGCAGTCATCGCCGGCCTCTGGATCGCCGCGACGTCGTTCACCCTGTCGGAGCTCGCCACCGTGGTCCCGTCGCTGCGGTCGGCGTCGTCGCCGGCGCCCCGCTTCCGCGACGCGAAGCAGCGCTCCCTCCGGGCCCGCGCGCAGTCGAGCAGCCGGGCGGCGGTTGCGCCGTGACCTCCGGCGCCGGTGCGTCGGGACATTGCCCGTCAATGACGGCGCGCCCTCGGGCGCAGGATTCGGGGACACCATACGTAACTCGGCGAGTTGAGTATGGTGTCCCCGGATCTTGCTGCCCGAGGACGCGCCGTTGCGTTCGATGCTCGATGCTGCGCCCGCCGCGTCAGTCGTCGTCGCGGGGAGTGCCGAAGACCGCGATGCAGCCGTCCAGGCAGTTGGGGAAGACGTTGTTGGCCGACAGGGGCACGAACACGTGGTTGTTGTGCGGATTCGCGGCGACCGAGTGCGCGGTCCCGGGAGGCCTGTTCACCGTCGGCACGACCTGGACCAGCGTCTGATCGTCGGCGTCGATCACCCCGAGGACCGGACCGGTCGGGTTGTTCCGGGAAGCCGTGTAATACCGTCCGTCGCCCTCGTTGAACCACACTTCGTCGGAACCTCCGACGCCATTGATCACGGAGTCGATCCTTCCCGTCTTCGCGTCCATGACGATCTGGCTGGGCGCGGCCGTGGTCGCGCTGGCCGCGGTCCACGGATTGCCGGCCGTGTCGAAGACCGCGCTGCAGCCGAGGAGCAGGTCCTGGCGCGGGCCCAGGCTGAGCCCGGCCGGCTGGCAGTTCTTGACCGGGAACAGGGCCTCGAGCGTCCCGTTCGGGTTGATCCTGCCGACGGCCCCGTCGGACTTGTTGCCGTTCACTTCCGGTATGGAGATGAAGAACCTTCCCGTCCCGGCGTCCCAGACGGGCTGTTCTGCTCCGTTGGTCGCGTTCGCGAAAGTGATCCTCTTGCCGACCGTCAACTTGCCGCTCTGCTTGTCCACCTTGATCAGCGTGGCAAACGGCGGCTCGTCGGCATTGTTCACCGGGAGGAGCAGCCCGTCCTCCGGATCGTAGGCCAGCTCGTCGGCGCGCAGGCCGGGAGCTCCGCCGGTGGAGACGTCGGAGATCACGGTGTCGGTCCGCAGATCGATGGACACGATGCGGCTGTTCGCGTCGGTCACGAACAAGAAGTGCCCGGAGACCACCACGCCGTTCGGGCCGGACGTGTCGTTGTTCCCGGTGAAGCCCTTGAAGTTGGCCCGGATCTGCCTGACGAACTTGTCTCTCTTCGCGTCGACGACGTCCACGGCTTTGTCGGAGCGGTCGGCCAGGTAATAAAGCTGCGTACCCGGATCGACAAAGCTGATGTCGAAGACGACCAGGTGGTTCGGCTGCGCCGCGGTGGAAGGAATCGGAACCGTGGTGAGGAGCTTGACGGCTCCGCCTCGCCTTCCTTCCCCGGCGCGCGCAGCTCCCGCGCCCACGGCGGCCAGAGCGACGATCGACATTGAAAGCGTGAACCAGCACCTGCGCTTCATGTGAAGACCCTCCTTTTCAATCGTCGTCGACGTGGTCGACGATGGTCAGGCCATAGGGATCGTTGCCAACTCCGGTGACGGTGGCGACTTGCTTGCGCGTGCGAAGATCGATCACGAAGACCGTCCCGCTGGCTGGAGCGTTCGGAGGCTGGCGCGCGCCACCCGAAACGACCGCGTACCGCCCGTCGGAGGTCACTGCGATGCCCTTCGGGCGCGCCGGCCGACCGTCGGGCCGGACGAGCGGGATCCGCGCCACCTCGGCGCCCGGCTTGCCAGCCAGCGCCAGGGCGAGGTCCACCACCGAGACGTTGTTGGTGCGGAAATTCGCGACGACGATGCTCCGGCCGTCCGGCGTCCAGGCCACCGTGAACGGCCTCGCTCCGGCACCGGCGTCGTCGGTGCCGACCCGGACGCGAGCGGCCTCTCCTCCGGAGAGTCCCTGCCGGGCGCGGTCGATGTCGATGATGGAGATGGTGTTCCCTTCGAAATCGACCCGGTTGCTCTCTCGAGCCGTCACCGCGACGAACTTGCCGTTGGGGCTGGCCTTGATCCCGAACGGGCCGGACTGCACGGGAATGCGCGGCGCGACCTCGACGACCTTGCCGCCGGCCAGGGCCTTGTCGAGATCCATGACCGAGACGTCCTCGGTCCCTGCGTTCCCCGAGACGAGGTAGGTCCTTCCGTCGCTCCCGTGCGCGAGCGCCAGACCCTCCGGGTCCGGCCAACAGCCGAAGGCCAGATCCAGCGAAAGGAACGGGACGACGGGCGGCGGCGTGGGAGACACGAACGGAACCGGGAAGGACGGGCACGGCGAGGTCAGCTGCCGCGTTCCCGGTCCGACCAAGGCCATCTCGATCTGGCCCACCAGGCCGCCCGTCCTGCGATCGATGAGCCCGATCCGGTTCGAGCCGTCCTCGCTGAGCCAGTTCTCCGAATAGCCGGCGACGATCAGATCGGGCAGGATCACCAGGCCGACTCCGCCGAACCAGCCGCCGTCGAAGACGTGCTCGAGGGCGGCGCTGGTGTCGTCGAGTCTCCGGTCCAGCATCTTGCGGACGTTCATCACGGCCACGCTGGCGCGGCCTCCGTGCTGGAGGAACTCGGCATTGTCGACTGCGCCGTGATGATTCATCACGAACGCCGTCCGCTGATCGTCGCTGAGGACGATGTTGGCCGGATCGCCGAGAAGCCTGCCGTCGAGGTGCCGGGGCGAGCTGTGCGAGCGGCTGACGATCGCGTTCGGCGTGTCGTTGTTCTTCGGCGAGAGCGCCGCCTTCAAATCGATCGCATAGATGCGCGGATCCCTCCGGCCCGTCGCCAGGACGAAGGGATCGGCCAGGGCGCTCGCGGCCGCGAGCAACAGCAGGCCCGCCGCCGCAAGCTGGATCGACATCGACCATCGAGGAGCGTTCATGTCCCCTCCGCACGCGGCGCGAGGCCCGCATCTGCCGAGCGTTACCCGGCGTCCTGATCCGATGTTTGCTGATCTGGCGGGTACCAAGCTCCCCGCCGGTTGGCGAATCAAGACGACGCGAGTCGCACCACGACCGACGAACGTATGAATGTATCCGGCTTTCGTCTTGCAGCCCGCAGGCGACGATCACCGGATCGCAGATCGATCGGCTTCGTGCTCCGGTCGAAATGCGGAGCCATCTCATTCGAGGATTGGTGCTTTCGCTGTCCAATGAATGCCCATTCACGCGCGAACCTGTGCATCACTTGAACGGGGCACGCAGACCGCGACCCTGGACCAAGGTCCCAAGACGGTAACACCGTCCATTGAAAGCCAATGATCTCAAGTAGATGCCTCTAGTTTTGCAAAGTTTACAGTCCGCCCTGCGGTCGGTGCGAAGTTCGTTCCTCGTCAAAATAGCCCTAATGACTTGACACTACGACTCTCAATCACGCACTGTCGGGTCGCATTCGCCCGGGGGGGCGCCATGGCAGTCTTGGTGCGCGAAGCGCAATCCGTGTCGGCCGACTTGTCTCACCAAGCACCGTCCGCCAGCGGCGGGAGCCGCAATGGCCGCGGCCTGGTCGCGTCCTGCAGTGAGCTCGCAACGCTTGCGGACGTCAGCAGCCTTCTCGAGAAGATCCCGCGGCTGGCGATGGGCATCTGCCCCGCGCGCGGCTCGCAACTCCTCGAGATCGCCGCCGACGGCGCCGCCGCGGTCCTCGCAGCGCACGGCGCTTCTCTCCAGACCGAGCCGCAGCGGGACCCAGGCCATGCGCGGTGGACGTTCGACCTCTACCCGGCGCTCACGGTGGGTACGCGTCTGCTGCTCGTGGTCGAGCAAGAACCGGGCGCCACCTTCCACTCCCAGGAGATCCGGGAGTTGGAGATGTTCGCCCTGGTCTCCTCCAGCGCACTGGCGCGCGCGCGATCGGATGCGGAGCTACGGGCTTCCCACGCG
The DNA here is from genome assembly GCA_035635335.1 of Myxococcales bacterium. Classification (GTDB taxonomy): domain Bacteria; phylum Myxococcota; class Myxococcia; order Myxococcales; family 40CM-4-68-19; genus VBKO01. Next base: position 12,190 of record DASQBG010000013.1, on the reverse strand, counting down.
ATCGAGACGGCGGTGGCGAGCGCGATCCACGAGGCCGTCATCGCGCTCGACGCGAACGGAACCGTACGCACCCTGAGTGGTTCCGCCGCGACGCTCATCGGTTGCCGCGGGAGCGACGCGATCGGGAAGCGGCTGCGGGACCTTCCGGGCATGGCGCCGCTGGCGCTGGCGCTCGCGGCCGGCGAGCGCTGCCCCGAGTCCGTGACGCTCACCACCGGTGAGGTGAAGCTGCACCTGCGGCGCTGCGAGGCCGGGCTGGCCGTCACGCTGCTACCTGCCCCGCCTGGAGCAACCCGGATCGGCGGCGCGCGTTTCGAGATCGGCGATCTGCTGGGAGAGTCGCCGCTCATCCGGCGCGCTCGGGAGACGGCCCAGAGGATGGCGGACTCGCGCCTGCCGATCCTCATCACCGGCGAGACGGGTACGGGCAAGGAGATCCTGGCGCAGGCGATCCACAACGCGTCCGCGCAGGCGGGCCAACCCTTCGTGGGCGTGAACGTTTCCGCGATCCCGCGCGAGCTTCTCGAAAGCGAGCTGTTCGGGTACGAGGCGGGCGCCTTCACCGGCGCCTCCACGCAAGGACATCGGGGCAAGTTCGAGCTGGCGGAGAACGGCACCCTCCTGCTCGACGAGGTCGGCGACATGCCGCTCGAGATGCAGGCCAAGCTGCTGCGCGTCCTCCAGGAAAGGGTCGTGCAGCGCCTGGGCGGCTCCCGCCCGAAGGCGTTTTCCGCGCGCCTCATCGCCAGCACCAACCGCGATCTGGAGCGGGAGGTCGCCGAGGGTCGGTTCCGCCTCGACCTCCTCCACCGCCTCCGCGTCGTGCACGTCGAGCTGCCTCCGCTGCGCGAGCGCGGCAGCGACGTTCGCCTGCTCGTCGCCCACCAGCTGCGCCTGCTTGCGCAGAGCACCGGCCGTGCCGCCATCCACGTGGCGCCGCAGGTGATGGCTGCTCTCGAGACTTACGCGTGGCCGGGCAACGTCCGCGAGCTCGTCAACACGATCGATTGCGAGGTCAGGATGCTCCCGCCCGACAGTGACCTCATCGACGTCCTTCCCGAGGCGATCGAGCGCAGCCTGCGCCACGCCGGCGCGGCGGCGGGAGCGGACAAGCCCATGACGCTCGAGGCCGCCGAGCGCGAGGCGTGCATCCGCGCCTTGGAGAAGACCGACGGGAACGTGGCGCGGGCCGCGCGCATTCTCGGCGTGGTCAAGGCGACGCTCTACAGCAAGATGCGGCGCTACGGCATTCCACACCAACGGACGCAGCCCGGCGTTTCGCAGATCGCGGAGCCCCGCATTTCGCGGTAGCGCGGGCCACGCGGAGTCGGACCGCCGAGCCGATCGCGGTCGTTTTCCAAAAGAGCGCTTGCGGGGCGAGGACCAGGCGTTCGCGCCAGGTCTCGCGCGTGGAACCGACGCGCGTGGTGAGACCATGGTCGGCAAGAGAATCAGACGAACGGGATGCGCATCGTGACGGCGCGGTTTTGCTTTGCGAACCCGGCATCTTGGGTCGGCGGATGCGCGGAAGCCGCGCTGGGTGCTCCCGCGCGGTTTACTTCCTGAACTGCCGGGAATTTGGAATCGGTAATGTATTCGAGCGAATGCAAATGGCATTCGCAATGCATCTCCGCGTCCCGTCCTGAAGAAGCTCGCGAGGCTTCCTCAAAGGGGGGACCAGATGGATCGTACGGAATGTCTTCGCGGCGCGCAGCCGCGCGCGGCAACGCTTCGTTTTGACGACAAGCGATGGACCCTGGCGGCGCCGTTGATCGCTGGCTTGCTCTGCGCAACCAGCGCGCGAGCGCAACAGATACCTTCTCCGACCCCGCAGTTCGACACGCTGGGCTTCATCCAGTCGGCGACGCTGGATCGGACGCTCTGCCCGCAGATCACCGACCAGATGCTCTGGGGCGGCACCGTGATGATCAACGGCATCAAGATGATCGTGCCCTGCAACACGATCCTCCAGATGCCCGCGGCCACCCTCACCTGGGCGCAGCTCTTCCCCGTACTCGACGCGAACGGCACAATCGTCGCCTCGTACGCCGCGCCGCAAGGCACGTCGACGGTGGGGCTGAACGGAACGGCCAATCCCCAGGCCCCGGGTCAGACCGGCCTGGCGCTGAGCGACTCCGCCTCGCCGGGGGTCCAGAGCCCCTTCCCCTCCTTCGAGGTCCGCGCCGTCGGCAACGTCGTGAAGGACGCCGCGGGGAAGGATCAATACATCATCGGGCTGATCGTCCCCATTTCCCAGCAGGGCCTCAACGTGGGATCCGGGAAGATCACCTGCATCGATTACCAGAACAGCTTCATCTACGTGGGCGGGGACCCGGCTGCCGCTGCCGGCTCAGCGCCCTGCACTCTGGCGAGCGGCGCTCCGAACGGCGCTCGCGTGCAGATCAACGACCCGGTCGGGCGCTGGGGACAGAAGCACAGCCCCGACCCGCGCTTCAGTGGCGACACCAACAACACCACCATTCACGCCGCATCGGGGTACCCGGTGTGCGTGCCGCGCGTGGCTCCCACGAGCGCGCCGGATGGCGGGGATCCGTTCTGCCCCAAGGCGAACCGCCCGCTGAACGGCGATTCGCGGTTCCCGACGGACCCGTTCCTCGCCATCGGCGCGCCGCTGAAGACCTTCGACATGCTGCCCCCTCCGGGTCAGCCCGGCGCGGACCCTTCGGGGTTCCCCGACGCGCGCCAGCAGCTCCCGCTCATGGTGGGTGACTGGATCGATTACTCCGGCTCGCTCGGCAAGGACTCGCTCGGGAACCAGTACATCTCCGCCCACACCCTCAACGCCCAACTCGGCGTCTTCACCGCGCCCGGCGTCCAGCCCGCCTACGTCAGCGTCGAGGTGATCCTCCTCGGCACTGCCGGGAGCCCCGTCAACAGCATCATCCAGGAGGCGACCACCCGCATCTTCATCGTCGGGTTCACGACCGATCCGGTGAACCTCATCGACATCAACGGCGTCGACGTGAATCCGTGCACCGGCGTGGAGACGCTCCGGCTGCTCGGCACGGTCGATCCCCTGACCCAGCCGGTCCGCGGCCGGTTCCGCTTCCACGTGCTGGGCGGCCAGTTCATGCCGCCGACGCGCGAGATGATCATCCAGAGCCACACCGGAACGACACCGCCCAGCGACCCGTTCGATCCGACTCTCCCCGCCTTCCCGGTCGGATTTGCGAACGGCCTCGGCTCCGGCCAGTACCGGTTGCCCAACTTCGACTTCATCTTCCCGGAGAACCACAAGCTCGGCGATCCGATCATCCCGAGCAACTTCCAGGATATGCCCTTCCTGGCGCAGGGCTCCGGCCCGCTGTTCGGGGTCTCCGGCAACACCGTCGTCGGCCAGCTCACGCCGTGGCCGGGCAGTCCCGCCCCTACGCCCGTGACCTGCTCCGCTGCGGGCGGCTTCTTGCCGATCGTGAGCGCGGGCATCGACTTCTCCGTCGCTCCGGGCCGGACCGAGACCCTCGCGGGAACCCTGACGCAGGATCCCAACGCCACGGCGCCCACCATCACCTGGGCGCAGACCGATGCGTCGGGCTTCAACGCGCACCTGAGTCCGACCTCGGGCAGCCTGACGCCGACCTTCACCACGGTGGGCGCGCCGCTCGGGACGGTCCTCACCTTCCAGCTCACGGTGACGGACAACTTCGGGACCTCGTCCGCTTCGGTGAAGGTGACGATCGTCAACCCGCCGGACACCATCACCGCGACCGCGGTCTGGCGTGCCCCCATCGGTGGCGTCCACAAGGTCGGCGTGAAGGGCGGCCAGCTCAGGGTCACCATCACGGAATCGATCACCGATCCGACGATCCGTATCTTCGTCATTGGCTGGGGCGAGGCGATGGTCTCCCCGGTCCTCGGGCTGCCCACCTACATCTTCAGGGCTGACGGAGTCCCCGCACCGGACTCGGTAACGGTCCGCTCCAGCCTTGGGGCCGAGACCACCGTCCCCGTGACCATTCGCTGACGACGCCTCGGGCCTGGGCGCCCGACGCGGCGGAAGCGCCCGTGGTGCTGGGGCCTGGAACCCCGCACCACGGGAGGCCCCCAAACCCATTCGAATCAGGGAACAACGATGAACGCAAACCAGACCAGGTCATTCGAGAGGCAACGGTTCGGTGGCTCCCGAGGAGCGGTAGCGGCGAAGGTGCTCTGCGCGGTGCCGCTTGCTCTGCTGCTGGGTGCCGGCACCACGCGGGCCGCGAACCGCCCCGGGAACCTCAGCGCTCCGCCGTCGCTCAAGACCCTCCCCGTGCCCGAGCCGGCCGCCCTGATGAGCTTCGTCAAGGACAGGAAAGCCGCCATCAACCTCGGCAAGGCGCTGTTCTGGGACATGCAGGTGGGCAGCGACGGCGTGCAGGCCTGCGCGAGCTGCCATTTCCATTCGGGGGCGGACCACCGGACCAAGAACAACGTGAACCCAGGGCAAGCGGGGGGCGACAACAGCTTCCAGCTGGTCCCCGGCCCCAACGCCACCGTCAGCGCGGCGAACTTCCCCTTCCACCGCCTCAGGAATCCCGACGACCGCTTCTCAGTCCTCAGCGACGTGAACGACGTGATGGGGTCGCAGGGCGTCTTCTTCGGCCAGTTCCTGGGCTTCACCCGCGAAGACTCGGTGGAGATCGGCAAGCCGGTGCCCGATCCGGTCTTCCACGTCGGCAGCAACAACACCCGCCGCGTCACCGGCCGCAACGCGCCCAGCGTCATCAACGCCGCCTTCAACTACAACAACTTCTGGGACGGCCGCGCCAACTTCATCTTCAACGGCGTCAACCCCTTCGGCGACGCCGACGTCAACGCGCGCATCTTCTCGAACGACGGAACCGGCAAGCTCAAGGCGGTCCAGATCCGCCTCGAGAACTCCAGCCTGGCGTCGCAGGCGGTAGGCCCCCCGGGCAACGACGTCGAGATGTCGCTCACGGGCCGCACGTTCCCGGACATCGGCAGGAAGATGCTCACTTTGAGGCCGCTGGGCAGGCAGACCGTGCATGGGGCCGACAGCGTCCTCGGGCCGCTCTCGCGACGGAACAAGCGCTGGGTTCGGCCCGGCCTGAGCACGACGTACACGGACATGATCAAGGCCGCGTTCTACAGCCAGTACTGGAACGTGAAAGACCAGATCCTCGCCTACGACAGCACGGGCCCGCACATCGTCGCCAGGCAGGGGAGGATGGCCTCGAACCAGTACACGCAGATGCAGGCGAACTTCTCGCTCTTCTTCGGCCTCGCCGTGCAGATGTACGAAGCCACGCTCATCTCCGACGACACTCCGTACGACCGGTTCCAGGAGGGCGACGCGAAGGCGCTGAGCGCCTCCGCGCAGGAGGGATTGAACCTGTTCATGACGCCCAATGATCCGGGGTTCGCCGGCGGGAGCTGCTTCAACTGTCACATGGGGCCGGAGTTCACCAAGGCCACCGTCAGCAACGTCGGGCGCGTGAACTTCTTCGGCGACCTGCCGGAGCAGATCATCGAGCGCATGGACATGCATGACGGCCACGGCGCCACGTACGACTCCGGCTTCTACAATATCGGCGTGCGCGCCACCGAGGAGGACAAGGGACGCGGAGGAAGCGACCCGTTCGGGTTCCCCCTCTCCTTCACCGCGCGGGCGCTGATGATCCAGAACGGCAAGCCGCTCCCGTTCCCCAACCCGCCGAACTTCTGCGGCGACGGCGTCACCAAGCCGTGCCCGATGAACCGCATCGCGGTGGACGGGACGTTCAAGACGCCCACCTTGCGCAACATCGAGCTCACGGGCCCGTACTTCCACAACGGCGGGCAAGCAACGCTGATGCAGGTGGTCGACTTCTACACGCGCGGCGGCGACTTCCACGAGCACAACATCGCGAACCTCGACACGGACATCGACCGGCTCGAGGGCATGAACGAGTACGGGAAGAACCGCCTGGTCGACTTCCTCCTGACACTGACGGACGAGCGCGTGCGCTGGGAGAAGGCGCCGTTCGATCATCCCGAGCTGTTCGTGCCGAACGGCTCGCCGGGAGACAGCAGCGCCGTCCAGTGCGCTGCGGGGAAGACGTGCAACGAGCTGATCCGGGTGCCTCCCGTCGGGGCGAGTGGCCGATCCACCGAAGGACTGCCTGCGCTCGAAACGTTCCTCGGTCTCAATCCCCACGCTCACTGAGGCCAGGTGCCGCGACCAGATCGCCATCCATCCAATTCGTTCGAAGGGGGGGTTTCCGTGAATCGCATCAAGCAACTGTTCGCGCTCGGCGCCACCGTCGCGGTGCTCGCGAACCAAGCCTGTAACTCGTCGGCGCCCCCGGCGGGGCAGTCGCGTGCGTCCGAGGCGGGACGAGAGGCGACGACAGCGGGGACGGTGGCGGGGCTGTCGCTGAGGGTCGATCTCTTTCCGTACGCGCTTCTTGGCGAGACGTTCCCGGTCGAGGTGTCTTTCCGCAACGCGTCGGGACAGTTGATGAACGTCGCCGACAACATCACCGTCAGCCTGAGCACCAATCCCACCGCGGCAACGATGCTGGGATCGGCGACGCGCGCCCCGGTCAATGGAGTCGCGAGGTTCGATTTCTCCATCGCCAAGGTGGGGCAAGGCTACGGGCTCACCGCATCGTCGACCCAGGCCGGGACGGCCACGTCCGCTCTGTTCTCGGTGGCCTACTCGCAGGAGGTCGATACGGCGGCGAACCCCGCGGGCTACACCCTGGCGACGGCGCCGGTGATCAGCCCGAAGGTGCCGATGTTCAGCGTGCTCGCGCCCGGTGAGGTGCAGTACTACAAGTTCCGGGCGAGCGTCGGGCAGCAACTGTCGGTCCTGAGTTACGCCAACCGGATCGACATGGGCAACTGGGACACGTCGATGCGGGTGCGACTCATCGCTCCGGATGGGACGAGCGAGGTGGCTCGCGCCGCCGCGATCACGCCCGACTCCAGCGGCCTGGACAACGGAATGTCGTTGGTGCGCATCCCGCAAGACGGCGACTGGTACATCGCCTGCGACGTGGACAACGCCGGCTACCTGGCCGGGACGTACGCCATGATCATGACGCTCGCCCCTGCCCCGGGGCTGAGCCTGCAGACGGAGAGCGAGCCGTGGGGCGCCACCGGCCAGAACGACACCCTGGCCACCGCGCAGAAACTCTCGCCGGGCACCCTCTACGGCCACTACGAGAGCACCGCCACCGGCGCGGCCACCTCGGACTTCTATGCGATCTCGGTCTCCAGTCCCGCGCGCGTTCGCGTCGATCTCACCGCCGCCCGGAGCGGCGCCGCGTACGGCGATCGGACCTGGGTTGGCCGGCTCGAATTGCAGGACGCAGCGGGCACCCTGCTGTGGAGGAACGACAGCTCGTATGGCCTGGACCCGGCGATCGATTACGTCGTCACCAAGGTGGGCACCTACTACGTGCGCGTCACGGGGTCCGATTTCCAGCCCAGCGGCAGCAGCGGCCCCTACTTCCTGAATTACCAATCGACGCCCTACGCCCCGGTGGCCGAAACCAACACCAACACCACCACCGCCGGAGCGACGGCGATCAAGTACAACTACGACGTCAGCGGCTCGTTCAGCGCAGCCGGGACCCATTACTTCGCCTTCGGCGGCACGGCCGGGGACGCGGTCCGACTCATCGTCCAGGACCAGACCGTCCTGCAGGGTGCCTCGCTCACGATGACGCCGGCCACCGCGGCGGCACCGACCCCGACGGCCGACGCGACGATCCTCCGGGACGACGGCATCACCGAGCTCGGCATCGGGGCCTCCTACGGAGACGCGTCGAAGAGCAGGCTCAACTCCAGGCAGACGATCCTGCAGACCACGGGGACGTACTTCGTCCGCGTCCAGAGCGCCACCGCCGGGAAATTCGGGCTCCGCCTCGAGCGCGTCGCCGCCTCTGCTCGCGAAGTGGAGCCGAACGACTCGTTCGCCACGGCGAACCTGGTCCCTGCGAGCGGCTGGATCTCGGGTGCGATCGGCACCGCGGGTGAACGGGATCACTTCAAGGTACACGCCGAGGCCGGCCAGCTCATCACCATGTCGCTCCTGGGACCGGCCGGCGGGGGCCTCGGAATGTCGGCGGCGGACTGGGGTTCGGCTCTCGTGCCGAGCATCGAGGTCCGCGATTCGCTGGGCACCTTGCTGTCGGCGACCTCGGCCGACCGGAAGGGCGACTTCAACTTCGCCGAGACGCTCCAGCATCCACTGGTCGGGCAGATCAACAACGTCCCCGCGACGGTGCAGACGTCGTTCCGTGCGCCGGCCGCTGCCGACTACGAGATCGTCGTCTCCGATGCGGACGGCCAGGCCGGGCCGAACTACTTCTACGCGCTGCACGTTTGGAAGAACCAATGAGGGGTCGCTCGTCGCCATCGCGTGTCGCCCTTCTCGCGACGCTGGCCCTCGCCCTGGCCGCCGTGGCGCCCCCGAGCGAGGCTGGCGAGGCCAGCCGACCCCTCCGCGCCAGGAAGGTGTCGCTCGTGCCGCTCTTCGACACGAACAAGAGGTTCAAGCCCAAGCAGACCTTCAAGCTCCGGTTCCGCGCAAGAGAGAAGGCTTCGGGTGCCCCGGTTGCCCTGGACGACATCTCGTTCTCGCTACGCCACGGTCCAGTCGACCCCGGCACCCGATTGCCCGCGCGAGAGTTGAAGGAGGGCGTCTTCGAGGTGCCGTTCACGCCCCTCGGGCCCGGCCAGTACACGGTCGTCGCCTCGATCCGCGGCGCACCGGCCACCTCGATTCCGCCCGTTCGCCTCGGCGTCGTCGGCGTCGCGGACGGCCTCATCGAGGAGCCGACGGAGGCCGATGTGGATGCGATGCGCAAGGGAAGAAAGGTCGGCAAGAGGCGCTGAATTCTCGCGTGGTGCGAGCAGCGCCTGCGCTTCGAGGTGTCGTCGTGAGGAGATTCGGATTTCAGGCAGCGTGCGCGATCGTCCTCGGCCTTCTGTGCCTCGTCGCGATCTACTTCCTGAAGGGCGACCGGCCCACCGAGGATCCGGCAAGCCTCTCGAGGCTGGCCGGGGTCTCGCAGCCGCAGGAGCCGCCCCGGGTAGTTCCCGAGGACAGGGGAGGTTTCGAGATCGTCCGACCAGCAAAGGTGGAACCCCTACCGGCGACGGTAGTCGAACCGCTCTTCGAGGTGGACGCGCGCCTCAAGCTCAACGAGACCACCAAGCTGAAGTTCGCCGCGCGCGACAGGGCCTCAGGACTCCCCCTGTCGGGCGCCACCGTGACGGCGTCGGTGTCCCACGGAGGCGGCCCGGCGCTCCCTCTCAGCGTCGAGGAGGTCGAGGACGGCGTGTTCGAAGTGCCGTTCACGCCGCACGGACCTGGCCAGTTCCAGGTGGCGCTGAACGTCGATGGAGTTCTGGCTGGCTCACGGAAGGTCGGCGTGGTCGGGGCAACGGGCGCTACCGACGGCGTGGTGGACATCGGGAACCCGCTGTCCGTCGATCCACGCGTCTCCCGGGCCAGGACCAGCGGAAGGGGAAGGCGGCGTTGAGGAGACGACCCTACAACCTTGCACGCACGAACGCGGGGCGCGCCTTTTTTTGGGGGGGGCCCGCCCCGCGGTCTTTTTCCGTGCGTGTGCCGCGCGCGGGCGGTGACTTCCGTCTCCACCCGGCGCAGTCGCTGGCACGGCGCCAGGTTCAGTTCTTGAACCGCTTTTTTTTCAGGTGATTCGACATTTCAATCCCTTGGCAATGGCATATCCAGTGCATCCCCGGCCGAAGCATCCTGAGCTGCTGATAGCTCCGGGGGGCATTCATCTGGCGGGGCCGGAAGGCCGGTCCCGCGCGAACGAGCGGAGGCACCACATGCATTCTCGCGGAACGAATGCCCGGACGGCGAACGTCCGCCCAATCGGGTCCAACCTGATCTTCTTGGTGATAGGTGCGACGGTCGTCACCAGCGGCCTCGGAGCGTTCGCCCCGCGAGCGTATGCAGTCATCCCGACCGGCGGGGTACCTAGCCCCATGTTCGGCGTGCAGAAGTTCACGCAGCCGATGCCGCGCTTCGACGTGCTGCCGCGGAACCCGGTCGCGACGTTGAACCCCCCGCCGGCGGAACAGTCGAACCAGACCCAGCAGGCCTGCGACCCCGCGCTCGGGGGCGGATTCGGACCGATCGAAGGGCGTCCTCCGGGGACGCTCTGGGCACACCAAGGCTTCGCGGATTTTCCGCCGCAGGTCGCGGTCGAAATCAGCACGGAAGGGGCGAAGAGCAACGTCTCCTACAACCCCGGCGTCCCGCCGCAGCTCAACTCGGGAATCGATCCCACCGTCCCGTTCCCCGCGCGATTCCACCCGGGCCTGCCCGTTCAGGACCCCCTCAAGGTGTGGACCTTCAACGGAACGATCCCGCCCAAGCTCGTCATCGGCCGTTACGGCGAACCGATCCTCATGCGCGAGCACAACAACCTGCCGGTCGACGCGACCCAGAACGGCGGCTTCGGGATCCACACCATCACGACGCACGAGCACAACGGCCACCACGGCGCGGAGAACGACGGGTTCACCGGCGCGTTCTTCTTCCCCAACCAGTTCTACGATTACCACTGGCCGATCGTTCTCGCCGGCTTCCGCAGCATCAACACGACGGCGGCGGACCCGAAAGCAGCGGCCCCGGACGACGCCGGCGGTACCTACCGCGTCGCGGGCGACTGGCACGAGACGATGAGCACGCACTGGTTCCACGACCACATGTTCAGCTTCACCTCGCAGAACGTGTACAAGGGCATGGCTGGGATGTTCAACATCTACAGCGCCCTGGACCGCGGCAATGAGGCGATCAACGACGGCGTGAACCTGCGCCTGCCGAGCGGCAGCGCGAAGTCGTGGGCGAACCTCGATTACGACGTAAATCTCATGTTGGCCGACAAGGCGTGGGACGCGAACGGCCAGCTGTGGTTCAACATCCTCAACACCGACGGGTTCCTCGGGGACCGCGTCACGGTCAACCTGGCCGACAACCCGTACTTCGAGGTCGAGCGGCGCAAGTACCGGTTCCGCATCTTGAACGGCGCGGTGTCGCGCTTCTTCAAGATCGCCCTGAGCGACCATTCCCCGATGATCCAGATCGCCAACGACGGCAACCTGCTGCCGAAGCCGGTGACGCTCACCGAGCTCGACGAGCTCGGCATCGCCGAGCGGTACGATATCGTCATCGATTTCTCACGGTACCAGGTGAACGACAAGGTGTGGATGGTGAACTTGACCGAGCACATCGACGGGAGGAAGCCCAACAAGGACCTTACGCTCGCGCAGGCGCTGGCGGGCTCGGCGATCGACCCGGCGGTCGGCATGTTCCTCGAGTTCCGTATCGTGCGCGATCCTCCGTCGCCCGACGTGAGCCTGGTGCCCACGACGCTGATCCCCAATCCGGTCATCGGCGGGGTCAGCAGGCGGCGCGACTTCCTGTTCAATTCAGGCGCCGTCGCTACCACCACGGGCAGCACCGCTGGCGCCGGCCCATGGGGCATCCAGACGGACGGCGCGGCCCAGACGCTGGACGCCGACTACGGCCGCATCTCGGCGGCGCCGAACACCAACGCCCGCGAGCTGTGGACGCTGAGCAACAAGGGCGGATGGGACCACCCGGTGCACATCCACTTCGAGGAGGGCCAGATCCAGCTGCGCAACGGCACCTCCACCAACGTCCCGGCGTGGGAGAAGGGCCGGAAGGATGTCTACCGGCTGCGGCCGGCCGGGACCGTCACCCTGGCCATCCAGTTCCGCGACTGGTCCGGCACTTTCATGGAGCACTGCCACAACACCGTCCACGAGGACAACGCGATGCTCCTGCGATGGGACCTCGATCCACTTGGCTACTCGAAGCTCAACCCCTTGCCCACGCCAATCCCAACGCCGCAAGGCGTCACCTTCGTCCCGCCGGACGAAATCCTGCCAACCGCCTACTGAGCGAACCGGGTGAAACATGAATGCTGACATCTTCCGTCTCTTCGGTCTCGCTGTTGCCCTTCTCCTCGCGGTTCCTGCCGCGCGCGCGCAGGAGGCAGACTCGACCTTCAAGGCGCACGTGTCAGGCACACTCGTGGGCGCGCCAGAGACCGTTTCGTGTTCGGGACCGGTGAAGCTCTCGGTGACGGTGCAGCACGATACGGCCGGTCCCACGAACGCGATCGTGACCGTCGACACGCAGGACTTGAAGTGCAGGGGCCTCAGGACAAAAACC
>DASQBG010000012.1:0-14573 GCA_035635335.1 Myxococcales bacterium | reverse complement strand
ACACCGAGATGCCGCGCCCGGACGCGGGGAAGGATCGCCTCGCCGCCGTCCAAGGCGCGCTGGACCGCTGCGCCCAGGCGGCCCGCCGGCGGGGCTCGCTGGTCGTCAGCTTCGGCGTGCAGGACGGCCAGGTCCGCCATCCCCAGGTGGTCTTGGACGCCGCGCGCGACGAAGACACCGCCCGTTGCGTCTCCCAAGCCCTCTCCGGCGCATCCATCTCCGCCGCCGACCCCGCCGCCTCCCGCGGCACCACCACCCTCTCCATCCAATAACTCAAAAGCGTTTCACGCAGAGCGCGCAGAGACCGCAGAGGGAATCTGGTTCATCCACGAACGGGTGCGAGCGCCAGATCGTTAGCACGCGCAAAAAAAGTCTCTGCGGCCTCTGCGGACTCTGCGTGAAACGTTTGTAGCCCTGAGGGCTAGTGGGCGGAGGCCCAGGTGTCGCCGTGGCCCAGGTCGACTTCCAAGGGGACGGCGAGGTCGGCGGCGCCCTTCATCTCCTCGACCAGGAGGGGGCCGACCGAGTCCAGCTCGGCGGGGGGCGCTTCCAGGACCAGCTCGTCGTGGACCTGGAGGAGCATCTTCGCCTGAAGCGCGCGCGCGGTCAGGGCGCGGTCGACGCGGAGCATGGCCCGCTTGACCAGATCGGCGGCGGTGCCCTGGATGGGTGTGTTCACCGCGGTCCGCTCCGCCGCGTTGCGCGCTGCCGGGTTCTTGGAGTTGATGTCCGGCAGGTAGCGGCGCCGCCCGAAGAGCGTCTTCACCCGCCCGCTGCGCCGCGCCTCCTCGATGGTGGCGTCCAACCATTCCTTCACCCGGCGGTACCGGGCGAAGTAGCGCTCGATGATCGCGTGCGCCTCGGACTGCTCGAGCCCGAGACGGTGCGCCAGCCCGAACGAGGAGAGGCCGTACGCGATGCCGTAGTTGATCATCTTGGCGATGTCGCGCTGCTGCCGGGTCACCTCGGCGGCGGGGACGCCGAAGGTCTCGCCGGCCGTCCGCGCGTGCAGGTCCTCGCCGGAGAGGAAGCTGTCGCGCAGCACGGGATCGCCGGAGATGTGCGCGAGCACGCGCAGCTCGATCTGGCTGTAGTCGGCGCTGAGCAGCGTCCAGCCCGGGCGGGGCGTGAACGCCTCGCGGATCCGCGCGCCGAGCGGTGTCCGGATGGGGATGTTCTGCAAGTTCGGATTGATCGAGGCCAGGCGGCCGGTCGCGGCGACCGCCTGATCGAAGGTCGTGTGCAGCCGGCCGTCCTTGCCGAGCGCCGCGGGCAGCGCGTCGAGGTAGGTCGACTTGAGCTTGCTCAGCTGCCGGTGCTCCAGCACCTTGGCGGGCATCGGGTGCTGCTGCGCCAGCTCCTCCAGCACTTCCTGGTCGGTGGAAGGACCCGTCTTGCCGCGCTTCAAGACCGGGAGCTGCAGCTTCTTGTAGAGGATCTCCGCCAGCTGCTGGTTGGAGGTGGGCAGGAACTCCTCGCCCGCGAGCTCGGTGATCTCGCGCAGGAGCTGGTCGATCTGCGTGCCCAGCTCGCGGTTCAGCGCCTCGAGGCGGGGCACGTCGAGCGAGATGCCGGTCAGCTCGACGCGCGCGAGCACTTCCTCGAGGGGCAGCTCCAGCTCCGAGTAGAGCTGCCACAGCTCGGGGTCGCCGCGCAGGTCCTCCTCGAGCGCGGCGGAGAGCCGGCGGGCGCCCTCGACGAGGGCGCAGGCGGCCGCGCCCACCTCGTCCACCGGGACCTCCGGGAGCGGGGTCGCCTTCTTCCCCTTGCCGGTCTTCTCGCACAGCTCCTTGAGCAGCGGCAGCTCGCAGGAGATGCGCTCCCGCGCGGTCTGCGCCAGCGAGTGGTCGCGGCCGGTCGGATCGAGCAGGTACGAAGCCAGCCGCGCGTCGACCGAGAGCCCGCGCAAGTCGATGCCGGCGCGCTTCCAGGCGACCAGATCGCGCTTCAGATCGTGGCCGTCCTTGCGTACCTGCGCATCCTCCAGCAATGGCCGGAGCAGCGCGATCGCCTTGCGCCCGTCCAGCTCGGCGGGAGCGAAGAGCGCCCCGGACGGACCCCCGCGCGGCCGGTGACCGAGGGGCACGTACACCGACTCTTCGGGCAGCGAGATCGCCACGCCGAGCAGCTCGTCGTGCAGCGGCTCGTCGGCGCTGGTCAAGGTGAGGAGCCCGATGCGGCCGGCTTGCCGGGCGCGGGCGACCAGCTTCTCCACCGCGGCGAGGTCGGTCGCGATCGATCTCGCGCCCGAGGGCGGCGTCGGCGCGGGTCGCGGGAGGTCCTTGATCAGCCGCACGAACTCCAGCTCGGTGAAGAGGGCGCGGGCCTTCTCCTCGTTGAGGGGCTTGCGCAGGAGGTCCTCGAGCTGCACGGGCAGGGGAAGCTCCTCGTGGAGCTGGATGAGCTTGCGCGCGCGGCGCACCGTCTCGAGGTTCGCGAGCGCGTTCTCGCGCAGCTTGGGCTTCTTGATCTCCCCGGCGTGCGACAGCACTCCCTCCAGGGTGCCGAACTCCTTGAGCAGCGCCGCGGCCGTCTTCTCGCCCACCCCGGGGATGCCGGGCACGTTGTCGATCTTGTCTCCGGTCAGCGCGAGCAGGTCGGCGACGAGGTGCGGGGGGACTCCCCACTTCTCCTCCACCTCGGCGGGGCCGTACCACTTCTCGTACATGCTGTCGTAGCAGCGGACGGCGCCGTCCACGAGCTGCAGCAGGTCCTTGTCGCCGGTGACGATCACCACTTCCCAGCCCAGCGAGCGGGCGCGGCGGGCGAGCGTCGCGATCACGTCGTCCGCCTCCCACCCCGACAATCCCACGGCCGGCACGTTGAGCGCCTCCAGGACGCGGCGCACGAGGGGAAACTGGGGTTTCAGGTCGTCCGGCGGCGCCCCTCGGGTGGCCTTGTAGTCGGCGTAGATCTCGATGCGCGCCTGCTTGCCCTCCTCGTCGAAGGCGACGGCCAGGTGGGTGGGGCTGCCCTCGCGGATCGCCCGCAGCAGCATGGTGGTGAATCCGTAGACGGCGTTGGTGGGGACCCCCTGGCGCGTGGAGAGGTGCGGCAGCGCGTGATACGCGCGGAAGATGGCGTGCGAACCGTCGACGAGCCAGAGCGAGGGCACCGGCAATTTCTAACAGGCTTGCCGGCATGCGACCATGCGCGCGCAACGCGCCGATCGACGAGCGACCCCCTGTACGTCCGCTGCCACGACGAGGAATGGGGCTTTCCGGAGCGGGATTGGCGGCGAAACTCGTGGCGCTCCCTGCGGCAGGTTCTGGTCTAGAGTGCGGCGCATGCTCGTGACTTCGCTGCTCCTCTCGGCGGCCCTCGCCTCGATCACCAAGCCCGCCAACGCCACGCCGACCGAGTACGCTCTGCTCACCTTGGCGTCCGGCAACGTCTTCCGCGTGCTCAACTCGGGGCCGCTGCTCGACGCCGAGGGCAAGCGGCTCGCGCTGGCCTTCTCCTACCTGAGCACCGCGCAGACGCAGAACGAGCTGCAGGGAGCCGCCGAAGAGCTGTTCCAGTATCTGCGCCCGCACGCCGAGCACGAGAAGGACAAGGCGGTGGTGATCATCGCCCGGCTGGGTTCCGGGAGCGAGGTCGTCGATCAGGACGTGCTGTATGAGCGCCAACCCTCGGGAAAGTGGAAGCGCGCGGCCGGTGCGAGCAAGCCGTTCCCCCGGGCGATGCCGGTCCCGCCGGACGAGGAACGCGACCTCGCCGGTTCGCGCGCGGCCAAGCGGCAGGCCGACGCATGGCTTGCGCTCCTGGACTCCGGCCGGCTCGAGGAGAGCTGGGAAGCGGCGGCGCCGGTCCTGCAACGGAGCACGCCGCGTGCCGGCTGGACGGAGTCCGCGGCCGCGATCCGCGCGTCCCTGGGGAGTCCGCGCCTGCGCAAGCTGATCTCCCTGATGGAGACGCGCTCGGTTCCGTCGGCGCCGCCGGGCCGGTACGTGGTGGTGGAGTACCGGTCGGAGTTCGCCCGGCGGCCGGTCGCGTTCGAGAGCGTCACCGAGATGCTGTGCGACGACGGGCAGTGGCGCGCCGCCGGGTACGCGGTGAGGTGAAGCCGAGACGTTGGTCCCGATCGGATCGGCGGCATCGACACCCGATCGACACTCGATCGATATCTGTTTCGACAAGCAAACGCCTGCCGTGTTCACTAAACAATTGCGCGCGCTCACGGTCGGGGTGGTCGCCGGTCGGTCCAGAGGGTTTCCAGTTGACAGGCGCGGAGCGGATCGTGGACGGTGCGCATCGCTCGTTCGAGCCAGCGCGAGCCGGTCGCAGGTGGCGTTGATTACCGCTCGCCCGTCTTGGAAAACTCAGGAGGGCAAAAATGTATTACAAGGCCGACGGCGAGAGAGTGTCGCGTTCACGCTGGAAGGAGATGTACCAGGCCTTCAAGAACCGGCAGGAGCTCATCAAGGCCGGTTTCACGCGCCGCGACCTCATCCAGATGGGGCTCCTCACCGCCGGCGGCATGCTGGTGGCGAAGAACGGCTTGAGCTCGCGGGCCTACGCCGCCTGGGGTAGCGGCAGCTGCAGCCGCGGCACCACCGGCTGCGGGAACTGCGCCAGCCCGGTGACCACGCCCTGGACCATGAACATGCCCGTTCCGCCGGTGAAGCAGCCCATCGCGCTCTCCGCGCTGACGGGGCCGGCGCCCACGTTGGCTCCCAACAACGCGATCAATCCGGCGACCGGGATCGCGTACGAGGGGCGCACGCGCGCGCACCAGTCGCCCATCGGCAGCCACAGCGCGCTGCCGTTCCCGGCGGCCACGGTCTACCAGGTGAGGCAGCGGGATGCCGACGTGAACGTCGCCCCCGATTTGCCGCCCCAGAGGCTCTGGACCTTCGACGGAGTCTCTCCGGGCGCGACGTTCGTGGCGCAGTACGGGACGCCGATCCTCATCCGCAACTACAACAACCTGCCGGTTGACAACGGCGGCTTCGGACTGAACTCGGTCACCACCCACCTGCACAACGGGCACACGCCGTCCGAGAGCGACGGGTTCCCGTGCGACTATTTCGCCGCCGGGCAGTACTACGACCAGTACTACCCGAACCAGCTCGCCGGCTTTTTGTCGACCCACCAGTCCACCAACGGCGACATCAACGAGGCGCTGAGCTCGCTCTGGTATCACGATCACCGGGAGGGCTTCACGGCCCAGAACGTCTACAAGGGCCTCTTGGGGCACTACATCCTCTTCAACTCCTTCGACACGGGTGACGAGACTACCGGGTTCCGGCTGCCTTCCTTCCCGGCCTACGACATCCCGATGATGTTCGCCGACCGCTGCTTCGACGCCGTGACCGGCGCCATGGTCTTCGACACCTTCAACATCGACGGGATCCTCGGCGACAAGTTCATGGTCAACGGCGCGATCCAGCCGGTGCTCCACGTGCATCCACGGCGCTACCGTCTGCGCTGGACCAACTCCGGTCCCTCGCGCTTCCTGCAGATCTACGTCACCGACCCGAACAACCTGTCGGCCCCGCAGCCGTTCTGGCAGATCTCCAACGACGGGAACCTCCTGCCGCATCCGGTCCAGGTGCCCGCGGTGGCGCTGGGGGTCGCGGAGCGGGCCGACGTCATCATCGACTTCGCGCAGTACGCCGGCAAGACCATCTACCTGGAGAACCGGCTCAACCAGCCGAACGGGCAGGGCGGTCCCACCGGCAGCGTGGTCGGCGGCGGCCAGGGCTTCCTGATGCTGAAGATCGTCGTCGATCTGCCGGCGGTCGCGGACGACAGCGCCGTGCCGTCGGCGAGCACGAGCTACTACACGTTGCCCAGCGTCAGCGCCTCGCCGCGGGTGAGCCGGAGCTTCAACTTCGACCAGGACCGCAATGGACAGTGGACCATCAACGGCGGTCTCTTCTCGTGCAACTCGCCGCGTTTCCTGGTCCAGCAGAACAGCCTGGAGCAGTGGAATTTCCAGAACGGCTGGAACTGGTCGCACCCCATCCACGTCCATCTGGAGGAGCACCAGGTGACGCAGGGGGCGCCGGGCCTCTACGGCAGCAGCTCCGACGACAGCGCGAACTACAGCCGCTGGGGCAGCCAGTACTGCTGGTCGGGTTGCGATACCAACACCCCCACCGGCGTCAACCTGGCCCGCAAGGACACGGTGCGCCTGGTCCCGAGGAGCAACGCCACGATCCGGATGCGGTTCCGCGACTGGTTGGGCCGCTATGCCATGCACTGTCACAACGTCATCCACGAGGACCACGCGATGATGCTGCGGTTCGACGTGGCGACCACCGGCGACACCAACTCGAGACCGTGAACCAAGGCCAGCGAGGAAAGGAGTCCGACATGATCGGAAGAAGAGGATTGTTCGCGGGGCTCGCGACGTTGCCGGTCGCGGGCGGTCTGGTGGGCCGGGCCGAGGAGCGCAAGGTGGCCGCGGCGACGCCGCCGCGCGCGAAGGGCAGGTTCGCGCCTCCGCTCTCGGGACGGGAGGCGCTGCGCAGGCGCTACTTCCCGAACGTCGAGCTCACCACCAGCAACGGAGAGAAGGTGAAGTTCTACGACGACCTCCTCAAGGACAAGATCGTCGTCCTGAATCTAATGTACGCGCAGTGCGACGGCATCTGCCCGACGACGACCTCGAATCTGAAGACCGTGCGCAAGATCCTCCGCGAGGCGGTGGATCACGAGATCTTCATCTACTCGCTGACCTTGAAGCCGGAGGAGGATTCACCCGCGGCGCTCAAGGAATATGCCCGGATCCACGGCGTCGACGACCCGCACTGGTCGTTCCTCACCGGCAAACCCGACGAGGTGGACCTGCTGCGCCACAAGCTCGGCTTCGCCGATCCCGACCCGGAGGTCGATCGGGACAAGTCCCGGCACAGCGGGATGCTTCGCTATGGCAACGAGTCCTTGGCGATCTGGGGCACCTGCCAGGGCAGCGCGGAGCCGGACTGGATCGCGCAGGAGATCGGGTTCGCCGTCCCGCGCCGGTTCAAGAGGCGGCCCCGCGTCAACGACTGATCGCCCGCGGGCGGGGAGTACGCCGAGGTGGCGCATTCCGGGCGGCCGGCGGCAACGATACTTCGAGAGCGCTCAGGCGTCCTGGAACACGTCCATGTCGACCGGGACGCCCCGGCGCTGCAGCTCCTCGTAGAAGGCGGGCACCACCCCGGTGGGCACGAAGCGGCCGACCACCCGCCCCTCGGCGTCGAAGCCTTCCTGCCTGAACCGGAAGACGTCCTGCATCTCGATGGCGTCGCCCTCGAGGCCGCGGACTTCGCTGATGGCGGAGATGCGGCGCGTCCCGTCCGCGTAGCGCTGCTGCTGGACGACCAGGTTCACCGCGCTGGCGACCTGCTCGCGGATGGCGCGCACCGGCAGCTCCATGCCGCTCATCAGGACCATCGTCTCCAGGCGGGCGAGCGCGTCGCGAGGCGAGTTGGCGTGCAGGGTGGTGAGCGACCCGTCGTGGCCGGTGTTCATGGCCTGGAGCATGTCGAGCGCCTCGCCCCCGCGGCACTCGCCCACCACGATGCGGTCCGGGCGCATGCGAAGCGAGTTGCGGACCAGGTCGCGGATGGTCACCGCCCCCTTGCCCTCGATGTTCGGCGGCCGCGATTCGAGCTGCACCCAGTGGTCCTGGGAGAGCCGCAGCTCCGCCGCGTCCTCGATGGTGACGATCCGCTCCCCGGAGGGGATGTAGCCGGACAATACATTCAGTAGAGTCGTCTTGCCGCTGCCGGTCCCGCCCGAGACCACCAGGTTCCGGCGGGCCCTCACGCAGGCGTCGAGGAACCCGGCCATCGCCGCGGTCATCGCGCCCAGCTCCACCAGGTCCAGGGCGGTGAGCAGGTCGCGCTTGAACTTCCGGATGGTCAGCGCCGGTCCCTTGAGCGCGAGCGGCGGGATGATGGCGTTCACGCGCGAGCCGTCGGGCAGCCGCGCGTCGACCAGCGGGGAGCTCTCGTCCACGTGGCGCCCGAGCGGCGCCACGATCCGCTCGATGGCGCCCAGCACCGCGCGGGGCGAGCTGAAGCCCTTCCGCACGCGCTCCAGGCGCCCTGAGCGCTCGACGTAGACCTCCGACGGGGCGTTCACCATGATCTCGCTGACCGAATCGTCGGCCAGATAGATCTCCAAAGGCCCGAGGCCGAGGGCCTCGTTCAGCACGTCGGAGACCAGCTCGTCGCGGTCGAGGTGCGCGTCCAGCTCGCCTGCCGAGTCCATCTTGCCGACGATCTGGCGGATGGCGCCCTCGGTCTTGTCGCGCAGCTCCTGCCTGCCGAGGGCGTCGAGGTCGAGGCGGCGCAGGTCCATCGCTTCGATGAGGCGATCGTGCACCAGGCTGAGCGTCCGGCCGTGGTCCACGGCGGCGGCGAGATGGTCGTCGCCTGCGGCGGGGCGGGTCGCGGGCGCCCGCGCGGGCGGCTTCGACGACGGAACGGCCGCCCCCTGCCGGGGCGAAGGCGCGGTGTCCGCGACCCGGGACATCCGCAGCTTCCCGGGCGCCGAGGTCGGCACCGAGTCCTCCCCGGCCGGAGGAGCGGGGTTTCCGGCGGCGCGGTGGGTCGCCTCCTCACCGAGATAGGTGGGCGCGTCCTCCTCCGCCGCGTCGGGACGCTGCTCCTCGCCGCCGTCGGCGAAGTCCGCGGGCTCGCCCCGATCGGGCGGCTCGACGTTGAGGATGAAGTCCCCGATGTAGACGGTGTCCGACGGCTGGATGACCTGCGGGCCGGCCAGCTTCTTGCCGTTCACGTAGGTGCCGTTGGTGCTCTTCAGGTCGAGGACGATGATCTTTCCGCCCTTGACGACGATCTTGGTGTGCTTCTTGGAGATGTTCCCCTTGGGCAGGCAGATGTCGTTCTCGTCGACCCGGCCGACGGTGATCTCCTCGGCGTCGAAGTCGAGCCGCTGGGTCGGGCCGCCCTTCTCGGTGAGGATTACGCTGAATCCCATGTCCAAGCTCCCCCTCGCGGCGCAGCCTACCACCGTCAATCGAACAGGCTGAAGGACACGGAGGAGGACGCGTCCTGGTAGGCCTTGCGGCCGCCCTGGATCAGCTCCTGGACGCGGTCCGAGGCGGGCGAAACCAGCCGCGGCGTCACGTAGATGGCGAGCTGCGTCCTGCGCTCGACGAACTGCCGGCTCTTGAAGAGCTCGCCCAGGATGGGGATCGAGCCCAGGAGCGGCACCTTGGAGACCTCCTTGGCCTGGTCGTGGCTGAAGAATCCGGAAAGGACGATGGTTTCTCCATCCTGCACGGACACGTTCGTCCGCACTTCCCGCAGCCGCAGGCCCGGCACCTCGAATCCGTTGGCGCGGACGGACAAAGCGCGGTCGACGTCGCTCACCGCGGCATAGACCTCGGTTGCGATGGTGCCGCCGCGGCCCGCGGTCGGGGTCACCTGGAGGATGATCCCGAACTTCTTGAACTCGACCGCGAACTGGTTCTGGGTGGCGATCAGGAGCGGGATCTCGCCTCCCGCCGTGAACTCCGCCTTCTCGCCGCTCGCGCAGAGCAACCTGGGCTGCGAGAGGATGCGCTGATACCCGTCGTCGAACCGCGCCCCGATCGAGAAGTCCGCCGAGGCCGACAGCGTGCCCGCGATGGAGTGCACCGGCTGGGTCCCCGAGTCGCCTGGGAGCGGGCGGACCACCTGGTACACGGCGCCGGAGCCCGGGCCCGAGACGAGCTGCAGCGGAGGCTTCACCCCAAGGACCTTGTTCTGGTCGACCGCCACTTCCACGAAATCCACCTCGACCAGCACCATCCGCCGGCTCCCCACCGTGAGCAGGTTCTCCGCCTTCTCCCCCATCGCCTTGACGACCAGGTCGGCCTTCGCCAGGTCCTCCTTGGACTCGACCTGGCCTTCCAGGAGCACGGCGCCGCCCAGGACCGTCGCCTGCACGCCCTCGAGGCCCGCGCGCTGGAAAGCCCGGTTGATGGACTCGGCGGCGAGCCGCTTCGCGCTCGAGGAGGGCCGCACGAACGAGCTGACTTGCGGGTACAGCAAGAGCACCTGCTGGACGCGTTCCTGGTCGCCGGCGGTCAGGGTCTCGCCGTCCAGGTAGACGCGGTCGCCGACCCCGCGGACGCGGATCCCTTCTCGATCGCCGAGCAGAGCGCGGATCTCGCTGATCACCTCGCGCGGGTCCTGCTTGCGCACCACCACCGCGTAGCTGAGGCGAAGGGTTGCGCGCTTCCACACCAGCAGGCTGGTCCGCCCCTCGCCGACTCCGGTGAGCAGAAGCTCGTTGCCGCCGCCTACCTGCTTGACGTCGGCGACCTCGGTGTCGCCGATCGCCACGCGCTGCACGTCCGGCACGGACAAGGTCTTCTGTTGACCGACTCCCAGGTGGATGGTCCCGCCGTCGGTCTGGGCGAGCGCAGCGGCCGGCGCGAGCGCAAGGAGGACGGTAGCGATGCGGCAGTGCGGCTGTCCGGTCACGGCTCGTGGCTCCCGGTGGCGAGATCCAGGCGACGGTAACGGACGATGCCTCGCGCGGGCATCGGGCAGTTGCCCTCTGTGCCGGCGCGCGTCGGTTAAGGGTGCGCTGGCTCAGGGGAAGCGGCTGCCGAGCAGAAACGCGGCGAGGGTCCCGGCGGCGATCGAGCAGGCGTAGGGCACGTGCGTTGGCCTTGCGGTTCCGCGGATCCGCGCCACGCCGAGCTGCAGCGCGGCCTGCAGTCCTCCCGCGACGGTGACCAGCAACAGGACCGCCACGGCGGCGGGGAACCCGGCGGCCGCCCCGCAGACGGCCATGAGCTTCACGTCGCCCATTCCCACCCAGCCGGGGATGGCGGCGACGAGCAGGGGGAGTGCGCAGACGGCCATCCCGAGCAGGCAGCTCTGCACCAGCGGCCAGCCGCCGGACGCGCCGAACAGCCCGATCACCAGCGCCAGGGCGGGGAGGGTCACCCAGTTCCTGATGAGTCGCTCCCGCAGGTCGGACGCCACGCTGATCGCGAGAGCGAGAGCGACCGTCGCGAGCGCCGCGCGAACGGTCCAGGGGGTCATCTGAACACGCAGCTCAGCTTTTCGGCGCAGATGTAGTACTCGTCCCCGTCCTGGATCTGGCGCCGGCTGATGCGCCGCTTGTCGAACCAGGTCCCGTTGGACGAGCCCAGGTCCTCGATGAACCAGTCGCTCCCGCTGCGCACGATGGCGGCGTGCTCGCGACTCACCTTGCCCGAGTTGATGATCAGGTCGCAGTGCTTGCCGCGGCCGATCACGAAGCGGTCCTTCTGCACCCGCTCCAGCTCCCGCCCGTCCGCGAGCAGGACCAGCACCCGCCCTGGAGCCGGGCTGGGGGTCGCCTGGGGCGCGTCCGCCTGCCGGCCCCGGCGGGGAAGCCCGAGCTCCGCCATGTTGGGCAGGTCCATGCTGGTGGGGGCGCCCACCTCGTCGTGCAGCAGCGAGCCGTCCACCTCGACGTTTTCGCGTCCGTTCACCGGCGACAGCTCGCGCGGCGTGGGAAGGCCGGCCGGCGCGCGCTCCGCCTCGTCGCCGGCCAGCCTGCGCAGGTCGGAGGGGACCAGGAACCCGTTGAGGCGCGCGAACGTGTAGAGCGCCTGGTTGACCAGCGCGTCGCGGTCGGCGCCCATCTCGGACGCCATGGCGGCCATCGCGTCCCAGAGGTGGTCCGGGATCAGCAGCGTGCGCTGGGTGCGCGGGCGGTCTTCGGGCATGGGGGCGCTTCCGAAACGTCCGCTGCAGTATACGGCGATCCGGTCAGTAGAAGAACCTGACGCTGACCGTGTTCGCGACGCCGAATTGCGCCGGCATGGCCTCCAAGACCGCGTCCTCTCCCGTCAGAGCGGTGAAGAAGACCGGGTCGCCCAGGCGCGCCGAGCTGTACACCAGGATGGGTCCGGCGAATCCCGCCTGACCCCGGGGAGTGGTGTCGCGGACCCCGGTGACGGTCTGGGTGTCGGTGATCTTCGACCCGTTCAGGAAAGGCAGAACCGTGAAGGAGAAGAAGGTCCCCGCGACGGGTTCTTCACCCGCCACGGTGAAGGAGACGACGACGTCTCGCGGGGGGGGCGGAGGCGGCGGGGCAAGAGGATCGGGCGGGTTGAACGGATAGTCGAAGCGGGGCCCCGTGATGACGAACTGCGCGCCCGTCGGCAAGCGCCCGAGCACATCGAGGCCCTCGAAGACCATCCAAGCCCCGGCCGTCGTCGTCCCCGCATGCACCTCGACCGCCGCTGTGACCGTCGAGGCGAAGCACTCCGGACCGGGATCGAATCCGGGAACCGCCTGCAGCTGCATCCCCAGGCCGTCGATGGCGGCGATCGGCACGTCCACCGAGGGGACGGTACTCAGCGCCGCACAGGTACCGCTCGGCGAATAGGAGAGGATACGCACGAAGTCGCCGACACATTGCGGATAGGGAAGGGCGCAAGCGGAAGGCGCGCCGAGCTGCAGCTCGGGAGCCGAGGTCCACGGCGCGAGGCTCTTGTCTGTCGTGAGGCGGATCGTCGGGGACCCCGGCGCGCGCGAGAGGTTCCCGCTCAGGCTTTCCAGGCGCGGCATCGTGCCGTGCCACACCACCCGCCACTGCGCGGAGCGCGTCACGCCCGCGTTGACCCAGCCGTCGAACTGCTTGCTCGCGCCACTTGCGGCGGGCGCGAGTTGGAAGGTCGGCACCGCGCCGGCAGCGGGCAACGGCAGAAGGGTTGTCGAGGCGAGCTGCGGCACTGGGGGGAAGCTGCCGGTGTCCCGCGCGTCGTTGAAGAACCTGCGGTTCACCACGTCGAGGAAGACCGTGGTCCCGTCCTCCGTGCTGGCGAGCCCGACGAGAGGCGGCTTCACCAGGGTGGGGATGTTGCCGCTGGCGAAGAGGCGCAGCCCGGTCACCATGAAGGCGACCTCGCGCGCTGGGGTCGGTGGGCTCAGGGGGGCCATGGGCGGGGCACCGGAAGCGGTCAGCGCGGTCGGCGGCGCCGGCAGCAGCGCCGATTGCCCCCCGACGTTGGTGCTGATCAGGACCAGCCGGCCCCTTCCGCAGCTCCGGGTGCCGTGATCCACGCAGACGGTCCCGGCGGGGACGCCGAGGTCCGCCGGGCACGTTCGCGGCGCGTGGTCGGTGCAGAGCGCCTTGTCTTCGGACGTGACGCCGAGCAGGAGCGAGCCGGGCGCCAGCGGGGCGCCATCCGCGGGGTTCGTGAAGGTCGGGCTGAGGGCGAGCGAGCGAAGCGGCCGGGCGAGCCGGGGCGAATCGGCGGGGTCGCTCGCGGGCAAGCGCCGCGTCGGACATGCCGGCAGGGGAGCCGCGCCGATCGCCGGGATGCCGGGGACCGAGACCTCGACGGCTCCGTCGCCGACCCCGCCGGGCGTGCCGCCGGGCGTGCCGTCGGCGACGTAGACGCGCTGCGGCCCGGCGTCTCCGGGCACGAGCGCCAGCCGCGCGGGCACGAAGTCGAGGGCGCATTGCTGGGTCGCGGTCCCCATGGCGAGGCCGTCGGGGCCCACCGTGACGGTCAGCACGGTGAGGGCGCCGGGCCCGCCCGCCGCGGGCTGGGTCGCGACCACCGCGGCCACGGACGTTCCCTGCGCGTCGGAGGCGACCACGTCGACCGGAACGTCGGTCAGGGGCACGAACTTTGGTAGCGCGGCGCTCTTGCTCTTGTCCTGCGAGGCGGCGAACAGGTCCGCGGCATCGAGGACGCGCAGAGCGTTCTGCCGAGGTAGGACCCCCGGGATCGCGTCCAAGCCCGCCACGAGCACCGCGCCGTGAAGTACGCCGTCCGCCGTTTTCAGCGGTGCTCCCGCGATCCGCAGCGGACGCTCGCCCGCGAGGATGGACCCGGGGAAGAGCCGGATCGGCGCCGGCAGGAGCTGCTGGTCTTCTTGCGGCGAGCAGGGGCTGGCAACTCCGGCGGGCGCCGTGCAAAGCGTGACCGCGCGCAGCTCGTTGCTCCCTTGGTTGGCGATGAACAACAGGTCGCGGTCGGGCAGCGGCGCGATCGCCAGCCCGCTAGGTCCGGAGAAGTCGCCGGCGGGGATCACCGACGGATTGGAGCCGCAGCCCAGCGTGGCCAGGAGCGGCGCGAGCCACCAGATGCGGTTCACGGAGGGCAGCTCCCCAGGTTGGCGCGAAGCGAGGCTTCGGCCGGGCGATCGTACGGCACGTCCACCAGCGCGACGCTGCAGCCGCCGAAGAGGGTGATCGCGAGACGGGCGCTCTTGTCGCCCGCCGCGGGCGGGAACTGGGCGATGGCGAACGGCGTGTCCCCCAGACGGTCCACCTGCCCGACCACGCGACCAAGCATCCCGTCCATCAGCACCAGCTTGCCCGCCGTGGTGCTCACCTCGTAGGTGGCCACGGCGCTGATGGCCAGGAGATCCGGACCGGTGGTCGACCCCGGCCGCTTCAGGCGGAGGATCTGCGACGGCTGCGAGGAGATGGGCACGACGGCTTCCACCACAGGAACGAAAGCAGGGTCAGCCGGGAGTCCGATGCGCACCACGGTGTCCGCGAACCGCGTCGTCATGTACAGCCTGCGCATGCCGCTCACCGGATCGACGTCGCCCAGCGCCAGGCCGGTGGTATCGGTGGAGTGCACCTGCGAGCCCAGGTCGATGATC
>DASQBG010000011.1:0-15370 GCA_035635335.1 Myxococcales bacterium | reverse complement strand
GAGCCAGATGGGCCCCGGCGAGCGCGATAGGCACAGCGCGGATCCCCCGGCCGCCGAGGCGATCCAGGCCTCGCGCCCGGCGCTTCCGCGAGCGAGCGCGATGAGACCCGCAAGGAAGGCGATCGCACCCGCTACCTCGGGGCCGCTGGGGTTGAACGACGCAGCCAGGAAGACCGCCATGGGGGTGACGGCGACGAGGACGCCGAGGAGGTGCGGCCGCAGCGATCGGATCGCAAGGCCGAGGAGTGCGAGGCAGGTGAGGAGGGTTGCGATCCGGCAGAGCAGGACCCCGGAGACTGGTCCTCGCGCCGCACGGACGAGCAGCGCGGGCAGGAGGTACAGGACGGGTTGGTACGTGCCGGTCACCGTCACCCGCCGGACGGCCACGGCGGGAGGCGGGGGCAACCGGTCCGCGCACGCCGCGGAGACGGTGGGCTGGAAGGCATTGCAGCCGTAGCCGTCCGGGGCCATCCTGGGCGGCACCTCGGTCCAGCGCACCGCCTGCGCAACCCACGCCTCCTGCCGCGGATCGAGATTCGCATCGTGATACGACTCGACAGGTTCCCCGAGCAGATGACCGTGCGCGATGCCCAACGCGCGCAAGTAATGCGACCATTCGTCCGGAGCGGAGAAGGGCGGCACGGTGAGCGCCCACGCGACCGCCAAGCAGCCATACGCACCAAGGAGGCGCCGCGCGCTTGACAGTCCCGTCGCGCGCACGGCCTCCTCGACGAACGCGACGCGCTTGCTCATCCGCCTGTGCCCGCGGCGGCTCTTGCTTCCTGGAGCACGTCACGCAACGCGTCCCGCACGGTTCGCGATGGCTGCCATCCGAGCTTTCGCAGCTTGGCGGAGTCGCCGACCAGGCTGGGAATCTCCGCTTGTCGCAGCCGGAGCTGGTCAACCTCGACCGCCGCGGTAACGCCCGCCATTTCGAGCAGCTCGTCGAGCAGGCTCCTGATGGTGCGCCCTTCCCCGCTGCACACGTTGTACGCTTCTCCAGGCCTCCCCTGGAGCGCCAGGAGACGGTAAGCGCGCACCACGTCGTCCACGTGGGAGAAGTCCCGCGTTACGGTCAGGTCGCCGACCTTCAGCGTAGCGGGAGAGCGCCCCGTTCGGATCGCCTCCACTTGCCGCGCGAACGAAGGCACGACGAACTGCGGCGCCTGTCCGGTCCCGATGTGGTTGAACGGCCGGACCGCCACGACCTCGAGGCTCGTTGCGCGGTTGAACTGGAGCCCAGCGACTTCCGCCGACACCTTCGAGGCTGCATACGGGCTGACCGGCCGGAGGGGGAAGTCCTCCGTCGCGCGCGCGCCGGCTGGCAGAGTGCCGTACATCTCGGCCGAGCCGATGAGAAGGATGCGCGCCTTGGGCGCGGCCGCGCTTGCCGCTGCCAGCAGGTTCACGGTCCCGAGCGCATTGACCGCGAACGCACGCGAAGGTTCTTGATGGCTATTCGCCACGGAGCTCAGACCGGCGAGATGGACGATCACCTCTGGACGAGCCGCGTCCAGCACGGCACGCACGTTCGCCGGATCCGTCACGTCGAGCGGCATCCCCCCGGAGCTCGCACCGCGTCCCGGCGGTCCGTGCGCTTCGGTCACGGAATCGCCTTGCTCGCGAAAGTGCCTGCAGAGGTGCTTCCCGACGAAACCGTCCGCGCCGGTCACCAGGACGCGCACGCTACCGCACTGTCGCCTTGAGGCGTTCCAGATCCGCGTCCACCATCAGCTCGACCAGCTGCTTGAACCGGACCGCCGGTTCCCAGCCGAGCTTCCGCCTCGCCTTGGAGGCATCCCCGATGAGCACGTCGACCTCGGCGGGCCGGACGAAAGCGGGATCGATGTAGACGTGCTCCTGCCAGTCGAGCCCTGCCCGGGAGAACGCCGCCTCGCAGAACTCCTGGACCGTGTGCGTCTCGTGGGTGGCGACGACGTAGTCGTCGGGCGCGTCCGCCTGCAGCATCCTCCACATCGCGTCGACGTAATCGGGCGCGAATCCCCAGTCGCGCCTCGCATCCAGGTTGCCCATCGGCAAGCGCTTCTGCAGCCCGAGCTTGATGCGCGCGACGCCGTCCGAGATCTTGCGCGTGACGAACTCGAGCCCGCGGCGCGGCGACTCGTGGTTGAAGAGGATCCCGCTCACCGCGAAGAGCTTGTAGGACTCCCGGTAGTTGACGGTGATGAAGTGGCCGTACGCTTTCGCCACGCCGTACGGCGAGCGCGGATAGAAAGGGGTGTTCTCGTTCTGCGGCACTTCCCGGACCTTCCCGAACATCTCCGAGGACGATGCCTGGTAGAACCGCGCCTTGGGAGCGGAGTAGCGGACCGCCTCGAGCATCTTCGTGACGCCCAGCGCGGTGAACTCTCCAGTCAGCACCGGCTGGTTCCAGCTGGTCGGCACGAAGGATTGTGCGGCCAGGTTGTAGACCTCGTCGGGGTTCAGGTCGCTGAGCAGCCTCGCCAGCGAGAACTGATCGAGGAGGTCGCCCTGGTGCAGCAGGACCTTGCCTTTGAGATGGGCGATCCGCTCGAACTTCTCCTCGGAGGAACGGCGCACCATTCCGTGCACTTCGTAGCCCTTCGAGAGGAGGAGCTCGGCGAGATAGCTGCCGTCTTGCCCCGTGATGCCGGTGATGAGCGCGCGCTTGGCCATGGTGAAAGTCCGCGATTAGTAGGATAGCGGCTGCCCGAGATCAAGCGCCGCGTTACGGCACCAGCACCACTTTTCCGAAGTTCTCCCGCTGCTCGAGCCGCTGGTGCGCGCGCGGGGCTTCGGCCAGCGGCACTTCCAGATCCACGATGGGCCGGAAGGCTCCCTCCGCGACTGCCTCCAGGATCGCGCGCAGCTCCGCGCTGAGCAGGTCCTCCTCGCCCCAGAGGCGGCCGATGTTGACCCCGATCAGGGCCTTGTTCTCCTGCATGACCTTGAGGGGCCAGAAGGGGGTCATCTGCAGCACGGACGCGATCATCCCCACCGGGCCCTGCATGACGGAGCTGGCGCCGAAGACGACCAGCTTCCCGGTGGGCGCGAGGCACCGCCAGCCTTTCTTGATCGATGCGCCGCCGACCGCGTCGAGCACCACGTGCACGCCGTGGCCGCCGGTGATCCCCTTCACCACTTCCTCGAAGTCCTGCCTCCGGTAGTCGATCGCGTGCGTGAGGCCCAGCTCGCGGAGCCGTGCGTGCTTGGAGCCGGAGGCGGTGCCGATCACCTCCGCGCCGACCCGCCGGCAGATCTGCACCGCCGCGGTCCCTACTCCGCCCGCCGCCGCGTGCACCAGGACGCGCTGGCCCCGCTTCACGTTGCACAGCTCGATCAGCATGTGCCAAGCGGTGAGCCAGTTCACCGGGATGGCCGCGGCCTCGGCGAACGACATCCGCGGCGGGATCTCGATCGCCCGCTTCGCCGGGACGACCACCACGTCGGAGTAGCCGCCGAACCGTGTCAACGCCAGCACCCGCTGCCCGATGCGGTGCGGCGGACCGGCGTCGATCTCGCCCGCCACCTCGTACCCGGGCACGAACGGCAGCTTGGGCGCGTCCGGGTACAGCCCCCGCCGTGCCATCAGATCGGCGAAGTTCACCCCCGCGGCGCGAACTCGGATGCGCACCTCGTCCGGCCCCGGCTGCGGGTCGGGCGCTTCGCGCACCTCGAGCACCTCGGGCCCACCCTTGCGCGCGATCCAGACCTGGCGCACACCGCCTCCTTGCGAAGCACCCCGCCCTCCTGCAAGCTGGCGCCATGCACGCGCGCGGCAGGTGGTGGGTGCTCTGCCTCGCGGCGCTCGCGGGCTGCGCCGTTCCGCGCCTCTCTAGCACGCCGGAGGAGACGCCGCTCGCGGTGGAGGTCCGCGGACCGGGGTTGCTCTTCGAGGTGCGCTACCCGCGCGACGACGCCGGCGAGGCGGGGCGCATCGGGGGCGGCCTGCTCGCGGCCGGGCCACGGCTGTCGCGCTGGGGCCGGTTCCGGCACGGCGTCACGGTGCGCGTGCTGCCGGATCACGAGGCGCTCGAGGCGATGATCGGGCTCCACGGCTACCCCTGGCTGCGCGCCTGGGCCTTCGGGGACCAGATTTTGCTACAGAGCCCCCGGAGCTGGGACGATCCTCCGGCCGCGGCGCGAGAGGAGATGTCTGAGCTGCTCGCGCACGAGCTGACGCACGCGCTCATGTACCAGCTGCTCCAGCCCGCCGACGGAGGATTCCCGGAGGAGCCGCCGCTCTGGTTCCGCGAGGGGATGGCGTCGGTCACTGCCGGGCAGGGACACCGGCGCCTGCCGATAAACGATCTGCGCCGCTGGCAGGATGCGCACCCGGTCGCGGACCTGTTGCGGCCGACCCCGGAGCTGTACCGGACCGAGAAGGAAGCCGTGTACGCCGCCGCGCACCGGGCCTTCGAGCTCCTGGTCGCGCTCCGCGGCGATCAGGCCATCCGCGACGTGCTGCGCGGCGTGCGTTCCGGGGCGCGTTTCGAGGACGCGTTCGCCGCCGCAACCGGAGAACCGCTCACCGGCTTCGAAGCCGAGGCGGTGCGGTCGGGCTACTCGGCGACGTCCTTCCGCCCGCCCCTGCCCCTGGGCGCGGGCGGGGACTGAGCGCATCCGGCGATCTCCGCACAGGAAAGGCGCAGCGCCGCCGAATACGGCGGCGACTAACGCTGCTTGACCGCGGTGACGGGCGGCGTGGCCCACGGCGAGGAGAGCACGGGCGACCGGCCGCTGTCCTTGCGCGTGCGCTGCAGCTCGATCTCGGCGATCAGCACCGTCGGGGCGACGGTCGAGACGGGAACGAATCCGCTCTCCGCGCCGCAGTAGCCGTCGAACACCCGGGAATCGTCGCCGGTGGCGGTGATCTTCCCCAGCGCGGTGAGCGGCGTGCCGACGACCTCGACGCCGCGGACCAGCGTCTCCTCCCCGGTCTTCGCGTCCACCTTGTAGACCAGCCGGGGCTGTCCCTTGAACGCCTGGTACGCGTAGCTGCTGGTGTCGGTGTTGCCGCCCGTCACGTCGCGGATCAGCAGTCCGAACGGCTTCTCCTGACGGCGCGCCTCGGCGATCAGCGCCTCCTTCAGCTTCGCCGGCGACAGGGTGCGGTCGGACTGGACGATCAGGTTCGCCATCCGCGCCACCGGGTCCCGGCCCGGCGACGAGCGCCCATGACCGTTCGAGCGCGAGAACCCCGCCACCGGCGCGCGCGAGAGCAGGAACGTCTTCAGCACACCGCGGTCGACCAGCGTCGTGCGCTGCGCGCGGACGCCCTGGTCGTCATATTTGTAGACGCCGTTGAGGCTCACCCCGCCGAACTGCGCGAGGGTGGGATCGTCGAGGATGGTCAGGAACCCGGGCAGGATGGGCTTGCCGATCTGTCCCTTGAAGGTCCGCCCGTCCTTGTCGTCGTTCTGCCGCTCGCCTTCGAGACGGTGACCGACCGCCTCGTGGAAGAGCACCCCCGCCGCTTCCGGCGCGAGCAGCGCCGGGCCCGTGTACGGGTCGAGCACCGGAGCGTTGCGCAGCGCGAGCAGCTCGCCGACCATCTCGTCGATCTTCCGCGACAGCTTCTCGCCCCGCGGCAGCTCGGCCTCGGTCACGCCGTAGAAGTCGCGGCTGTCTTCGAGCAGCATGCCATCCGGCGCGCGCGCCCAGGCCTGCGCGTGCAGCCCGTACAGGACGCGCTCGGTGATCAGGCGCGCGCCCTCGCTGTTGGCCAGCTCGCGTTCCTCGCGCTCCACGCCGGCGCGCATCTGCGAGTCGAACAGCTCGGGGTGCGAGCGCAGGCGGTCCGACTGGGCCCGCAGCTCGCGCTTCCATCCCTCGGCATCGAAGGGATGCTCCGCCTGCGGCATCACGTCGACTCGAGGCTCCTCCCGCGAGAAGCTGGGCGGCCTCTCGGGGTCGTCGGGCCGGTAGACCTCCTTGCCCTTCTTCTTGAGGTACGCGGAGAGCGCCTTCTTGTAGAGATCGTCGGTGAGCAGCCACAGCGCGTTGCGCAGCGCGGCCGGATCGCCGTCGAGCGGCGCCTCGCGGCCCGCGCTGTAGCCGGAGTCCTGACCGTCGAAGTCGAACATCTCCTGCGACCCGGTGTTGTCGAACTCGTAGCTCCCCACCCGCACGTCGACCTGCAGCCGGCGGTCGCGCCGGACGTGGTCGAGGAAGATCGCGCCGTACTTGGCGCCCACCTCGCGCGCCTCGATGCCGCGCACCGCGTAGGAGAGGAAGTAGGGGGCCTCGTGCCCGCGCAGGCGCAGGTCCTTCTGCGAGCGCGACAGCTCTTCCACCAGGGCGGACAGGACGCGCTGGCGCGGATCGTTCCCGTCCGGAGCGGCCGCGACCAGCGAGCAGAGCAACGCCAAGAGGGGCATGCGCCTGTTGTGCCTCGCATGAGCGCGCGACACAAGCGAGAGTGTGCTGTAGGAGAAAGTGCGTGCGCGGACGCACCGTGGTCCCCCTGGCGCTCGCCGCGGCGTACGCGCTCTGGACGTTCCGGCCGGAGCGCGGCTTCCTGCCCGGCGGGGAGGGCGACCCGCTCTTCAACCTCTGGACGTTCGAACACGTCTGGCGGCAGATGGATCGGCTCGGTCCGCTGCACCTTTGGTCAGACCGGTTCTGGAGCGCGCCCATCTTCGCGGGCCTGCCGCTGCAGCTCGCGTTCTCCGAGAACCAGCTCTACCCGGCGCTGATCCTGCGCCCCCTCTGGCGCGCGCTGGGAGGCCCGTTGGCGCTGCAATGGGGCGCTTTTCTCATGACCCTGGCCGCCTTCGGGTGCGCGTTCGGATGGCTGCGGTCGCTCGGGCTGCGCGAGCTGGCGGGCGCGGGCGCGCTGCTCTTCGCCTGCTGCGGGTTCGTGCAGAGCCAATACGCGCACTACCAGAACCTGTGCATCTTCCTGCTGCCGCTCGCGCTGTGGAGCTGGAACGTGCTCGAGCGCGCCCCGAGTCCAGCCCGCGCCGCGCTCTGCGCGCTCGCGTTCGGCTGGATCGGCGGATGGAACGTGTACTTCCAGCTTTTCGCGAATCTCCTGCTGCTCGCGCTGGTCCTGCTGCGAACCGGAGTGCCGCTGCGCTTTCGCCTGGCAGCGCTCGCCGGCGCGGCCCTCGCGCAAGCGCCCATCGCTTTGAAGTACCTCGCCCTGCAGCGCGCCATCGGCAGCTTCGGCGTTTCGCTGACGTACGGCGCGGTGCCGCGCAGCATCCTGGGCACCGCGATGCGGCCCACCCTGCTGCAGCGGTTCCTGCCGGGCTACCCCACGGCCGAGGTCCCGATCGAGGCGGCGGGATTCCTCGGCTTCTCCTGGACGGCGCTGCTCGTCGCCGCGCTGCTGCACCGGCGCGCGAGGCCCTGGGGCGTCGCGGCCGTGCTCGCGTTCTGGGCGGCGCTCGGGCTCGGGTACGGGCTCTTCGACGTGCTGCATGCGTTGCCGGGCTTCTCCGGCCTGCGCGCGGCGGGCAGGTTCCAGGTGCTCACCGCGCTGTTCGCCGTACCCGCCGCGCTGCTGGTGGTCCAGGAATCGCGCGGGGCGCATCGCTGGCTGCCGCTCGCGCTGGTCGCGCTCGAGCTGGTCCCCGGTGTCCCCGGGCTCCGTGTGCCGGTCCCGGTCGATTTCGGCCGCCGCGCCACTGCGTTCGACGCGGCGGTCAGCGGCCGGGGGCCCCTGCTCGTCGCGCCGGCCGTGGACGCGCGCTTCCAGCTCTACGCCCTCCCTGCCCGGGTGCCGCTCCTGCAGGGCATGAGCGGCCGGGCTCCCGCGAACGTGCAGCTGCTCGATGCGCTCCTCGCGGACCCGGCGTGGAGCAAGGACTCGCTGGCGCACGTCCTGGAGCTCACCAGCGCGCCGCTCGTCGCCGCGGTGGATCCGCGCTGGATCGCGGAGCTCTCCTCGAATGGGCTCCTGGCGTCCGAGGGGTGCTTCGAGGAGCTCGACCTGCAGGTCTGTCTCTTCCGCCCGAGCGCTTCTCCCGCCCCACCCAGGGTGCGCCTCGACCGCGACGCGCGGTGGGAATACGGCGCCACCGCCGGCGGCTGGCCGCTCGCGCAATTGCGCGCGACGCGGTCGGGCGTGCTCGACTACGCGGAGCTGGGCCGCTGCCGCCTGACCGAGACCACCGGACTCTGGGGCCTGCGGTGGACGCGCGAGCTGATCTTCCCGGGCGCGCACCTTCGAGGCGCGCGGTTCCACGAGGGGCAGGTCGTCCTGGCGCGCGAGTCGCGCCAGGCCGTCTTCCGGCTGCCGGGTTGGGCCCGTCCCACGCGCACCTATGCGGTGCGCTGCGGGTGAGCGAGCCCGCCCTCGAGGGGAGACGCCCTAAGCGCTCTTGACCTTGTCCCGACCAAAACAAACGTTCTTGGTCGCGTTGCGGCTGTCCACCACCAGCTTCGCGTCGCGGACCAGCTTCTGGTAGTCGATCGAGTCGTGGTCGGTGGCGATCACCACCACGTCGGCCCACTCGACGCCCTGCTCGAGCGGAACGCTCTGCATCTCCAGCATGTACCGGGGCTGGTGCCGCATCTCCTTCATCTTCGGGCAGTACGGGTCGTGGTACTCGACCGTGAGGCCCTTCTGCCGGAACAGCTCGATCAGCCGGATCGACGGGCTCTCCCGCAGGTCGTCGATGTTCTTCTTGTAGGCGAGCCCCAGGATCAGCACCTTGGCTCCCTTGGCGGGCTTGCCCTGCTCGTTGAGCGCCTCGATGGTGCGGTCGACCACGTGGTAGGGCATCTGCCAGTTGATCTCGCCCGCCAGCTCGATGAAGCGGGTGTTGAACTCGAACTCGCGCGCCTTCCAGGTCAGGTAGAACGGATCGATGGGGATGCAGTGGCCGCCGAGGCCCGGTCCCGGATAGAAGCCCATGAAGCCGAACGGCTTGGTCTTCGCCGCGTCGATCACTTCCCAGATGTCGATGTTCATCCGCTCGCAGAGCAGCTTCAGCTCGTTCACCAGCGCGATGTTCACGCAGCGGAAGATGTTCTCCAGGAGCTTGGTCAGCTCCGCTTCGCGGGTCCCCTTCACCGGGACCACCTTGGTGATCGCGGAGGCGTAGAGCGCGCACGCCAGCTCGGTGCACTGCCTGGTGAATCCGCCCACCACCTTGGGAATGGTGGCGGTGTTGAAGCTCGGGTTCCCCGGGTCCTCGCGCTCCGGCGAGAAGGCGAGGTGGAAATCGAGGCCGGCGCGCAGGCCGGAAAGCTGCTCGAGGATCGGCTTGACCACCTCGTCGGTGGTGCCGGGATAGGTCGAGCTCTCGAGCACGATCAGCTGGCCGGAGCGCACGTGCGGGCCGATGGCCCGCGCCGTGTTCTCGATGTACGTCATGTCCGGCTCGCGGTTCGCGTTGAGAGGCGTCGGGACGCACATGATGAGCACGTCCGCCGTGCGCGCCTTGCGGAAGTCCATCGTGGCCGAGAAGCCCTTGTCCTCGCGCGCGTTCTGCTTCTGGATACGGCCCGCGTCGATGTGGCGGATGTAGCTCTCGCCCTTCTCCAGGGCCGCGATCTTGCGCGCATCGATGTCGAACCCGATGACCGGGAAGCCCTTCTCTCCGAAGGTGAGCGCGAGCGGAAGCCCCACGTACCCGAGCCCGCAGATTCCCACCACCGCCTGACGCGCCTCAATCTTGTCGTGCAGCGTCGGCTCCGTGACCTGCAGCATCGCCACAAACCCCCTCGCGTTGCCGTTCCGGGCAGGCCACCTGGACAAGGCGAGCGCCCGGTCAAATTGGATGCGGGCAAGCTACGCACTCACTCGCGCGCAAGCACGAGCACGGCGGTCCAGATCCGGGCTGGAACGTCGCCGGCGCACCGCAGCGTGACCGCGCGCGCGGGCATCCGCTCGGCGTAGCCGGGCGAGACGTCCGTTTCCTCCACGGACAGTTCGAACCGCAACGAGGCGGCGAACGCGAACAGGGCAAACGGTTTCCCATCCACCCGGACCTCGACGCAGCGCGAAGCGTCGAACCCTTCCGGCGCGAACCCGGCGGGCGCCTGCGCTTGCAGGCGGTGCAGCTCTTCGGGCGCCGCCGCGCGTTCCAGGAGGTCCGTGTGCGGGATGAACCAGCGCGCCTCCAGCACGTGCGCGCCGTCCCCGAACAGCTCGTCCTGGAACGCGGCCACTCCCGCGCCCAGCGCCGCGAGGCGGCGATGGACGACCCCCTGGGGCAAGCGCCGGTAGCCCAGGTGCTCGCCGCTCGCCATCTCGTGCCCGTTCGGACGGTCCATCCAGCGGATCCGGGCCCGCGAGGTGTCGGGCAGGGCGAACAGGCGTCCGGGGATCAAGCGGTTCTGCTCCGCCGCGTCGACCTGGACTGTGCTGTGCCCCGCGGTCCCGCGCCGGCGGTCCCGCTCGCGCGGGTCGCGCGCGTACACGAACGTACCGCGGTCCAGGACCAGGTCCACCTCGCCGAAAGACAGCTCGACCGAGTTCTTGTCGTTGTGCGCGTGCACGCCACAGCCGCCGGCCCCGTTCGGTCCAGCGGTCAGGCAGAGGTACCCGTCGGCGCGGCGGAGCACCGCGACGTTCGCGTCGCGGAGCAGGACGCTGCCGCGATGGCCGTGCGCAGGCAAGAGATCGAACCGCTCCACGCCTGGCGCGCCGAGGAGCCAGGCCACTTCCACCGGGCACCGCGCCTCGGGAAGCTTGAGCGTCGCATCGACCAGCGCGGCGGCGCCGAGCGCCGGCAGGTAGCCGCAGTCGAGCGCGCCGCGCGGCATGAGCGGCAGGCCGCGGCAGGAGTCGAGATCGCCGATCTGGGGGATGCGCCCGCTCGGCTTGAGCAGGTGCCCGATGCTGCGGAACAGGCCCGCCACCGCCAGCTCCACCTCGCGCGGCGCGGGAGTCCCGGCGGCGCGGGCGGCGAGCACGGCGCCGAGGAACAGCTCGGCGGTGAGCCGCTGGTAGCCGGTCGAGGACTCGAAGTGCGTCCCGTCGCCGCGCACCTGCCGGAGGATCTCCTCCCACAGCTTGCCGCCGAACACGTCGCGCCAGATGCGCGCGCGCGGCAGCTCGGGAAAGAGAGAGCCCACCACGACGAGGCCGACGAGGTCGGCGGCGTAGTGGTTGGTGCGCACCGCGCCGGTATCCTCGAGGTGCTCCTCGACGTAGACGCAGTGCTCGTCGAGCATCTCGGCCAGCTCGGCGGCGAAAGCGGCGTCCACGGCCGGGTCGTCCTGCACGTAGGCGAAGGCGAGCGCGACGTGGAAGGCGCGGGAGGAGACCTCCATGGCGCACGACCACTGCACGCCCATCCCGACCGGGCAGTCGGCGCGGAACTGGCGGATGGTCGCCATGTACGCGCGCGCCCAGGCGGAGCGCTCGGTGGCGGTGGCCGACAGCCAGCGGGCCTGGCCGAAGCGCCAGAGCTGCTGCAGCCGGCCGATCTCCCAGGCCGCCTTCACGTCGGCGCCGTCCACGAAGTGATCGATGCGCGTGCCTGGAATGCCTGGGTCGTAGCGGACGCCGTGCCCGACGGGGTCCAGGTCGTAGTCGAGCGGAACGATGTCGGCCCCGACCGCCTGCATCTCGTTCTTGCGGCAATCCTTCCACTTGCCGAACACTGGAACCTCGCCGCCCCGGCAGGCCTCGGCCTCGCGCTGCACGAAGCGGCACGCTTCCGGGAACCGCTCGCGCAGCATGCGGGCGGTCACCTCGCGGAGAGACGGATCGACGATCGAGGGCCGCTTGCCGCGCAGCTCGCGCCGCCTGCGCTGCTCGGGCGGCACCTGCATGAAGAAAGGCGGGCGCAGCGCTGGGTGGCGCGACATCGGACCCAGCACCTGGCGGATGCCGCCGCGCAGCGCGCGCCTCGCCCGCGCCGCCACCGCGCGGGCCAGCTCCCGCGGCGGGACCGTGCTCGCCAAGTAGGCGTAGTAGCCGAAATCGATGGCGCTCACGCCGCTTTCTTCCGGGCGGCCAGGGCGGCCGCCACGATGTCCTGCATCTCCAGGACGCGCGCTTCCCAGCCCTCGCTGCGGACCTGCGCGGCGCGCACCTCGC
The DNA here is from genome assembly GCA_035635335.1 of Myxococcales bacterium. Taxonomy (GTDB): domain Bacteria; phylum Myxococcota; class Myxococcia; order Myxococcales; family 40CM-4-68-19; genus VBKO01. Next base: position 3,384 of record DASQBG010000011.1, on the reverse strand, counting down.
TGGGCCCCGGCCCGGCCGCGATGGCGGCGGCGATCTCGCGCACCACCGAGTCGGCGTCGGCGCCGATCCGGCAGATGCCCAGCCGCTCCACCTCGGGGATGGGCGTCGAGACGACCGGCAGGCCGGCGGCCAGGTACTCGCGGACCTTGAGCGGGTTCGAGGCCAGGGTCAGCTCGTTCACCTTGAACGGCATCAGCGCCACGTCGAACGCCTTCGCGTAGCGCGGCAGGTCGGCGTACGGCTTGCGTCCGAGGAAGTGCACGTTGCGCGCGCCGTCTAGAGCCGACATGTCGGTGGTGCTGGACCCGAGCAGCACCACCGAGCCGCCGCTGAACGCGTCCGCGACGTGGCGGACGAGCCGCAGGTCCACCCAGTCGGCGATCAGGCCCCAGAAGCCGATCACCGGTCCGGGGAGGCCCTTCACCTCGTCCGGCACCACCGTCCCCGGATCGAACGCCTGGGCGAAATGCTCGAGGTCGACGCCGTGCTGGACCAGCCAGGCGTTCGGATTCAGCCGCTCCTTCGCCTTGCGCAGCTTCTCCGCCGAGCAGATCACCACGTCCGCCTTGGCCAGCAGGCGCCGCTCCAGCTCCCGGATCTGCTGCGCGGGCGCGTCGGAGAAGGCGCTGAACTCGTCGACGCAGTGATAGACGACGAGCTCTTCCCCGAGGGTCCCGGAGACCGGGGCGGACGAAGGCAGGAAGGACCAGCTGATGGGGTCCTTGAACCCCAGCTTGTCCATCGCGTGCTTCACCTGCGCACGCAGCAGCGCGCCGTTGGCCGCCCGCACCAGCTCCGACCCATAGAAGGGGATCGCGAGCGGAGTGAGCACGAAGAGGTTCGGGTGCCGCTCGCGGATGCCCTCGATCGCGCCGCGCACCTTCTTGACCATCCGCTTCACGTCGCGCGCCGAGGCAGTCGGCCTGCGGTTGCCGATGCTGTTCACCCACAGGACGCGGTTCTCGCGCGCCAGGATCTTCATCGCGTGCATCTTGGACAGCGGGTCGCCGTCCCAGTCGTTGGAGAAGCACACGATGTCCCGCCCCTGAAGCTTTCCGCCCATCGCCACGTTCCTCCTCGCAGTCAGCTCGGGCGCGCGCCGATCGGGCGCGCGCGCGGTCCACCCCACCTTTTGCTGCCGGAGCCACAGCTCCAGGACCCACAGCGCGTACAGCTCTTCCTTGCGGTCGCTGACGCCGTGCTTGTGATCCTCGAGCAGCCGCCGGAGCGGCTTCTCGCCGAAGCGCGGGCGGCAGAACCCGTCGTTCGCGAGCAGCGCCTCGCGCAACGGCTCGTGCAGCTGCTTGCGGAACCAGCCCGAGACCGGCACCGTGAACCCGCGCTTCCCTGGCGCCGTGCACTCGGGCGGCAGCCGCTCGTGCGCGGCGTGGCGCAAGAGCCACTTGCCGAGCCGGCCGCGCAGCTTCACCCGCTCGGGCAGCCCGGCGCACCACTCGATCAGCTGGTGGTCCAGGAACGGGACCCGCAGCTCGAGCGAGGTGGCCATGGTCATCTTGTCGGCCTTGACCAGCAGGTCGTCGGGCAACCACACGCGCCGGTCCAGCTCCAGCATGCGCTCGAGGGCCGGCAGCTCTTCCGTCTCGGCCCAGTGCATCGCCAGCCGGTCGACCAGCTTCGCGCTGATCTTGCGCGGCGGGACGATCCCGCCCTGCTCGCCGCGCAGGATGGACTTCTCCTCGTCGACGAACGCGCAGGAGACGCCGCGGTAGCGCTCCTCCAGCGGCAGCGTCGACCAATAGAGGTACTTGCGCACCTTGGGGTTCTTCACCGCCCGGGCGGCGAGCGGCGCCGTCCGGTCCACCGCGCCGGCGGCGGCCTGCCGCACGCGCTCGAGGTAGAGCATGGTCCGGTAGATCGGGTACCCGGCGAGCACCTCGTCGGCGCCCTCGCCGGAGAGCACCACGACCACTTCCTCGCGCGTGCGCTTCGACAGGTAGTAGAGCGGCACGCAGGCCGCGTCCGCCACCGGCTCGTCCAGGTGCCAGACCAGGCCGGGCAGGAAGTCGGCGAAGTCCTTCGCCGTCACCACCACCTCGCTGTGGTCGGTGTCCAGCGCGCGCGCCACCCGGCGGGCCTGGTCCAGCTCGGACGACCCGTCCTCGGCGACGTAGCCGACCGAGAAGCTCTTCACGCGATCGCCGCCGCTCTCGCGGCGGAGATCGATCATGTGCGCGGCGATGGACGAGGAGTCGAGGCCGCCGGAGAGGAACACGCCGAGCGGCACGTCGGACATCAGCCGGATCTCCACCGCGTGCCGCAGGCGCTGCCAGAAGTCCGCGGCCAGCTCGTCGTCGGAGCGCAGGTCGGGCTCGGGCGGGAAGACGGTCCGCCAGTAGCGGCGCACGCTGAGCTTGCCGTTCTCGTACGTGGCGCACGAGGCGGGCGGCAGCTTGTAGATCCGGGCGAACGCGGTGAGGCCCGCCGGCACGTACCGGAGGCTCAGGTAGAGGTCCAGCGCCTCCTCGTCCAGCTCGCGCGGCACGGCCGGATCGCAGAGCAGCGACTTCACCTCCGAACCAAAGCAGAGGCGCTCGCGCCCGAGGTGGTAGTAGAGCGGCTTCTTGCCCAGCCGGTCGCGCGCGAGGAACAGGCGCCGCTTGCGCTCGTCCCAGATGGCGAAGGCGAACATCCCGCACAGGCGCTCCGGCAGGGCCTGGCCCCACTCTTCGTAACCGTGGACGAGCACCTCGGTGTCGCAGTGGCTGCGGAAGGCATGGCCGCGGGCCTCGAGCTCCGCGCGCAGGTCGAGGAAGTTGTAGATCTCGCCGTTGAAGGTGATCCAGACGGTGCCGTCCTCGTTGGTCATCGGCTGGGCGCCGGCGGCGGACAGGTCGATGATCGAGAGCCGGCGGTGGCCGAGCGCCACCGGGCCGTCGACGTGCAGGCCGCTCCCGTCGGGACCGCGGTGCGCGATCACCTCGGTCATGCGCGCGACCAGGTCGCGGTCGGCGGGCTGCGCGGGGTCGCGGTTCAGGAAGCCGCTGATGCCGCACATGCGGTTCCCTCCACGGGCGGGCGCGAAGGGGCCTCCGGCGCCTCGGGGGCCGGCTCCTCGCCGGAGTGGAATCCGTACAGGGTGAGCAGGCGATGCACGCAGTCGCCGCTGGGATCCTTGTCGCCGTCGCGCGCCAGCCGGAGCACGGGCCTCTTGTCGGCCGCCTCGGTGAGCGCGCGCGCGAGCGCGGCTGCATCTCCCGGCGGCGCGAGGCGCGCTTCCGGGGGCCGCGTCCCCACCGAGGTCGCGACCACCACCCGGCCGAGCGCCACGGCCTCGCGCACGGAGACCGAGTCCCCGTCGGCGAGCGTGGGGCGGACGAACACGTCGCTTTCCGCGATCAGCGCCAGCGCGGCCGGCCGGTGCAG
>DASQBG010000010.1:0-4119 GCA_035635335.1 Myxococcales bacterium | reverse complement strand
TCGGCGGCATCTACGATCAGGTGGGCGGCGGCTTCCACCGCTACTCCACCGACGCGCAGTGGCTGGTCCCTCACTTCGAGAAGATGCTCTACGACAATGCCCTGCTCGCCATGGCGTACGTCGAAGGCTGGCAGGCGACGCGGGCCCCGCTCTTTCGCCGGATCGCCATCGAGACCCTGGACGCCGTGGGTCGCGAGATGACCGATCCGTCGGGCGCGTTCTGGTCGGCGACCGATGCGGATAGCGAGGGTGAAGAGGGAACGTTCTTCGTCTGGACTCCGGCGCAGCTCCGCGAGGTGCTCGGCGAGGAGGACGGCGCGCGCGCCGCGCGGCTCTTCCGCGCCACCGACGAAGGAAACTTCGAAGGGAGCAACGTGCTGTCGCCGGGAAGCGTCCCCGACGCCGGTGAGCTGGCCTTCCTGGAATCGATCCGACCGAAGCTGTACCAGGCGCGCAAGAAGCGCCCTCCTCCGCTGACCGACACCAAGATCCTCACTTCGTGGAACGGGCTGATGATCTCCGCCTTCGCGCGGGCCGGTCTGGCGTTCGCACGCGAGGACTACCTGCAGCGCGCTGCGAAGGCAGCCGACGCAGTCTTGCACGCGCACTATTCGGACGGGACCCTGCGGCGCACCGGCCGCCACCCCGGCATGCTCGAGGACCACGCCTTCCTCGGGGCGGCGCTGGTCGATCTCTACGAAGCGACCGGCGAGACGAGGTGGCTGGCCACGGCGCGTGCGCTGCACGAAGCGCTCGCGCAGCGGTTCGCACACCCGGACGGCGGCTTCTTCCGCACTCCGGCCGATCACGAGGCGCTGCTGGCGCGCGAGAAGCCGGCTTACGACGGCGCAGAGCCCACCGGAAACTCGGTCGCGGCCCTGACCCTGCTCCGCCTGGAAGCGCTCACCGGGGAGTCGGCCTTTCGCGACCAGGCCGACAAGCTCTTGCGATCGTTCGGTGCCCTGCTGGGAGGAGCACCGGCTGCCCTGGGGGAGATGTTGCTGGCGCTGGACTTCTACCTGGCGGAACCGCGCGAGGTCGTGCTGGTGCGCCCGGAGGGGAAGACCGATGAGGAGTTGCTCGACCCGATGCGAACGCGCTTCGAGCCCTGGCAGGTGCTGGTGCGACACCAGGACGGGTCTCCGCCCGCGACGCCGCTGGCGGACGATCGCCCGGCCCAGAAGGGACTTCCTACCGCCTACGTCTGCGTGAAGGGCGCCTGCCAGCTGCCGGTGACGGATCCAAAAGCGCTCGCTGCGCTGCTGGACGGCCGCCAGGCGGCGCACGCCCCAGCTTGAGGACAACCATGCTCTTCGACCCCCTGCCGCTTCGCGAAGTCACTCTGCGCAACCGGATCATCGTCTCGCCAATGTGCCAGTACTCGAGCGAGGACGGGTTCGCGAACGACTGGCATCTCGTGCACCTGGGCTCGCGCGCCGTGGGCGGCTCCGCACTGGTCTTCACCGAGGCGACCGCGGTCACGCCGGAGGGGCGCATCTCACCCCAGGACCTGGGGATCTGGAAGGACGAGCACGTTCCCGAGCTGGCGCGGGTCGTGCGCTTCATCGACGGGCAGGGCGCCGTCGCGGGAATGCAGCTCGCGCACGCCGGTCGGAAAGCCTCCACGCAACCGCCCTGGAAGGGCAGTCGCGTCCTTGCGGCCGGAGAAGACGGCGGCTTCCGTCCCATCTACGCGCCGAGCCCGATCCCGTTCCGTCCCGAGGACCCGGTGCCCGAGGAGCTCGACAGCAAGGGCATCGCGCGGATCGTCAAGGCCTTTGGCGACGCGGCCGAGCGCGCGCTCCGCGCCGGCTTTCGGGTCCTCGAGCTGCACGCCGCGCACGGATACTTGCTCCACGAATTCCTCTCGCCGCTCTCGAACCGCCGCACCGATGCCTACGGCGGCCCGTTCGAGAACCGCATCCGCATGCTGCTGGAGGTCACGCGCTCCGTGCGGGCGCGTTGGCCGGACCGCCGGCCGCTGTTCGTGCGCATCTCGGCGACCGACTGGGCGGAAGGCGGATGGGACGTCGAGCAGTCGGTCGAGCTGTCGCGGCGCCTCGCGCGTGAAGGCGTGGACCTGATCGACTGCTCCTCGGGCGGTCTTCTACCCGGCGTGAAGGTCCCCGTCGGGCCGGGTTACCAGACCGCGTTCGCCGAGCGCATCCGGCGGGAGGCCGCCATCAAGACCGGAGCGGTGGGGATGATCCGCGGCGCAGACCAGGCCGAGCACATCGTGCGCTCGGGCCAGGCCGACGCGGTCCTCATCGCCCGCCAACTCCTGCGAGAGCCTTACTGGCCGCTCAAGGCTGCCCGGCACCTGGGCGTACAAGTTCGCTGGCCCGTGCAGTACGAGCGGGCGCGCGACTGATCGGCGGTTCGTGTCGTTTCTTTTCGCGGGTTCACAGGCGAGCGCGCCGTGCCCACCGTCCTTCTTCAAAGGAGGATGTGATGAGCATGAGGAACTACGCAGCAAGGATTCTGGCGGCGGGGGCGCTCGCTGCCACCGGTGCCTTCGCACAGACAGGCGCGGGAAGCACAGGGACGAGCACCACCGGAAGCACGGGCGGGACCGGCGCCTCGGCGGGCCCGACCGGCACCTCGACTGAAGAGACGCGCACTGGAGCCGCCGGCACCGTCAGCGGGTCGCCCACGGGCCAGTCGGGCACCGGCGCCACCGGCAGCACGACGGTTGGGACCGGGACGAGCACCGACACCAACACCGGTGTGATGAGCGGCAACACGACCACCGGCACCTCGACCACCGGCAGCGCGACGGAAAAGTCGCCCACGACCGGGACCTCGGCTGACAACCCGGCCACCACCGGATCGTCGACCGCCACCACGCCGAACAGCACCATCGGTTCCGGCACATCGGCGGCCGGCGTTGGGTCCAGCCTTGACGCAGGCATCGACAATCCGCCGTCGGCTGCGCCCAGCACCAACAGCTCGGACAGCAAGTCGAACGAGCCCAACAACCCGAAGTAGCCGCGGCAGTCGGTTGTATTCGAAGCCTCCGGTCCGGTGTGGTAGGAGCGCCGGATCGGAGGTTTCATGTTCTTGCTCGTCGCGGTCCTCGCCGCCAGTCCCGTCGCGCTGAAAGCAGCCCGGATGTTCGACGCCCGGACCGGCGCCGTCGTGCAACCGGCGCTCGTCGTCGTCGACGGCAAACGCATCTCGCGGGTCGGTGGAGCGCCGCCGGCGGGGGCGCAGGTGATCGACCTGGGAGACGTCACCTTGCTCCCGGGCCTGATCGACGCCCACACCCATCTCTCCTTCGAGGCGGGCCCGAGCTGGTACCGCGACACGATGGATATCCTCCTCCGCTGGCCGGCGGAGCAGGCGCAGTATGCGGCCGAGTACGCGCGGCGCACGCTGGACGCTGGGTTCACCACCGTGCGCGACCTCGGCTCGGCTGATTTCCTCGATCTCGGGTTGCGCAACGCCATCGACAGCGGTGCGGTGCCGGGGCCCCGCATGTTCGTCTCCCTGTACGCGATCGGCTCCCGCGGCGGCCATGCGGACCTGGACCCGTTTCCGCCCCACCGCGTTCCTCCGGCAGACGTCGAGCGCGGCGTCTGCAACGGCCCCGAGGAGTGCCGCGCCGCCGTGCGCTGGCAGATCAAGTACGGCGCGAGCGTGGTCAAGTTCATGCCATCCGGGGGCGTGCTGTCGCTCGGCGACCCCATCGACAACCCACAGCTCACCCAGGCGGAGATGGATGCGATCGTGCAGGAGGCGCACGCCTGGGGCCGCAAGGCGGCGGCGCACTGCCACGGCGACGCTCCGGCGAGGCGGGCCATCCAGGCCGGCGTCGACTCCATCGAGCACGGGACGTTCCTCAAGGCCGAGACGCTCGCGCTCATGCAGAGGAAGGGCGTGTTCCTGGTTCCGGGGCCCGTGTACGACCCCGCGGGCCCTCCGCTCGGGTCCGAGAAGAAGTTCCCGCCGGCGATCATGGAGAAGGTGCTCGCGGCGGGGAAGGCCTGGCCCGAGATGATCCGGAATGCGCAGAAGGCCGGCGTGCGCATCGCTTTCGGCAGCGACGCCGGAGTGGGCCTGCACGGCAAGACCAATCCCGAACAGCTCGTCTGGCTGGTCCGCTGGGGCTTCACGCCC
>DASQBG010000009.1:0-36880 GCA_035635335.1 Myxococcales bacterium | reverse complement strand
GGTCCGCGGCAACGGCACGCAGGTCCCGCAGCGCGCCGGAGAGCGCTCCCGCCTGTTGCACCAGCGCGACCAGCGCCGCTCCGACGAGAAGCGCAGTGGCCGGCCACGACAGCCAGTTCCCCAGCGCTGCCGCATCCGGTGCGAGGTGCAGTGGCCCGCGCACCAGCCAAGGCGCCAGAACGCCCCAGGCGAGGACCGCTCCGGCGAGCATGCTCAACGCGATGTGCGGGCCCACCATCATGCCCACGCCCCAGAGCAGCGGACTGGTGCTCAGCCCGATCCCGAGTGCGTTCACGGGAACTCCCGCGAGGTTGCCGGGGAATGTGAGCGAGCCAGGGATGAGCGTCGGCTTTCCGCTGCGGAACCACCCGGCGATGGCCCCGACCGCGCCGCCGATCAGCAGCGCCCTGGTGCGGCCGCGGGCTCCAGCACCGCCTGCGTGCAGCGCCTCGATGACCTCGGCGGTCGCCGCTCCGGTGGGAAACGGAAGCTGCTCTTCGTCCAGGAGGCGCCGGCGCAGGGCCACCGCGAAGAGGATGCCGAGGATCCCCAGCGACAGTCCCCACACCGCGATGCCCCAGCCCGGGACGGTCCGCCCCAGGAGCTGAAGCGCCGGAATCGCGCCGAGCAGCCCGGCGGCGGCCGGCACGGCCCCGGCCGCGCACGCGGCGGTCTGGGCCACGTTGTTCTCCAGCCGCGTGAGACGGCCCGAGACCAGCGCGAAGGCGAGGATGGAAGCGGTGATGTGGCCGCTGTCCCAGATCCCAGTCTTCAGCCCCATGTAGAGGTTCGCGATGCAGAGGAGCGCTCCGACGAGCAGGCCGGAGGCGAGAGCGCGCACCGTCAGGTCGGGTTCTCTCGCGGGCTCGGAGGCCGAGAGGCGCACCGGCGGACCGTAGCATGTGCTCCGATTCCTTCCAGAAAGCATCCCTACGTGGGAGACTGAATTCGCCCATGGTGAAGGAAAGCCTCACACCCACGATTCCCGCCGGGCCCCCCAAGGAGTCCACCGGCGAGGATCTCGACCTGGACGGCGAGCTGGCGCCGGGCGACCGCGCGGGGGAGTACCTGATCCTGGGGACCATCGCCTCGGGCGGGTGCGGCACCGTCTACACCGCCGAGCACCGCGTGCTGGGGCGCAAGGCAGCGGTCAAGGTGCTCCACAGCCAGCTGGCCACCTCGCCGGAGATGGTGGAGCGGTTCGTGCGCGAGGCGCGGGTGGTGAACCGCATCCGCCACCCGAACATCGTCGACATCTACGAGTTCGGCGAGCTGGACGACAAGCGGCCGTACTTCGTGATGGAGTTGCTGGAGGGGACCAGCCTCGCCAGCATCGTCGAGCGGCGCGGGCGGCTCACGCCGGCGCAGGCGCTCAGCTACGTGGAGCCGGTGTGCGACGCGTTGCGGGCGGCCCACGCCGCGGGAGTGGTGCACCGCGACCTGAAGGCCAGCAACGTGGCGGTGGTGAAGGACGTCGACCCGCCGCGGGTGAAGCTGCTCGATTTCGGCATCGCCAAGCTGGTGCGGACCGCTCCCGGCGAGCGCGGTCTCACCGCGGTCGGACAGCGAATCGGGACGCCGTACGCGATGGCGCCCGAGCAGATCCGGGGCGGCACGATCGACACCCGCGTAGACATCTACGCGCTCGGCGTCCTCCTCTACCAGCTGCTCACCGGCCGCTACCCGTTCATCTCCGGCGATCCGGTGGAGATGGAGCGGCTCCACGTGGAGGCGCCGCCCCCGCGACCGAGCGTCATGGCGCCGGTCTCGCCGGAGATCGACTCCATCGTGCTTCGCTGCATGGAGAAGGACGCCGCGCGCCGCTATCCCGACGTGGGCGCGTTCGCGGACGCGCTGCGCGCCGCGGTGAAGGGAGCGCGCGCCGCGGGCACGCAGGGAAAGCGCGGCGTCGCCGTCTACGTCGAGGTGCGCATCTCCGGGGAGCAGGACGACGCCCTGCTCGCCAACCTTGTGCCACTGCTCGACGAGACCGAGCTGGCGCTGCGCCAGGCGGGCTACGCGCTCTATCTCCAGACCGGCAGCGCGCTCCTGGGCGTCAAGGCGCTCCCCGACGACCCCGCTGCCGCGCGCGCGGAGAGGATGGACGCGCTGGATCTCGCGCGCAGGATCCTCGAGCCGCTGCGCGCGCCCGGGGCCGATCCGCGGCTCAAGCTGGCCGTCCAGGTCCACGCGGACGCTGCCCAGATGCGCGGGAACGAGGTCACCGGCGGCCCGCTGGTGGACATCGAGTCCTGGGCGCAGGGAGGCGACGTCGAGATGCGCGCGACCAACGCAGCCAGCGAGGGACTGGAAGTGTAGTTGTTCCGCACACCTGTACGGGCATCCTCCGACCGCGAGAATCGTTGAACCACTCGGGACGCAGGCCGTAGGATCCGGGGATGGGGGCCGGTTTGGCGAAGACCGAGTCCGCGCCGGATGTGCAACCACCCGGCCGGCTGCGACTGTTCGTCGCCGGCGAGGGCCGATTCGCGACCCATCACCTGCCCGATTCAGGCGAGGTGATCGTGGGCAGCGATCCCGGATGCGGGCTGCACGTCGACGACCCTTCGGTGGCCCCCCGGCACGCGGTCCTCTCCATGGGACCTCCGGTGCGGATCGCCGACCTCGGCAGCGGGATCCCCACCAGCGTCCACCAGCACCGCGTGCTGCCCGGCCACCCCGTCGAGGTGGCTCCCGGCGACATCCTCCACCTCGGCGGCGTCATCCTCATGGTGGAGGGCCGCGGGACGGCGCCTCCGCGCCGCATCCTGCCGCACGGCTACTTCGAGCTGCGCCTGGAGGAGGAGTGCAACCGCGCGGCGCGCTACCAGTCGAGCTTCGCGCTGCTGCGCATCGCCTGCGATCCCTCCTGCCCATCCGCCGCGATCGAGGAGATCCTCGCGAACTCGATCCGCCTGGTGGACGTGATCGCCGTGGGCGGGCCGAGCGACTACGAGGTCATGCTGGTCGACACGCCTGCGGCGGATCTCAAGCTGGTCGTCTCGCGCCTGGAGACGCAGCTCGCCGAGCGCGGAGGCAAGCCGCGGATGGGCATCGCGGTGTACCCGCGGGACGGCCGCAGCGCGGACGAGCTCCTCGCGCGCGCCAACGGCGAGCTGGCTCCGCGGCAGCCGTCCGCCGAGCCGCCGCCGTCGTCGGGGGCCATGCAGGATCTCTACAGCATGGTGGAACGGATCGCCTGGAGCGACATCAGCGTGCTCATCTTCGGCGAGACCGGGGTCGGCAAGGAGCGGCTCGCCGAGGCGGTGCACAAGAACTCGCGCCGCGCATCGATGCCGTTCCTGCGGCTCAACTGCGCCGCGCTGACCGAGACCCTGCTCGAGAGCGAGCTGTTCGGGCACGAGAAGGGGTCCTTCACCGGGGCGCAGTCGGCCAAGGCGGGCTTGCTCGAGTCGGCCGACGGCGGCACCGTGTTCCTCGACGAAGTAGGCGACATGCCGATGACCACGCAGGTGAAGCTCCTGCGCGTCATCGAGGAGCGCAAGGTGCGCCGGGTGGGCGCGCTCAAGCCACTGCCCATCGACGTGCGCTTCGTCGCCGCCACCAACCGCGACCTGGAGCTGGAGGTGCTGCGCGGCAGCTTCCGCAAGGACCTCTTCTTCCGGCTGAACGGCATCTCCTTCGTCATCCCTCCCCTGCGCGAGCGGGTGGGCGAGATCGAGGGCCTGGCGCGAAGGCTGATCCGGGAGGCGTGCCAGCGGATGGGACGGGCCCACGAGCCGGAGCTCTCGCCCGAGGTGCTGGCGCTGCTCCAGCAGTACCCGTGGCCCGGCAACATCCGCGAGCTGCGCAACGCGATCGAGCGCGCCGTGTTGCTCTGCACCGGTGACCGGATCGAGCTGTCGCACCTGCCCGCGGAGAAGATGTCCTCGCACTTCGCCGCGCGGCGGACGCCGCACGCGCCCGCGTCCCCGCCCGGCCCGGCGGCCCCGCTCCTCCCCCCGGCGCTGCGCGGCCCGCCGCTCGTGCCGGCCGAGCTGCGCGAGCAGCTGGCCGAGGCGGAGCGGCAACGCATCGTCGAGGCGCTCTCCCGGTGCGCCGGCAACCAGACGGAGGCGGCGCAAGCGCTGGGGATCTCGCGGCGCACGTTGGTGAAGCGGCTGGCGGCGTTCAACATCCCCCGCCCGCGGAAGCGGCAGGGCACGGGAGCTTAGGCCATGCCGCGGTGGATCGACAAGCGGGAGGAGACCAGCGCCGCCCCCGCTCCCGAGCGCGCGACGGTGGTGGAGAAGAGCGCCTTCCTGCTGGTTCTCTCCGGACCACAGGTCGGCGAGCTGCACAAGCTGAAGTCCGACCAGCCGACGGTGATCGGCCGCGGAGAGGCGGACCTGCGCATCGACGACGACGGCATCTCCCGCCGGCATTGCAGCATCCAGCCGCGCGGGCGCGGCGCCCTGCTCATCGACCTGGGCAGCGCCAACGGCACGTACGTGGACGGCGAGCGCGTGCGCGAGAAGCTGCTGGGCTCCGACGATCGCTTCCAGATCGGCGTGTCCACCACGCTGAAGCTCGCCATCGCCGACGACATGGAAGCGGCGGTGCAGCGCAAGATGGCCGAGGCGGCGCTGCGGGAGCCGCTCACGGGGCTCTACAACCGCCGCCACTTCCAGGAGCGCTTCGCTGCCGAGGTCGCGGTGGCGCACCGCCACGGGCGGCCGCTGTCGTTCTTGATGATCGACGTGGACCATTTCAAGCGCGTCAACGACAGACACGGCCACCTCGCCGGGGACGAGGTGCTGAAGACGGTGGCGCGCGCGCTGCAGCAGGGCATCCGCATCGAGGACATCCTGGCGCGTTTCGGCGGCGAGGAGTTCGTGGTGCTCGCCCGGGAGGCCGAGCTGGCGGAAGCGATGGCCGTGGCCGAGCGCCTGCGGCAACTGGTCGAGGTCGCCCAGACCCGCTGGGAGAGCGGACACGACGTGCCGGTGGGCATCGCCGTGACGGTGAGCATCGGCATCGCGCAGCTCGCCGAGGACGAGACGGAGCGCGACCTCTTCGAGGCCGCCGACCAGGCCGTCTACAAGGCGAAGAAGAACGGGCGCAACCGCATCGTCGCCGCCGCGGCGCGCACGCCCAAGCCACGCCGCCGCCACCGGCGGTAGCTACCTTCCGCTGCCCGCCTTCCTCTCCTGCACGAGCTGGTCGACGACGCTCGGGTCCGCGAGCGTCGAGGTGTCCCCCAGCTGATCGAACTCGCCGGCGGCGACCTTGCGCAAGATGCGGCGCATGATCTTGCCCGAGCGCGTCTTGGGCAGCGACGGGGCCCAGTGGATCACGTCGGGCGTGGCGAGCGCGCCGATGGCGCGGCGCACGTGCTGGATCAGCTCCTCCCGCAGCGACGCGCTGCCCACCATGCCCTGCTTGAGCGTCACGTAGGCGTAGATGCCCTGCCCCTTGATGTCGTGCGGGAACCCGACCACGGCAGCCTCGGCCACCGCGCTGTGCGAGACGAGCGCGCTCTCCACCTCCGCGGTGCCGATGCGGTGCCCGCTGACGTTGATGACGTCGTCCACGCGGCCGGTGATCCAGTAATAGCCGTCCTCGTCGCGCCGGCATCCGTCGCCGGTGAAGTAGCGGCCCGGGAAGGTGCTGAAGTACGTCTTCAAGAAGCGGTCCTGATCGCCGTAGACCCCGCGCATGATCCCCGGCCAGGGCCGGGAGAGGCACAGGTTCCCGGTGCAGGCGCCCTTGAGCACGTTGCCCTGATCGTCGACGATGGTCGGCTCGACTCCGAAGAACGGCAGCGTCGCCGAGCCCGGCTTCTGGTCGATGGCGCCCGGCAGGGGAGTGATCAGGATTCCGCCGGTCTCCGTCTGCCACCAGGTGTCGACGATCGGGCAGCGGCCGTCGCCCACCACGCGATGGTACCAGAGCCAGACCTCGGGGTTGATCGGCTCACCTACCGTGCCGAGCAGGCGCAACGACTTGCGGCTGCGCTTCTTCACCGGCTCGTCGCCCTCGCGGGCGATGGCGCGGATGGCGGTGGGCGCGGTGTAGAGGATGTTCACCCCGTACTTGTCGACCACGTCCCAGAAGCGTCCCCAGTCGGGGTAGTTCGGCACGCCCTCGAACATCACGCTGGTGGCGCCGTTCGCGAGCGGTCCGTAGACCGTGTAGCTGTGGCCGGTGACCCAGCCGCAGTCAGCGGTGCACCAGTAGGTGTCGTCCTCGCGGATGTCGAAGATCAGCTCGTGCGTGAGCGAGGTGTAGACCAGGTAGCCGGCGGTGGTGTGCATCACGCCCTTCGGCTTGCCGGTCGAGCCGCTGGTGTAGAGGATGAAGAGCGGGTCCTCGGCGTCCATCGGTTCGGCGGGGCAGTCGGCGGAGGCGGTCTTCATCTCGTCGTGCCACCAGTGGTCGCGTCCCTCGGTCCAGGAAATCTCCTTGCCGGTGCGCTTGAGCACGATGACGCGCTTCACGAACGGGATGTCGGCGACGGCGGCGTCGGTCGTCTGCTTGAGCGGGACCAGGCGGCTGGCGCGGTAACCGCCGTCCGCGGTGACGACGATCTCGGACTTGCAGTCCTGGATCCGGTTCTTCAGCGACTCGGCGGAGAAGCCGCCGAACACCACGCTGTGGATGGCGCCGATGCGAGAGCAGGCGAGCATGGCGATGGCCAGCTCGGGGACCATCGGCATGTAGAGGGTGACGCGGTCGCCCTTCTTGACTCCGCTCCGCTTGAGCACGTTGGCGAACTTGGAGACCTCGCGCAGCACGTCCTGGTAGGTGAGGACGCGCGACTCCTCGGGCGAGTCGCCCTCCCAGATCAGCGCCGCCTTGTTCTTGCGCGGGCCCGCCACGTGGCGGTCGAGACAGTTGTAGGACACGTTGGTCTTGCCGCCGATGAACCACTCGATCTTCGCCGTCTTGAAATCCCAGCGCGAGACCTTGTCCCACCGCTTGAACCAGTGGATGCGCTCCGCCTGCTCGGCCCAGAAGCCGTCGGGGTCGGACAGCGAGCGATCGTAGAGGGCACGGTAGCGGTCCTTCGATCCGATCCGCGCCTTCTCGGCGAACGCGGGTGGGACGCGGACGAGGCGCTCTCCTTGGTGCTCGGCCATGGGCGGCTCCTTTGGGCGAGGTGTATTTTAGCAGGCTACGTGGGCGAAGCGACCCCGGCCTCCTGGAAGCGTCCGGGGGCGAAGGCGCGCAGCTCGGGAGAGGCCCCCTCGACCAGCTGGACGACCAGCTCGGCAGTCGCGGGGGCGAGCAGGATGCCATTTCGGTGGTGGCCGGTCGCGACCACCACGCCGGGGAGGGTCCGGCCGAGGAGCGGCAGGCCGTCGCGAGATGCCGGGCGGAGGCCGGCCCAGTGCTCGGCGGGCTGCAACGCTGCGAGCTCGGGCAGGAGACGCGCAGCGACTTCCCGCAACCAGGCCAGGCCTTCGGGCGTGGTGCGCCGGTCGAACCCCTCGCGCTCCATGGTCGCGCCGACCAGGACCCGGCCCGGGCGAGGCACCGCATACCCGCCGCCCCCGAAGACGACGCTGGCCGGAGGGGGAGCGTGGTACGCAATCATCTGTCCGCGGACGGGAGCCAGCTCGTCGGTGGCGATGCCTGAGCCGCCGATCTCTGCGCTCCATGCGCCCGCCGCGACCACCGCCCGCCGGGTGGGCAGGACTTCGCGCTCGGTCTCGACAGCCTCGAGAGCGTCGCGCCCGAAGCGGAGGCGCACCGCCCGGGCGCGCAGCACGGGAACCCGCGCGCCGTCGAGCGCGGACCGCAGGGCCAGGGTCAGCTTCCGGTTGTCGACCACGCCGTCGTCCGGTTGCCACAGAGCGAGGCGCGCGCCGGGGTGGTGCACCAGCTCCGCGCGGAGCCCGGCTCCGGACTGCCACGCCTGCTGCTCGCGGATTTGCTCCGCCTCCTCTTCGGTGAAGGCCAGCCGCAGCACGCCGCACCGCGAAAACCCGATGTCGCCAAGCTCCTCGGCCAGCGCCGGATACAACTCCCGCGACCGCAAACAGAGCTCGAGGAACGGCCCTTTCGCCTTGGCCTCCGCCTGGGCCCCCAGGATCCCGGCCGCTGCCCAGCTCGCCTCGCGCCCAGGCTCGCCTCGCTCGACGACGCGCACGGAATGGCCGCGCTGCGCCAGCCGCAACGCCGAGAGCAGCCCGATGACTCCCCCTCCGATGACCGCCACGTCCATGCCGCCGGTCTTGCACGAAGCGAGGTGGGACGTCGATACCCTTGTGAGCCCCCTCTCCCTGGTTGCCCTCCGCCTGCTTGCCGTCGCATCCTCCCCGCCCGACATGACCATCCGAATCGACGTGCGACGCGTGGGGGACCGCGGCGAGCCGCTTCCCCTGCCCTCCTATGCCACCGCGGGCTCCGCCGGCCTCGACTTGCGCGCGGATGCCCCGGTGACCCTGCGACCCGGTCAACGGGCACTCGTTCCGACGGGCCTCGCGATGGCGGTGCCACCCGGCTATGAGGCGCAGGTACGCCCGCGCAGCGGGTTGGCGCTGCGCAACGGAGTGACATGCCTGAACAGCCCTGGGACGATCGACAGCGACTACCGCGGCGAGGTGTGCGTGATCCTCGTCAACCTGGGCCAGGAGGAGGTCGCGCTCGCCCGCGGTGAGCGTATCGCGCAGCTGGTGGTGGCGCCGGTATCGCGGGCCGAGGTCGCGGAGGTCGCCGAGCTGCCCGCGACCGGCCGCGGCGCCGGCGGGTTCGGCCACACGGGAAGGTGACGCCGAGCCAAGGCACCGCCAGCTTGGCCGCCTGATGAGAGCGGTGCCGCACTCTTGCTTTGAGTTACGGCGTACACATGTTCCGTGCGGAGGGAGCCGCCATGGAGGGGACCGCTGCGGACGTAGCCCGCTGGCAGAAGGAAGCAGACTTCTTCGATCGATGGGCGGCCGGTAAGTCGGCGGAGCAGCTCGGCCCGATCGACCGGAAGGTGGTCGCGCGCTATCGCATTCCTGGAAGGATTCACGCGAAAGAGTTCTGTTGCCAGCTTGTCGGCGGGTTCGAAGGAAAGCGCGTTCTCGACCTCGGCTGCGGGGAAGGCGAGAACTCTCTCCTTCTCGCTTCTCTCGGTGCACGTGTGACCGGCATTGACGTGTCTCCACATGCGATCGAGCTCGCGCGCGCCCGCGCAAAGCTCAGCGGCCTGGACTCTGCCACCGAGTTCATCTGTTCGCCGATCGAAGCAGCCCGATTGCCGGAGCAAGCTTTCGACGTCATCTGGGGAGACAACATCCTGCACCACCTCCTCCCCGTGCTCGATGGCACCCTGGAGGCAGTCACGAGGTGTGCGCGGCGCGGGGCGTTGCTCGTGTTCATGGAACCGACGAACCTCAATCCGACGCTGCGTCGGATCCGCTTTCTCGTGCCGGTACACACGGAGGCAACGCCCGGCGAAAGACCGCTCGAACGCGGTGACATCGCGATCATCGCTCGTCACGTACCCGATCTGCGGAGGCGCCACTTCTCGTTTCTCGGCCGCCTGACACGTTTCCTGCTGCCGGACTTCAGCTATGAGAATGCATCGCTCCTCAGACGCCTGGCCACGGACGCGTTAGCGGTCATCGACGCCGCCTTGTTGAGATTCCCAAAGGTGGAGACGTTGGGAGGCATGTCGGTGCTCTACGGCCATGCTTCTCCGGGCCCGATGAACACGTAGCGGAATACTCGGGCGGATCACATCGACGCGGGGCGGCTAGCGGCCGCGCTTGCCCTTGCGCAGGCTCTTCTTCCGGCGCACGCGGCGGCGCTTCAGCGCCTTCTGCTTCTCCTTGCTGCGGCTCTTGATGCTCTTCTTGGTGCGGGGCATGCGTTCTCCGGAAGTGAAGTCGCGCCTCTCTAGCACAAAAGATCGCCCGCGAGCGCACGCGCACCGAACGCGGGGCTTGTAGCCGGTCGGGCGGTTCTGGTACACGCGTTCAGTGCGCCTCTGCGTGCTCTCCAGCGGAAGCGGCGGCAATACAGCCTTCATCGAGGCGGGCGGAGCGCGCGTGCTGGTCGACGCCGGGCTCTCCTATCGCGAGACGCGGCGGCGCTGCGCCGAGGCGGGGCTCGACCTGCGCGATGTAACCGACGTCCTGCTCACGCACGAGCATGCGGACCATTGCTTCGGAGCGGCCACCATCGCGCGCAAGCTGGGTGCGCGCGTGCACGCGACTCCCGGGACGCTCCGGGCCCTGCGCGATCCGCCGCCGGCGGAGTTGTGCTTCCCGCTCCCCCGCGACGGCGTGCTGCTCCTCGGGCGCGGGCTCCACGTCCGCGCGGTGCCGGTGCCGCACGATGCGATCGAGCCGGTCGCCTATGTCGTGGAGGAGAGGCTGGATGCTGGGCGCTGCGTGCGCGCGGCGGTCGTCACCGACCTCGGGTGCGCTCCCCGAGCGCTGGCGAAGGCGCTCTCCGGGCTCGACGCGCTGGTTCTGGAGATGAACCACGACGCGCGCCTGCTGCTGGAAGGATCCTATCCGATCTCCCTGAAGAGGCGCGTCCGCTCGGACCTGGGGCACCTGTCCAACACCCAGGCGGCGCAGCTCGTGGCGCAGGTGCTGCATCCGGGGCTGCGGCACCTGGTGCTCGCGCACCTCTCCGAGCAGAACAACACGCCGTCGCACGCGCGCCGCGAGGCCGAGGCCGTGCTGGAAGTGCGCGGCAGCCGCGCGGCGGTGCA
This sequence comes from Myxococcales bacterium, assembly GCA_035635335.1. Classification (GTDB taxonomy): domain Bacteria; phylum Myxococcota; class Myxococcia; order Myxococcales; family 40CM-4-68-19; genus VBKO01. Next base: position 26,223 of record DASQBG010000009.1, on the reverse strand, counting down.
CGTCGCCGGACAGGCGCGTGCGCTTCATCCCATCGTGCTCGACCCGGGCGCAACGGCCGCCCGACCCCGCCAACTCGCACTGTTCGCCACCTGAGATGCGCTTCGTCATCCTGCTATTGGCCGTCGCCCTGCTGATCGTCCTCTTGCGCCGCAAGAAGTGACAGTCGCTGCCGTATTCGGCGGCGCTGCGCTTTTCAAGCCGCGGACGGCACCACACGCACTGTTGCGGCCCGGCGCCGCAGCCGGTACACCCGGCCCATGATTCCCCGCTACAGCCGCCCGGAGATGGTCCGGCTCTGGACGCCCGAGCACCGCTACCAGACGTGGCTGGCGGTCGAGCTGGCCGCCGCGCGGGCGATGGCCGACGCGGGCGTGGTCGCGCGGGAAGCCATCGAGGAATGCGCGCGGAAGGCAGGGACGTTCACGCCGCAGGACGCCGCCCGGATCGACGAGATCGAGAAGGTCACCCGCCACGACGTGATCGCCTTCCTCACCTTCCTCGAGGAGCGCATCGGGCCCGCGGCGCGGCACCTGCACTTCGGGATGACCAGCTCGGACGTGCTGGACACCTCGTTCGCGATCCTGCTGCGCGACGCGGCCGACCTGATCCTCGCCGGCATCGACCGCGCGCGCGACGCGGTGGTGAAGCGCGCGGTCGAGCACAAGCGCACGCCCACCATCGGGCGTTCGCACGGCATCCACGCCGAGCCCACCACCTTCGGGTGGAAGCTCCTGGTGTGGGCCGACGAGCTGTCGCGAGCGAGGGCGCGGGTCGAGCGGGCCCGCGCCGTGATCGCGCACGGCAAGCTGTCCGGCGCGGTGGGCACCTTCGCGCACCTCTCCCCGCAGATCGAGGAGGCCGCCCTGCGGTCCCTGGGGCTCTCTCCCGCGCCGGTGTCGACGCAGATCGTCCAGCGCGACCGGCACGCGGAGTACTTCTCCGCTCTGGCGCTGGCCGGCGCCTCGATCGAGAAGTTCGCGGTCGAGATCCGGCACCTGCAGCGCACCGAGGTGCGCGAGGCGGAGGAGGCGTTCGGCAAGGGGCAGAAGGGATCCTCGGCGATGCCCCACAAGCGCAACCCCATCCTGAGCGAGAACCTGAGCGGGCTCGCCCGCCTCTTGCGCGGCTACGCCCTGAGCGCGCTGGAGGACGTGGCGCTGTGGCACGAGCGCGACATCAGCCACTCGAGCGTGGAGCGCGTCATCGGCCCGGACGCGACGGTCACGCTGGACTTCATGCTCCACCGCTTCGCCGGGCTGATCGAGGGGCTGCGCGTGTACCCGGAGCGGATGCGCGAGAACCTGGAGGCCACCCGCGGGCTCGTCTTCTCGCAGCCCGTGCTGCTCAAGCTGATCGAGCGCGGCATGGAGCGGCAGGCCGCCTACGTGGTGGTGCAGCGCAACGCGATGAAGGTCTGGGACGAGGACAAGGACTTCAAGACTCTGCTCGCGCAGGATCCCGAGGTGAAGAAGCTGCTTTCGCCCCAGGACCTGGACGCCGCGTTCGACCTGGACCACGAGCTGCGCCACGTGGACGCGGTGTTCGACCGCGTGCTCGGTCGGCGCCCATAGGCGACGGCGCGGTTTTCAGAGCGGGGACGCAGGGGCGAGTCAAACCGCGTCGCTCACCGAGCTCATGTGGAAGTCCTTCACCACGGCGGGCGGCAGCGCCACGCCGCCGGCCAGCTCGCCGCCGAGCGCCACCTCCTCGCGCCCGAGCGCGACCACGTCGCGCAGGAGATCGAGGAGTGACTGGTTGAAACGGAAGTTCTTCACCGCCGCGGCCACCCTTCCGTCCTCGATGAGAAACGTCGCATCGCGCGTCAGCCCGGTCACCCCGATCCGCTGCGGATCGAGCATCCGGACGTACCAGATGCGCGTCACCAGGAGCCCGCGGTCGACCTTCCCGATCAGGGCCTCGAGCGAGAGGCCGCCGCCGACCAGGCGGAGCGTTCCGCCGTCCGCCGTCGGCGCGGCGCCGGTCTTCTTCGCCCAGTAACGGGAGCGGTGCAGCTCGCGCAGCACGCCCGCCTGGACGTAGCTGACCCGCCGGGCGGCCAGGCCGCCCTCCGACCAGGGTGTGCCCGGAACCAGCGGATCCTGCGGATCGGAGATCAGCGTGACCGCGGGCGAGAACAGCGCCTCGCCGACCCGGGACTTGCCGCCCGGCGCGGAGAAGCCGCTCCGGCCTTCCTCCGCGGAACGCGCGTCGAGCGACATGCGCAGCGAGGGAAAGAGCGCGCCCAACGCGCCCGGCTCGAGCACCACGGTGTACGCGCCGGGAGGCAGCTCTCGCGGTTCCCGCCAGGCATTGGCCTTCTGGGCGGCGCGCGAGGCGATCTTCTGCGGATCGACGTCCGAAAGGCGCACGCCGGCCGCTCCCGCCCACCCCGAGGCGGACCCGTCGCGCCGCCGGAGGGTCGCGGACAGTTCGATGCGGGTGGCCCGGCGCGCGCCGGAAGAGCCGGTGGTGGACAGACGCGTCTCCTCGAGCACGTCGTTGCGCATCAGCCCCGCGGCGATGAGGCCGCTCTGCACGGCCGCGTCGAGCACGGGCTTCACCGACGCAGCGCGCTTGCGCGGGTCCATCGACGCAGCCTCCGCGTCGAAGGACGGGACTTGAAGATAGCTCTGCGGCGGCGCCTCCGGGACGTATTCCGGGTCCTCCGGCGTCAGCCGGGCGCGCGCCACCACGTCCCCTGCGAGCCGCGCGACACCCGCGGGGGAGAGGTCCTCGGTCGAGCCGGAAGCGTGCCGCATCCCCATCGCGGCAGAGAGCGCCAGCGTGTTCCGCTGCACCTCGGCGCTGGTGGTCGGTCCGTTGTCCGCGAAGCGCAGGTGGCCGTCGCGCCGCTCGGAGAGCAGAGCCGTGGCCTCGCCCGCGCCCGCGGAGCGCGCGGCCTTGAGCGCCCGCGCGCACAGGTCCGAAGAGCGGGCCCTCATGACTGGACCGCCCCCGCGTCGATGACCCGCACCTTGCGGAAACGCGCCGGCGGGCAGCCGTGCGACACCGGATTGAGCTGCACGGGCTCGCCCTTGCCGTCGTCGAACGCGCCGTACAGCCGCCACTCGCGGGAGTCGCAGACGGCGTCCATGCTGCTCCAGAACTCGGGCGTGTTGCTTTGGTACGCCACCTTGCGCAGCGGCCGCGCCAGCTTGCCGTTCTCGATCTGCCAGAAGAAGTCGCCTCCGAACTGGAAGTTCTTCCTCTGGTGGTCGATGGAGTAGCTTCCATCGCCCATGATGCAGATGCCGTCCTGCGTCTGCGCGATCAGCTCGTCGAAGGTGAGCGGCGCGTTGCCCGGCATCAGCGAGACGTTGGGCATCCGCTGGAACGGCACCGAGGCCCAGGAATCCGCGTAGCTGCAGCCGGAGGACCGCGGTCCGCCGAACCCGGGCAGACCCGTCTGGTCCCGCACGGTCTGGAAGGCGACCAGCATCCCGTCCCGGATCAGGTCGAAGCGCTGGGTGGCGACACCGTCGTCGTCGTAGCCGCAGGTGGCCAGCCCGCCCGGCTCCACCCGGTCGGCGGTGACGTGCATGAGGGGTCCGCCGTAGCGCAGCTTTCCCAGCTGATCGGCAGTGGCGAAGCTCGTCCCCGCGAAGTTCGCCTCGTACCCGAGCACGCGGTCCAGCTCGGTCGAGTGACCCAGCGACTCGTGGATGGTGAGCCACAGGTGGCTGGGGTCCAGCACCAGATCGCGAGGACCCGGCTTCACCCGGTCGGCGCGCAGCTTGTCGAGCGCTTCCCGCGCGATCCGAGGCGCCTGCTCCACGAACCCCGCCCGCTCGACGTGCTCGAATCCGGCGCCGCGCGGAGGAAGGGACGTGCGGCGCGTCTCGAACCCGCGGCCCTCCTCCACGGCCGTGACCGTGTACCCTCCGCCGGTCCGGGTGATCATCTGCTCGATGGCGCTGCCTTCGCTGGAGAAGAAGGCCTTCTCCTCGATCGCGAGGCGGAAGAACCCCGTCACTGCCCGAATTTGGGGCACCGCTGCCCTGGCCGCCTTGGCCGCCTCGACCAGCAGGGACACCTTGGTCTTCACCGGCACCCGCAGCGGGTCCTTCTCGATGGGCGTCTCCCAGCTGTCCTCGTGCGGCGGCTCCGGCGCGAGCTGCACCGGGCGGCGCTCGAGCGCCGCGTTGGCCTCGGCGATCTGCACCGCCTTCCGGGCGAGAGCGCTGGCGGACCCGGCCGTGATCTCCGGGGCGGCGGCGAATCCCCAGGTGCCGCGCTTCAGCACCCGGACCCCGAGGCCGTAGCTGTCGGTGTCGGAGATGGAGGTGAGGTGATCGTCGCGCGTGGCGAGGTTCTGCCTGCGCTGCCGCACCAGCCGGACGTCGGCGTACGTCGCCCCCGCCTGCATCGCGGCGAGCAGCGCCGCGTCGGCGACGTCTCGCGGCCTGGGCCTCTCGGGTACCCACGCCAGCGCTCGAGCAGCGGGCAGCAGGGCAGCGCCGGCGAGCAATTCACGCCTGGTGATCGTCATGTCCCCTCCTACCTGAGTTTTGGTAGAGGGAGGACATGATTCGCGTCTGCGTGTTCGCCGGCTCGAGCGGGTCGGTGGACGTGAAATACCTCGATGCCGCCCGAGCGCTGGGGACCGCCATCGCCCGCCGGGGGATGGGAATGGTCTACGGCGGCGGAGCCGTGGGGCTGATGGGCGCCTGCGCGGACGCGGCGCTGCAGGGACATACCGAGGTGGTGGGGGTCCTCCCGCGCGCCCTGGCGCGCAGCGAGGTCGCGCACCCCAAGCTGACCGAGCTGCGCATCGTGGAGACGCTGCACGACCGCAAGGCCGTCATGGCGTCGCTCTCCGACGGATTCATCGCGCTGCCCGGCGGCTGCGGAACGCTCGACGAGCTGTTCGAGGCCGTCACCTGGCGCCAGCTCGGGCTCCACGACAAACCCATCGGCCTCTGCGACGTGGACGGCTACTTCGCGCCGCTCCTTCGCTTCCTGCAGGACGCGACCGCGGCGGGATTCGTCGGGCCTGCGCTGCTCGACGCGCTGCCGGTGCGCTCCTCCCCGGACGAGCTGCTCTCCGCGCTGTTCGGCTGACCTGACCGGGATCAGGCCGCCGGGAGCCGCATCTCGATGCGCGCTCCTCCGCCCGGCACGTTGCTCGCCCGGATGCTGCCTCCGTGCGCCTCGACGATCCGGCGCGCGAGAGCGAGGCCCAGGCCGAATCCGGTCTCGCGGGCCCGCGCGGCGGTGCCCCGGTAGAACGGGTCGAAGATCCGCTCCAGCTCGCCGGCCGGGATGCCTGCGCCCGCGTCGGAGACCGCGATGACCGCCTCGCCATTCTCCTGCCGCGCGTCCACGCGGATCGGGCTCCGCGGACCGCCGCCGTACTTGCGCGCGTTGTCCAGCAGGTTGTCGAGCGCGCGCGTGAGCAGCGGCTCGTCGGCGAGCACCTGGAGACCCGGCTGCACCTCGGCCTGGACCGGGCGCTCCGGCTCGAGGGCGAGGACGCGCTGGCGGCCCTTCTCCACCAACTGCACGGCCGACACGAGCGCGCGTTGGAGGGGCGCCTGGGCGAGCTCGAGCCGGCTGGTGGTCAGGACGTCGGCGATGAGGCGCTCGAGCTCGTTCAGCTCCTCGCCCACCACCGACAGACGACTGCGAACGTCCTGGTCGCGCACCTGGATCAGCTCGAGCGCGACGTGGATCCGGGCGAGAGGCGTGCGCAGCTCGTGGGAGACGTTGGCCAGCAGCTCCTTCTCCGCCTTGCGCGCCGCCTGGATTCTCGCCGCCATCTCGTCGAAGGAGCGCGCCAGCTTGCCGACCTCGTCGTCGGACTTCACGCCCGACCGGGCCGAGAGCTCGCCCCCGCCGAACGCCTCCGCGGCCGCGGTCAGCCGCTCGATGGGCCGCGTGATCGACCGCGAGAGCGGGTAGATCAGGGCCAGCGAGACGAGCAGCACCACCGCCAGCCAGGTCAGCGGGCGCAGGATGGCGCGCGCGCCTTCGGGAGGCAGGCGCACGATCAGGATCGCCTGGACCGGCGCGCCGCGTCGCGCGCGCACCGGCGCGCCGACGAGCGGCGGGCGCGGCATCCAGCTGGGCCCGCGCTGCGCCGCCACCAGGACCCGGGAATCGGGCGCCGGGATCGGCGTCCCTGCCGAGGCGAGCGGCAGCCCGCCCAGGTCCACCACCATTGCGTCGATGCCCAGCTCGTCGTGGAACTGGTCCAAGGCGCGCGTCAAAGCCGCCGGGTCGTCGAGCGGCGGCAGCGAGCGGGCGAGGTGCACGGCGAACCGCGGCGCCTGGCGGAAGAAGAAGTGGATCGGGCCCCGGCCGAACAGCACCGTGATTCCGATCGACACCGCCAGCACAGCGACCAGCACGCCGAGGAAAGCGAGGTACAGGCGCAGGTACAGGCGGCGCGGCCGCGCCATCAGGACTCCCTGGCCAGGAGGTACCCCGCCCCGCGCACGGTCTTCACATACCGCGGATGGCGTGGGTCGGGCTCGATCTTCTGCCGCAGCCGGCTGACGTGCACGTCGATGGAGCGGTCGAAGGCCTCGTCGGCGTCCTCACCCTTGACCAGCTCGAGCAGCTGGTCGCGCGACAGCACCCGGCCCGCGTTCCGCGCCAGCGCGGAGAGCAGGTCGTACTCGTGCGCCGTGAGGCTCTGCCGGACGCCCTCCACGCGGACCTCGCGGGCGGCGAAATCGATGCGCAGGCCGCCGGAATCGAACACCGGAGCCCCCGCGTCGGCCGGGGCGCGGCGCAGCACGGCGCGGACGCGCGCCAGGAGCTCGCGCGGGTTGAACGGCTTGGCCAGGTAGTCGTCCGCGCCCAGCTCCAGGCCCACGATCTTGTCCGCGTCGTCACCGCGCGCGGTCACCATGATGATGGGCGTCTTCCACCTCTCGCGGATGCGGCGCGTGAGCGAGAGCCCGTCCATGCCGGGGAGCATCAGGTCGAGGAGCAGGATGTCGAACCGCTGCATCGAGAGCTCGCGCAGCGCGTGCGGGCCGTCCTCCGCCACCGCCGCCTCCACGCCGTGCTGGCCGAGGAATTCGCGGAGCAACGAGGCGAGCTTGCGGTCGTCTTCGATGAGCAGCGCTCGAACCATCACGGGATCTCATAACGCCGCGCTACCAAAAGCGCAGCGCCGCCCGATGAGCGGCGACTGACGCCGCCGCGCCGGCCAGGAGACCGGCGCGGCAGCGCCTCGCCTCACTGCTCTCGTCCGCCGAACCCGCCCTGCGGCTGATGGTTCTTGATCTTGTCGGCGAGCTTCTGCCGTTGCGCCGGCGTCAGGGCGTCGTGCACCTTGACCAGCGCCGGGATGATGATGTCCTTCGCCGTCGCGGCCATGTCCTGGGCGCGCTGGTCCGCCGCGGCGTTCAGCGCCTTCACGTCGACCTGGTCGGCCGTGAGCACCTTCATCCAGTACGCGTGCTCGTTCGCGTGCTGCTGGCGCTTCTGCTGCAGCTGCGCGAGCGCGTCGTCCTTGATCTGGTTGATGGTCTGCCGCTGCTCGGGCGTGGCGTCGATCTCGTCGAGCACGTGGTCCACCCGGGCCGAGATCATCTTCTGGAAATTGCGCCCGCGGTGACCGTTCGCCGCCGCGAGGGCCGCGGTGGCGCCGCCGAGGACGCCAAGGATGCCGAGCGCGAGCGCGATGCGCTTCCATTTCATTGCTGCCTCCTCTGCGGGCTCCATGCCCGCCGATCAGCTCCGCGCTGACCCTGGAGGCTTAACGTGCGAGAGGTTGCGCGGGCGTTTCGGTGGTGTTTCGGAATGTTTCCACTCAAGCCCGGGCCAGCTCGCCCTCGACGTAGTGAAGGATCAGCTCCTCGATGTCGCGGCCCATCTTCAGGAACGCGATGCCGATCCCGGGCGTGTGGGGTCCTCCCGGCGGCACCACGCGCGCGACCCGCGCCACCGCCTCGATCACCAACTCGCCCGCCACCTCGAAGTGCACGCCGACCAGGTCGCCCACGCAGGCCAGCGTGACCTCCTCGCCGCCGATGAACATTCCGCTCTGCGAGAGGTCCACCGCCTCCGCGACGAGGAACTCCTCCACGGTGGCGAACTGCAAGCGCACCAACCCGGCTACCTTGATGCGCGGAGCCCGCGCTCCGGCGGCCCGCTTGAACACGGCACGGCTCATGTACTGCCCCCCTGCTGGGAGGAACGGTAGCAGCAGGTGCGAGGAGCGCAAGGAAACGGCCGGGCGGGCAGGCCGTCGTTCGGGATCGACCCCGACCCCGACCTCGACCTCGACCCCGACCCCGACCCCGACCCCGAACCTCGACCCCGAACCTCGACCTCCGACCTCGACGCCGCTGTGGTTGGCACGCGCTGCCGTTCGTCATTTTTCGACCTCCCGCTGCGCGCCCCGGAGGGGTGAGGAGGTCGAAAAATGACGAACGACAGCGCTCTCTTTGCCTTTCAAAAGCTCGACATCTACCGGGTGGCCCGCGAGCTGGCCATCGCCGTTCGGGAGGCGGAGATCCGCCATGCCGAGCTGCGCGATCAGGCTGGACGGGCATCCATCAGCGCCTTCCTGACGCTCTCGGAAGGACTGCCCAACGATGGGCCGGGGATGCGGCGGAAGTACTTCACCGAGTCCAACAACTCGCTGCACGAGACCATGGCCGCGGTGGACCTGGCTGCCGGAATCGGGGCGCTGGACGCGGCTGCCGCGAGCCGCATCCAGCACCTGGGACTCCGCTTCAAGCGGATGCTCTGGAAGCTCCGCGCCGGATGAGCGCGGTCAGCATCGCGACCAGCCGGTGGGCGAGTTGGCCCACCAGCAGGGCGTTTTCTGCGGAAGCATCACCACAGAGAGCCGACCCCCGACCTTCCTATCTCAAGTATCCCTTCGCCCGCAGGGCCGACTCGATGCGCTTCCGGGTGTCGCCCACCTCGAGGGGGGGTTGCTCGCCGGTCAGCTTCTCCACCAGCTCCACGTACCTCGACGCGAGCTGGGCGCGCACTTCGTCCGGGATTTCCGGGTCGGGGCCGTCGCCCTTGTAGCCGCGCTCGTTGATCAGCCACTGGCGGAAGAACTCCTTGTCCAGCATGCGCTGGTCCTCGCCGCGGCGGAAGCGCTCCTCGCTGCCCTCGGCAATCCAGTAGCGGCTCGAATCCGGAGTGTGGATCTCGTCGATCAGCCAGATCTTCCCTGCCCCATCGACGCCGAACTCGTACTTGGTGTCGACGAGGATGAGGCCCCGCTTGCGCGCCCACTCCTGGCCGGCCGCGAAGAGGGCCAGCGCGTAGCGCGACAGCTCGTCCCACTGGTTCTGGGTGACCGCTCCGCGCGCGATCAGCTCGCGCGGCGAGATCGGCTCGTCGTGCTTGCCGATCGCCTCCTTGGTGCTGGGCGTCAGGATGGGCTTGGGAAACCTCTCGTCCTTGCGCATCGCCGGGTCGAGGTCGATCCCGTACGCCTTCGCGCCGCGGCCTGCCTGGTGGTCTCGCCAGAGCGACCCGGTCAGGTAGCCGCGCACCACCATCTCCAGCGCGAGCGGCTGCAGCTTGCGCACCACCAGCACCGAAGGGTCCGGTACGTCGAGGATATGGTTGGGCGCGAGGTCCTTCGTCTTGTCGAACCAGAACACGGTGAGACGGTTGAGCAGCTCGCCCTTGAACGGCACCGTGGTCAGGACGCGGTCGAACGCGGAGAGACGATCGGTCGTGACCATCACGATCCGGTCGCCCGAGGAGAAGTTGTCGCGCACCTTCCCGCGGTAGAGGGAACCCAGCGCGGGGAAACTGGCCTCGCGCAGGGTGTAGGGAAGCTGCGCGCGGAGCAGGTCGAGTCGGTCCATGGGGGCGCGTAGGGTAGCCGACCGCGCGGAGCATGCAAGTCCAACCGGGCCGTGGCACAACCGCCCCGTGCGCCTCGCCACCTTCAACATCAAGCACGCCGAGCTCCGCGGCCTCGCGCCGCTCGCCGATCTCCTGCGCGAGGCGCGGCCGGACCTCGCCGGTTTGCAGGAGGTGGACGTCGGGTGCTCTCGCAGCGGCTGCGCCGACCAGCCGGCCGGGCTGGGGACGGCCCTGGGCATGGCCTCCTGCTTCGCGGCGGCGCTCCCACTGGACGGGGGGGCCTACGGGAACGCGCTCCTGGCAGTCCCCGAGCTGCTCGGCGGCGAGCCGCTCGAGGCGAGCGTCCTGCCGCTTCCGGGGGGACGGTCCATCGGCGAGGAGCCGCGCGTCCTGCTCGCCGCGCGCGCCGCCGGGCTGCGCGTGTTCGTCGCGCACTTCGACCTCCCCGCGCCGGTGCGGCAGGCGCAGGCCGACGCGCTGCTCGCCGCGGTGGGCGATCCCCGTGGCACCATCGTGCTGGGCGACCTCAACGAGGGCCCCGAGGGCCCGGCCGTGCGCAAGCTGCTCGCCGCCGGTTTTCGCGACGCGTGGGCCGAATGCGGCGCGCACGAGGTGATCACCGCCCCCTGGGACCGCCCCCAGGTCCGCATCGACCAGGTGCTGCTCGGCCCCGACCTGCCGCGCGCCCGTTCGGCGCGCGCTCTTTCCAGCGACGCGAGCGACCACGCGCTGGTGCTGGTCGAGCTGTGATCCGGTTCGTGCTGCACCGGCCGCGGAGCTCGCAGAACATCGGCGCGTCGGCGCGCGCGCTGGCGAACACCGGAGCCGGCGCGCTGTGGGTGGTGGAGCCGCTCGGCTTCGACCGCACCCAGGCGGCGAAGCTCGCAGCGGGCGCGGACCACGTGCTGGAGGGAATGCGCGTGGTGCGCACGCTCGCCGAAGCCGTGGAGGACTGCGTCGAGGTGGTCATGACCACCGGCCGCCCGGTGCCGGGTGCGCTCGATCCGCGCGCGACCGCGCGGCGTTTGCTCGAGGCGCCGGGACAGGCGGCGCTCGTCTTCGGCGACGAGGTGAACGGGCTGACCAACCGTGAGCTGCGGCGGGCGAGCGCGGTGGCGACCATCCCGACAGCGCAGAAGAGCTCGTTGAACCTCGCGCAGGCCGTGCTGGTGTTCGGATACGAGGTGCTGCTCGCACGGGCGACGCCGAGACCTCCTCACCAGGAGCCGCCTCCGGCCGACGAGAAGCTGCTCGCGAGGCTGCGCAACCGGACGGGCGAGTTGCTCTCGCGCGTCGGCTTCCTGAACCCGCAGCAACCCGACCGCGCGCTCGACGAGCTGCTCCAGCTGCTCCGGCGGGCGCGCGCAAGCCGGCGCGAGGTCGAGATGCTCCTCGCCGCGCTTGACCAGCTCGCGCGGAACGTCCGTTAGTCGCGGCCGATATTCGGCGGCGCTACGCCGTTCACATCGCGCGAACGTTCTGGTGCCCTCTAGGCCGCCGGAGGAGTCGCCGGCGCCGGGGGGGCGGCCGCGGCCTCGCCGCCCTTCTTCGCCTGGTGGTCGGCGCAGAGGCCGTGCGCGGTCACCTTCTTCAGGCAGCCTTCCTTGCCGCACGTCTTGTAGCGCGCCTTCGGCAGCTCACCCGCCTTCCACTTGTCGTAGTGGAAGAAGCAATACCCCTTCGCCTGGTAGGCGCGCTTGCATCCCTCGATGCGACAAGGCTTCGCGCTCCCCTTGGCGCTCGGGGCGCGCGTCTTGCGGCGCTGGGTCGTGGTCTCTGGCATCCGGTCTCCGTCCGTCTGAAAAAGGACGCGCTTTGTAGCGGATCCGGCCCCCGTTGACAATGGCACGGGCACTGCAATTGGACGCGTCCCTGGCACGCGCGCCGGGCGGGCGCTCGCTTGGCCGGAGGTATCGCATGGCGGTCGGGCTGGTCGTGGTGGGGCTGGGAGGCGTGGGCAGCTCGCTGCTGGCCGGCGTGGAGGCTGCGCGCACGCATCTCGTCCATCCTTGGGGCAGCCTGGTCGAGGCTGGAGGCGCGGGCCGCACGCCGGAGCAGTCCCTGGCGGAGCCGCTGCGGGGGCGCGCACCGCTCGCCAGCCTCGGCGACCTGGTCCTGGGCGCGTTCGAGCTGCGCGACGACGACGCCTACCGCGCCGCCTTGCGCGCGAACCTCCTCAGCCGTTCGCTGGTGGACGAGCTGCGTCCGCGGCTGCGGCAGATCCGCGCCATGGCCGGTGCGCGCCACGCGCCCACCCGGCGGCACCTGGCCGATGCGCTCGCGGAGGATCTGCGCGGGTTCCTCGAGCACGGCGGCTGCGCCAGAGGTGTCGTGGTCTGCACCATTCCCGGGCTGCGGCAGCTCGAGGGCAAGCCGCCGTTCACCGCCGCCGACCTGTGGTCCGCGCTGGAGGAAGGCGGACCGGAGGTGACGCCGGGCCTGGTGTATGCCGCCGCCGCGGCGCAGGCAGGCTGCGCGTTCGTTGCCGCCTCGCCCGACGCTGCCCTGCAGGCGCCCGGCGTGGCTGCGCTGTTCAGCGAGGCGGAACAGCCGGTCGTGGGAGTCGGACTGCTCACTCCCGACGCGGCGCTCCGCGAGGCCGTTGCGCAGGTTCTCGGCGCCGAGGCGCTGGGCTTGGTCGGCGCGACGTCGCTGTCCACCCGCGTCGAGGAGCGGGGCGCGCGCCTCTGGGGCGGCCCGGATCGTACGCAGGAGATGGCGCTCGCCCGGGCCTGGGCGGGCGGCGCGTTCGAGCTGTCCATCGAGTTGCGCGGCCAGATCGCGCTGCACCTCGCCGCGCGCGGTCTCGATGCGGCGTTGCTGCTCGAGCTGGCTGCCCGCGCGGGCCGGACCGGCGCCCAGGACTGGATGAACGCACTCTTCGCCTCGCCCATCGCCTCCGCGGCGGTGCACGAGGCCCGGCCGCCCACGCTGGCCGACCGGCGCGCCCGTCTCGGGGCCGAGATCCCCGCGCTGGCGGCTGCCGCCGCGGCTGCCGTAGAGGCGGCCTGAAGGGGCGTCCGCAGTGCCCCGTCCGTGCCCTTACGCGATTCCGGTTCCGAGGGGGCCGGGCACTTTTCCGTCCCACCGGCGGGCGGCGTTGCGCTCCCGCGACCCGCGCTGGGAAGTGGCGTTCCCAGTTCCGTCCCCCGCCTACCCCTTGGCGCGCCCGGTTTTCCCGAGGAACCGGCTGACGCCTCGCTCCAGCGACGGAGCCGCCCCAGCCCGGCACCCCGGCACGCTGCTTGCTCCCGTGGTGGGCAGCGGCGCGGGGGGCGTCGGTCCGGCGGGGGGCGGCGAAGGTGCTGGGGCCGGGCAGGGAGTCGTTCGATGGATGCGCGACGGTCTCGCGGCCGGAGCGCACGAGCTGGACGGGAAGCGGGGGCTTCGTCCAGGTGGGGAGGTCGGCGTTGCGGGGGCGACGCTGGCGGCCGGCGGGACGCGGTGGGCCTAACGGGCCTGCCGCGTCCCGCTTCTTTCCTGATCTCCAAGACTTGACGCGCTGATCCATTCAAGATACGGTACCGATCGAGCGCCCGACCCGCTGCCCCTCGGGGTGACGGGCGCTCGGACGGGAGCCGTGGCCGAAACGGGACGCGGAAACGAAAGGCCCGATCCGGAGCGCGCGCCGGCCGCGCCCGAGCTGCTGCGCGCGGCCATGGAAAAGGTGGTCTTCTTCGAGTGGCGGCTTGGCGAGATGGCCGCCGAGCTGGCCGCCGCGCAGTCGCGCGCCGCGGCCGCGGAGCTCGAGCGGTCCCGCCTCGCCGAGCAGCGCTCGGAAGCGGAACGCGAGGCCGAGGCGGCGCGGCAGCAGGTGCACGCGCTCGAGGCGGAACGGGAGAGGCTCTCGTCGCTGCTGGCGCGCCCCGCGCAAGCTGCCGCGGAGCACGCAGCAGCGCAGGCGGAGCGCGCGCGCTCGGCCGAGCTCGCCGCGAACCTGGCCGAGGCGCGCCGCGAGATCGAGCGCCAGCGGGCGGAGCGGGACCGCTGGCTGGACGAGAGGCTGTCGCAGGCGCTCGGCTCCGGCGACTCCGAGGGTTCCCTGGCTGCGTTCATCAGCGAGCTGCGCGGCGAGGTGATCGCGCTTCGAGAACGGCAGAAGCAGTGCGACGAGCTGCTGCGACGGGCTGGGATCGCGCCCCCTTCCTCGTCGACTCCCGCGCCTCCTGCCGCCGCTCCGCGGAGCCACGCGGTGGAGGAGGCCCGAGCGCTCTGGCCGCACGGGCGTCTCGCCGCGCCCGCCGATCAGATCCGGGGACACCATACGGCAACTTCCGTATGGTGTCCCCAGATCTCCGCACCGCCCGCCGCGCCGGCGTCCGGCCCGGGCGCGGCGGCCACCGCGCTCGCCGAGCAGTGCTTGCGCGGGCTGGCCGCGCGCGATCCGGCGAGGCGCGAGCAGGCCGCCCGACACCTGGCCGCGATGCCCGTCCCGGCCGCCGCGCCCGCCCTCGCCTCGGCGCTGGGCGGAGAACCCGACCCGCGCGCGCGGGCCCAGATGGCGATTGCCCTGGTCGCCTGCGGTGGACCCGCGGCGGCCGATCTGGTCGCGGGGTTGCAGTCCGATCCCGAGCCGCTGGTGCGCCTCTCGGCGCTCGACGCACTCTGCTCGCTCGCCGATCGGGCCGTGGAGGCGCTGCAGGTCGCCGGCCGCGACGATTCACCCGCCGTCCGCCGGCGCGCGGCGGCGATCGCTTCGTCGCTCGGCCTGGAGGAGATGCGCGCGCGCTTCGCCATGGATGCCGAGGGGTCGGTCCGCGCCGCTTCGACCCTTCGCGAGCTGCCGGCGCCGGCGCAGAAGCCCGCGCCGGTCGAGCCCGTCCCGGCGCGCGGCCGCTCCGCGGCGGTGCGCGCGGTCCCCGCTCCGCCGGAGCTGCCTGACCGCGACCTCAGCCGCGACGCCGTCGTCGCCGTGCAGACCGCCATCTTCGGGATGACGGAAGCCGAGCTGTCGGAAGCGCTCTCCCTGCCCGTCTCCGAGGTCCCTGCGCTCGTCGCGTCGCTCGTCTCCGCCGGCCGTCTCGCCCGCCGTGGAAAGCGCCTGGTCGCCGCCTCCGGCCCGGGCGCCGCCGCACAAGGAGGTCCTTAGTGGAGTCCATCCGCTACTCCGCCCGCCGGTTCGCCGAAGTGCTGGGACTTTCCCCGCAGGAGCTGACCGAGTCGGAGGCGCGCGGCGCCCTGGCGCGGCTGCGCGCCGAAGCGCCGCAGCGCACCTCGTACACCGTCGACGACCTGGCCCGCGCGCGCGCGGCCCTGGGCCGGCAGCCCGCCCGGCGTCCGATGCGAAGGCAGCTGTTCCTCAACTTCAAGGGCGGCACGGGCAAGACCAGCGTCTCGACCAGCTACGCCTTCCGGCTGGCCGAGATGGGGCACCGCGTGCTGGTCATCGATCTCGACTCGCAGGGCCACGCCTCCAAGTGCCTGGGCATCGCGGGCGAGGAGGCCGAGCGCACGCTGTTCGAGGCCATCATCAAGAAGACGCCGCTGGAGCAGGTGATCGTCCGCACCGGGATGCCGGGCCTCGACCTGGTGCCCTCCAACCTGAGCATGAGCACCATCGACCTCTCGCTGATGCCGCTCGCCGCGCGCGAGTTCCGGCTGCGCAACTCGATGAAGGAGATCGAGAGCGCTTACGACTACGCCGTCCTCGACGCGCCCCCCAGCTTCGGCCTCTTGAACCTGAATGCGCTGATGGCGGCGCACGACCTGTTCGTGCCGGTGCTGGCCGACTTCCTCAGCTTCCACGGGCTCAAGCTGCTGTTCGAGACGGTGCAGTCGCTCGAGGAGGATCTGGAGCACGTGCTCGACCACATCTTCATCGTGGTGAACGCGTACAACGCGACCTTCAAGATCGCCAAGGAGGCCCGCGAGGCGCTGCAGAAGCACTACCCGGAGTTCCTGCTCAAGCACGTCATCCGGCAGTGCACGAAGTTCGCGCAGGCCTCCAGCGAGGGGATCCCCATCTTCGCCTACGATGCGGAGAGCAAGGGCGCGCAGGACATCCAGGCGGTGCTCGACGAGGTGCGGGCCCGCATCGGCGACCCGGTGAAGCTGAAGCTCGCCTCCGCGGCGGACGAGCCGAAGGCGGGCGGCGGCGAGGGCGCCGCGGGTCCGCGGGTGAAGGCCGCGGCGGAGACGACGAGATGAAGCGCGGTTTCGAGGAGAACGTCCCTCGGGTGCGGCCACGGGTGCGGCTCGGGCGCGCCCTCGACGAGGGCGGCGCGGAGGTGGACGACGCCGCGCCCGAGGACACGCCGCAGCTCGAGCTGGCGTCGGCGCCCGAGCAGGCCGCGACCCAACCCGCGCAGGAGGGCCTGGCCGAGGCGGCGCACCCGAGCCCGGAGCAACCCGACACCACCGCCGCGCGGCCGCAGCCGATCTCGCCGCCGCAGTCGATGCCCTCGCCGCAGTCGATGCCCTCGCCGCAGTCGAGCCTCTCGCCTCAGCCGATCGCTCCGCAGCCGCCGCAGTCGATCGCGCAGCCGCCGCAGTCGATCCTCTCGCCTCAGCCGATCGCGGCGCCGGAGCTGCCCGTCGCGGCGCGCGGGGCGAAGCGGTCCGGCGCCGCGGCCCAGGTCACGCAGCTGGCGAAGGACCTGACCAACGAGCTGGCCCACGCGGGCGAGGCGAACGCGCAGCTCCGCGCCGACCTGGACGCGGCGGTGACCGCGCTGCGGCGCGCCGCCGAGGAAGCGCGCGAGCAGCGCCTGGAGACCGACCGCCTCGCCGCGGAGCTGCAGAAGCGCGGTGCGTCCGCCGAGCAGCTGCGGCGCGAGCTGGAGCTGCTGGAGGCGGAACGGGACGGTGCGCTGGGCCAGGTGGCGCGACTGGCGCGCGAGCTGCGCGAGGAGCGCGCCCGCGCTGCCGGAGCCGCGCGGGACGCGGAGGCTGCCCGGGCCGAGGCCGCGCAGGCCCGGGAGCACGCGCAGAGGCTCGCCTCGGAAGTGCAAGCGCGCGCCGCGGAGCGGGACCAGGTCCGGCAGGCGGCCGAAGAGCTGGCGGCCGAGAAGGACTCGCTCTCCGAGGCGCTCGTCGCCGCGCGCGCCGAGGCCGACGAGGCGCTCCAGTCCCGCGCCGCGCTCGAGGAGATCCACCGCGCGCTGGACGAAGCGCGGGCCCGGGTCGCTCGCCTGCGCTGACGGCGGCCTGAACGCATCCCAACCCGCCGCGCCATGGAAAAGCGTAGCGCCGCCGAATACGGCGGCGACTAGGCGGGCAGCTGGCCCCAAAAGAGGATGCGCGGGTAGGTGTAGAGGAAGGGCCGCTCGTCCGGCAGCCGGGGCAGGAGCAGCTCCCGGTAGCGCGCGAGGAAGCGGTCCCAGACCGGGGTGGGGAGACGCCGCTGGTAGTCGGTGAGCAGCGTTCCGCGGACCCACTCCACCACTTCGTCGCGCGAGCCGAGCAGGTGCGTGTAGACCTGCATCCGGGCGTGCTGCGTCACGAAGCCCAGGTGGTGCAGCCAGGCCGCGTACTGCACGGGAGAAGGAAGGGGCGGGCGGCGGACGTATCCGCCGAGGTGGCGCTTGAACTCGTGCTCCATCGCCAGCTCGCGGGCAGTCTCGTGCGAGGCGTGGTCGTCATTGGCGGGCATCTGCACGGCGATCTGCCCGCCGGGCGCGAGCGCAGCCCGCAGCCGCGGGAGCAGCTCCTCGTGCCGGGGCACCCAGTGCAGGGCCGCGTTGGAGAAGACGAGGTCGAAAGGCTCCGCCGGAGCGAAGTCGGCGATGTCGCGCACCTCGAAGCGCAGGCCCGGCGCCTGCGGCGGCTGGGCGAGCATCGACGGAGAGTTGTCGATGCCGACCGTCTCGCGCGCCTGCAGCGCCCGGTGCAGGTCCAGCGTCAGGGTCCCGGTGCCGCATCCGAGGTCCACGGCGCGCATGCCCGGCCGGGGGCGCACGAGGGCGAGCAGATCGTGGAAGGGCTGCTCGCGCTCGGAGCGGTAGCGTTCGTACTGCCTGGGATCCCACGGATCGGCCACCGGTGGATCCTAGAACGCATCGCGGGCGCGCTCCAGCCGGGCGACCTGCTCGACGAGCCGCGCGCGGGAGACGTCGGTGCCCTGCTCGGCGAGGTCGAGCGCGGCGAGGGCGAGCCCGTCTGCCGCGCGTCGCAGTCCGGGGCGGACCTCGGACGGCGCGCTCCGGAGCAGCTCCGCGCGCGCGGCCGCCGCCCGCTCCGCGAGCCGGAGCAGCTCCGGCGCGAGCCGCGGCCGGAGGCCGGCGAGGCGCTGCTCGACCCGGTCGCGCGCCGTGCGCAGGTGCAGCGGCACGGTCGCCGCGCCCGACCACAGACCAAGGACGGCGCCCCCCAGTGCAGCGGCTCCGGCACGGGGCAGCACCGTCTCCAGGAGCTCGGAGAGCACCGGGACGGACGGGGCCGCAAAGCAGACGCCGACGCCCAGCGCGACCGCCGCGGCGATGCAGGCGGGCGGTGGAAGCTCATGTTCCCGGCACAGCGCCACTCCGACGGCGAAGAGCGCGCCGGCGGCCGCCCAGGGAACCAGACGCGCCGCCGGCATCATCCACGTCGCGTAGTACGCCGCCAGCGCGCCGCCAGCGGCGGCCATGAGGCAAGTGCGCTCGAATCCTTTGTGGTCCTCGAACCGGAGAGGCATGGCGTCACCAGCCGGACACCGGCGCCCGCAGCGAGTCGAAGGCCTGCTGCTTGACGCGCTTGCTGGCCACGTCGCCGCCGGCGCGGATCCCGTCCAGCTCGATCTGGTAATGGTTCGCTTCCTTCTGCAGCGCTGGCATCGACCCCGGAGGCGCGGCGACCGCGGCCTCGCGGAGCAGGACCTGCATGTCGTCGACGCGCCGAGCGGCCTCGACGGCGCGACCCGTGCCCCTCAGCTCCGCCGCGTCGCGCGCCAGCTCGGCCAGCTCCGCGCGCGCACCGTGCGCCAGCGCTTCGTTCGCGCGCACGCCCAGGAGGGCCGCGTTGGCGGTGAACGAGCCTCGCGCCAGGGTCTCGGACCGGTGCGCCATCCCGGCGGGATCCGCGAACGAGAGCGCCACCCGGGCCACCTCGGCGTCGCCTCCGGTGGACGGCGCGAGCGCGAGCTTCACCAGCACCCGGCGCTCCTCGCCCGCCGCGAAGTCGGGCAAGCGGATCGAGCCTCCGTCGGCGCCGTAACCCAGGACCCGCACCACGCGCGCGCCCGACAATCCGCGGACCTCCAGGCGGACATCCCGGGCCACGGTGCGCGCGGCGCGTGTCAGCTCGGCGCGCATGGCGGGCTCGAGCTCGCTGGCCGAATGGACGAAGCGCGTCCGGCCGCCTCCCTGCGCGGCGAGCGCGGCCAGGAAATCCTCGTCGTAATCCTCGCCCATGCCGAAGGTGGAGACGGTCGCCCGCCCGAAGTCGCGTGCCGCGATCCGGAGCAGGCCCGGCCGGTCCGACACGCCTTCGTTCGCCAGCCCGTCGGTGGCGAGGAACACCTTGTCGAGCCGCGACGCCGCCCTGCCCCGCTCGAGCTGTGGCGCCGCGAGGTCGAGAGCGGCGGACAGGTTCGTCCCGGTGGTGGCCTGCAGGCGTGCCACCTGCGCCAGCGCGATTTCCTTGAGCGCGGGCGTCACCGCGGCAGAGGGGAGCAGGACGTGCGCATCGCTGGCGAAGTCGACGATCGCGAGCCGATCCTCTCCGTCCAGCTCGGCAATCAACGCCCCGGCGGCATCGCGGGCACGCGCGATCTTCTCGCCCGACATGGAGCCCGAGCGGTCGACGATCAGGACGGCGTTGACGGCCGTGCGCGGTCCCCGCTCGGTCGCCCCGTCGGCCGCGACACCGATCTCCAGATACGACGCTCCTCCGCGCGCATCGACCCAGCGCCGATCGAGGCGCGCGGAGAGCCGCAGCCCGCCCTCGTACGCGACCGCGATGGGCGGATCGGCGGGAGCGGGCGACTTCCGGGGAGCGCGGAGGGCGGCGACGGCGACCGCGGCGGCGGAGGCGAGGACGAGCGAGAGGACCACGGCGGTGCGGAGCATGGCGGACCCTTCCGGCCCGAGCACTGCGGACCCGAACGGTTCAACGCCCGTGGGCGGGGCAGGATCTACAGGTGGGCAGCGAGGAACTCCGCCACTCGCGATTCCGCCCAGAACCGGGGCAGATAGGGGCCGGCGACGAATCCGAGGTGGCCGCCTCGCGGGTGGGTCTCCAGCGTCACGCACGGGTTCGCGGCGGCGGCCTGTCGCGGCAGGCAGGAGGCGGGGATGAATGGATCGTCCTCGGCCGAAAGGAGCAGCAGCGGAACGCGCACGCGCGAAACGAACGGGCCGCTGGAGCTTTGCGCCCAGTAGTCCTCGGCCCCCGCGAATCCATGCACGGGGCCAGTCAGCGCCTCGTCGAACTCGAACAGGGTGCGCGCGGAGCGGACGCGCGCCACGTCAATGCCGGGAAACCTGCGCGCCTTGGCCAGCGCCTTGCGCTTGAGGGTGCGCAGGAAGCGCGAGCGGTAGACGAAGCTCATGGCGCCCGGCGCATCGAGCGCGCGCGCGCACTCCTTGAGATCGAAGGGCACCGAGAGCGCGGCGGCCGCGCGCACCGGCGCCGACGCGCCCTGCTCGCCCAGCCACTTCACCACCACGTTTCCGCCCAGCGAGCACCCGGCGAGCAGGAGCGGAGCCGAGGGCGACTCCGCACGCGCCCTGCGCACCGCCTCCCCCAGGTCGCCGGTCTCGCCCGAGTGGTACGAGCGCAGCAGGCGGTTCGACTCGCCGGAGCAGGAGCGGAAGTTCAGGGCCATTCCGCGCCAGCCCCGTCTGCGTGCCTGCGCGAGGAGGCCGAGCACGTAGTGCGAGCTGGAGCTGCCTTCGAGCCCGTGCAGGACGACGAGGAGCGGCGCGGCGGCCGGGCCCTCCAGGCGGTCGACGTCGAGGAAATCGCCGTCCGGCAGCTCCCACCGCTCCCGCCGGAGCGGCAGGCGCGGGCCGGGCCGGAGCAACGTCCCGAAGACGGTCTGCGCGTGGGCGCCGCGCAACCAGCGCGGCGTATCGAACGACTCCACTAGCCCAACTCCGCCAGGAACCTTCGCACCCTGGCCAGCACCAGCGCGCGCTGCTCCATCTGCGGCAGGTGCCCGCACTCGGGGAGGACCTCGACCGTTCCCTTGCGCAGGTGCGTCCGGAACCACTCGACGCTCGAGGCGGGAAGGATGCCGTCCGCCTCGCCCCACAGGATCAGCACCGGCTGCTCGATGCGGGCGAGATCCGCCGGCGCAAGCGCGTGCTGCCCGACCTGCGCGAGGAGCCGCTGCACGGGCGCGGCGGCGAAGTGGCGGGCCAGATCGCGCGCGAAGAGGCGGGCGAGGCGCGGCGGGCGTCGATAGAGGCGGGACGGCATCTCCAGAGCGGCGCGGAGATCGCCCCGGAAGACTTCGCGCACGGACTCGCGATCGGCATCGAGCAGCGGCGCGCCGGCGGGCGAAAGACCCACCACCGCCCGCACGCGCTCCGGCGCCACCACCGCGGCGTGCAGGCACAACGCGCCGCCGAGCGAGTTGCCGATCAGCACCGCCGGCTCTCCGAGCTCCGCGAGCGCGCTGCCCAACGCCTGCGCCTGCTCGAGCAGCCCCGCGGCTTCCTCGCCCTTCCGCAAGCGGTTCCGTCCGTGCCCGGGCAGGTCCAGCACCAGCACGCGCCTGCTGGCGGAGGCCAGGCGAGAGGCGAGCAAGGCGAACGACGCCGCGCTGCCGCCCAGCCCGTGCAGCAGCACGATCGGAGGCGCGCTGCCGGAACCGCGCCGATCGTAGACCAGCACCCGGCGGTGGCCGGAGGCGATCTCCCTGAGCGCGAATCCGCGCGCCCGGAAGAGCGCGTGCCCGGCGGCGAACAGCGCAGACAGCGGCAGGATCATCCCGGTTTCACGAACCGCAGCGCGAACCGGTCGCTCTGCCCGCGCCGCCCCGCCGAGGCGGCCGCCGCAGGAGAGGAATCCCAGTCTCGCGCATCCTCCGGGTTGCGCAGGAAGTCGCTACCCGCCTGCAGCTTGAACCCGGCGCGCTCCACCTCGGCGCGCACCGCCTGCTCGTCGATCCGGTGCAGCGTCTTGGCGTCCGCCGTGCCGGTGCCGGGCTTCGCGCTGGAGTCGATGACCACGTAGGCGCCGCCGGGCTTGAGCGCGTCGAAGACGGCCTTGTTCATCTTGTCGCGGTCGACGTCCATGTAGGTGGTGTCGTGATAGATGACGTTGATCAGCACCAGGTCGAGCCCCTTCGCCTCGGGCGGAAGCGGATCGCCAAACTCGCGGTCCACCCGGACCACGTTCTTCATCGCGGGGCGCGACAGCCGGTCGGGCCACCGCGTCTTGAGGAACCGCTGGATGAAGAGATCGGGGTTCTGCGCGTAGACGACCCCTTCCGGCGCCACCGAGCGCGCCATCAGCTCGGTCGTGTAGCCCGCGCCCGCTCCCAATTCGGCCACCTTCATCCCGGGCTGCAGGTGGAGGAATTCGAGCGTCTCGGCCGGCTTGCGGCCCCCGTCCAGCGCGCGATCCTCGGGCGCGCGATCGGGAGCGGCGACCACCGCCTGTGCGCGCGAGCGCGTGTCATCACCCGCCGCTGGCTTCTGCGCTCCCGAGCACGCGAAGAGGAGCAGCGCTCCAAGGATCGATACGGTCCGCATGTGTTCCTCCCAGAAGAGAACGCCTCCTCTACACCGTCTTGCGCCGCGCCGCGAGCGACCTTGAAGCCCGGGTTTCGACGTCGACCCGGACCTCGACCTACAATGCGCGCCGTGCGCTTCGCTCTCGCCGTCCTGCTCGCCTTCCTCGGCTACGAGCTGATCCGCTGGGCCGTCGTGCGGACCATACGCGACCGGCTGCAACGGCGCGCACGGCGATTCGCGCAGCGGCACGGGGTCCGCGTCGACCTGTTCAAGTTCGGCGGCAAGCTCCTGGTGCGCGAGGAGCTGCTGAACGACCTGGTGGTCCAGCGCGCGATGCTCGCCGCCGCGCAGTCCGGCGAGCCCGCCGAGGAGGTGCGCCGCCGCGTGGAGGCGTACATCGACGAGATCGTCCCTGCCTTCTCGCTCGCCGCGTACTACGAGGTGGGGATGAAGCTGGCGCGGGCCGCCATCGGAGCGGCCTACCGTCCGGTGGTGACGCGCGCTCTGCGAGACCTGCCCCGCGACGCGACCGCCGTCTTCCTCATCAACCACCGCTCGAATTTCGACTACGTCGTGGTCGGCTGGGCGCTGGCCCGGCAGGTGGCCATCAGCTACGCCGTCGGCGAGTGGGCGCGCGTGTTCCCGCTCGACGCGCTGTTCAAGGCGTTCGGCGGCTTCTTCGTGCGCCGGGGCTTCCCGGACGCGCTCTACCACACCGTCCTGCGGCGCTATCTCCAGCTGATCACCCGGCAGGGAGTCACCCAGGGAATCTTCCCGGAAGGCGGGCTCACCCGGGACGGTGCGCTCCGGAGCCCGAAGGTAGGGCTGCTCGACGCCCTCCTGCAGCTGTCGGCCGAGCCCGGCTTCGACCGCGACCTGCTCTTCGTGCCGGTCGGCATCAACTACGACCGCGTGCTGGAGGACGAGGCGCTGCTCGCGGAGAAGCGCGGCCGCGAGCACCCGCCCGGCGCCGCCGAGAAGCTGCGCGGCGCCCTGCGGCTCCTCTGGATCGTGCCCTCGCGGATCGCGGTGAACCTGCTGCGCGCCGCCTTGGGACGCCTGCACCGCAGCGGCTACGTGGCGCTCGCTTTCGGGGAGCCGGTCTCGTTCCGCCGCATGGCCGCCGCGCGCGGGTGGGACCTCTCCCGCTGCACGGAAGAGGAGCGCCGCGCCATCGCCAAGGAAGTGGCGCGAGATCTCATGGGTCGCATCGCGCGCTCGATCCCGGCCACGCCCGTCCCGCTGGTCGCCCGCGCCTTGCTCGAGCTGCGCCAGACTTCGCGCTCGCGGCTGGCCGAGCGCGTGCGCGACCTCCGCAACGAGCTGGAAGCGCTCGGCGTCCCCACCGCTCTCGGCGAGGAGTTCGAATCGCAGCGGCAGGGGCGCGCGCAGCTCCTCGAGGACGAGGACCGGAACCGCGACCTCGCCCGCCTGGAAGCGGACGTCCTTTCGCTCGAGGAAGCGGAGGAGATCGTGCGGATCGGGATCGAGCGCCTCTCGCGCCGCGGAGTCGTGGCCTGGTCGGGCGCCGCGGTGCGGGTCGGCGCGCACCCGCACGCCGTCGAGCTGCTCGAGTACTATGCGCGGTCGCTGGCCGTCCTCGACGCCGCTCCCGCGGAGCAGCCCCTGCCGGCAGCCTCGGCGCTCTGAGGGAGTTGCGCTGCGCGCGCGCTTCCGCGACAACGCCAGGAGATGCCCCCTTCGCCCCAGGTGCTGATCGTCGACGACGAGCGCGACCTCGTGCGCCTGCTGGAGTTCAACCTCCAGCAGGCCGGCTTCGAGACCGCCGCCGCGTATACGGGCATGGCGGCGCTGGAGAGGGTGCGGCAGCGCATCCCCGACCTGGTGGTGCTGGACCTGATGCTCCCCGACATCCCCGGGAACGAGGTCTGCCGGCAGATCAAGGCATCTCCGCGAACCCGGCACGTGCCCGTGTTGATGCTGACCGCGCGGACCGACGAAGTCGACCGGGTGGTCGGGTTCGAGGTGGGCGCCGACGACTTCGTCACCAAGCCCTTCAGCGTCCGGGAGCTGGTGCTGCGCATCCGCGCCATCCTCCGCCGCGGCGGAGGCGCCGATGCGGACCAGGCGCGCGACCAGGTGGGGCCCATCCGCGTCGACCCGGAGGCGCACCGCGCGTATGTGGAAGGGGAGGAGATCGCGCTCACCGCGCTCGAGTTCAAGCTGCTGACCACCTTCATGTCGCGCCTGGGCCGCGTGCAGACGCGCGAGGCGTTGCTGCAGGACGTCTGGGGGGTCTCCAGCGAGCTGCAGACGCGCACCGTCGACACCCACGTGAAGCGCCTGCGCGAGAAGCTGGCCGCCGGGCGCGACCTGATCGAGACGGTGCGCGGCATCGGCTACCGCATGGTCGAGCCGGAGCGCTGACCTGGGAGGCAGGCATGCTGGAGGGAAAGATCGCGTTGGTGACCGGGGCGTCCTCGGGCATCGGGCTGGCCGTCGCGCGCGCCGTGGTGGCGGGCGGAGGCAAGGTAGCGCTGGTGGCTCGCACCGAGGCCACCCTGCGCGAGGCGGCGCGTGAGCTGGGACCCGAACGCGCCGCCATCTACCCCCTCGACGTGACCGACCTGGCGCGGCTGGAGGAGCTGCCCGCGCGCGTGCTGGACCGGTTCGGCGCCCTCGACCTCCTGGTGAACAACGCGGGCCTGAACCACCGCGGACCGGCGCTGCAGTTCACTCCTCGCCAGCTGGGCGAGGTGATCACCACCAACCTGACCGCGCCGGTAGTGCTCGCGCGGGCCGCGGCGCCGCACATCCGCCAGGGCGGCGCGATCGTGAACGTCGCCAGCCTGGCGGGCATGGTCCCGGTCCCGCACGAGGCGGCGTACAGCGCCTCCAAGGCCGGCTTGCGCGCTTTCTCCCGCGTCCTGCACGGGGAGCTGCGCGCGCGGGGCATCCACGTGGGAATCGTCTCGCCCGGCCCCGTCGACACGAACTTCTTCGGCGACCTCGCCAAAGCGCCCGCGCTCAACTTCTCCCAGCCGATGAGCACCGCCGGGCAAGTCGCGGACGCGGTGCTCCGCTGCTGGCGCGAGCGCCGCGTCGAGATCGCGCTGCCGTGGTTCTCGGGAAAGCTCTGCACCCTCGGCTACGTCTCGCCGCGACTGATGCGCGTGCTGCGGCCGTCCCTCGAGCGGCGCGGCGAGCGCAACAAGCGTGCCCTGATGGAACGGAGGGCAGCGCAGAAGCGGTAGCGCCGCGGCTGCGGGGGAACCGGGCGGAGCGGGCGGGCGGCTGGCGGGCCCCCGGCTCTGCGGGATGGAATTCGACCGGGCCCGTGCGCACTGTGCGCTGCTGGGGCCTCGCTACGGGAACCGACTGGGCCATCTTCGGCGTGGTGCTCTCCACGCTGGTGATCCCGCTTCCGGAGGAGGTGGCGCTCCTGGGCGCCGGCTACTTGGCCCACAGGGGGGCGGTATCGCTGCCCGGGGCGTACCTGGGCGCTCTGGGCGGGGTCCTGATCGGCGACACGATCACCTTCCTGCTCGGCCGGGGGCTCCTGCCGAAGTTCCTCGAGTCGCGCTGGGGGCGGAGGATCGTGAACCCGGGCCTCCGCCGGTGGGCGGAAGAGTTGGTACGCGAGCACCCGGTGCGGGCCATCCTTCTGGCGCGGTTCCTGGTCGGGCTTCGCGGGCCGATCTACCTGGCCATCGGCGCGGCGAAGCCGCCCGCCGGGAAATTCATCGCTCTGAACGGTATCGTGGCAGTGATCGAGGTCGGCATCGTCGTCGGCATCGGCTACGAGTTCGGCGCCTCTCACGAGCTGGCGAAGAACGTGCGCTGGTTGGAGATCGCCATCGGCAT
>DASQBG010000008.1:0-30413 GCA_035635335.1 Myxococcales bacterium | reverse complement strand
AGAGCGAGGGCGAGCGACCCGCCGATGAGGCCCAGCCCAATGATTCCCAGACGGTGCGGAACCGGCATGATTCCTTGTACACTGCCGAGGCGTGTTCTGGCGCAAGAAGGCCTACGACCGTTCCGCCATCCTCGATGCGGCCGACAAGGCGCGCGGCCGCGGGCGCGTCCGCAAAGCGATCGCCGGCTATTCGCAGATCCTCGCGCAGGATCCGAACGACCACCAGGTGCACGCGCGCATCGCACCGCTCCTGGCGCGAAGCAAGCGCTGGCAGGAATCGCGCCGCTCCTTCGACGCGGCAGGAGTCGGGTTCCTCAAGGTCGGGTTCGCGGACAAGGCCATCGCCATCTGGAAGGTGGCCGCCAAGACCTTCCCCGAGGACGTCGAGTACTGGGAGCGCGTCGCCAACGAGCAGGTGAAGCGCGGGCGCAAGGCCGACGCGGTGCAGTCGCTCCTGGAAGGGCGCGAGCAGCTGACCAAGAAGGTGCAGAGGCCGCTCGCCATGACGCTCTTGCGCCAGGTGCTCACGCTCGACGCCTTCCACTTCGACGGCACGCTCGATCTGGCCAACCTCCTTGCCGCCGAGGGGCAAAGGCGCGACGCGGAGAAGCTTTTGCGCGAGATGCGCATGTGGGTGAAGGGCAGGAACCTGCGCAGGCTCCGGGCCGCGCAGTTCCGCTTGTCCCCCTCGTGGCGAGGGCTAATGGACTGGATTCTGGGGAAGTAGAAATTGGCGGTGCCGCGCCTGCGTGCGCTGCCCACCTCAGGGCCTCGCAGACTCACATCCCGGGCTCCTAACCTCTGGAGCTTGTTGGTTCGCTCCAACCCAGGAGTTCGACATGGAGAGTCTGTACCTCTGGCCGGCACGCCCGGCCGCCTCGTTGCTGGCGCTCTGGCTGCTCAGCCAGCTCTTCTGCTGGGCAGCGCGCGCGCCGGTGCACCGGGCGTTCCGTGCCCTGGGGCGCGTGGTCGCCGGCGCCTTCCGCATCACCGCGCGCTGGTGCAAGTCGGTCTCCGTCTCGGTGGCCAAGCGCGACCGCGAGATGGTGCTGGAGATGGGGAAGGGCGACGCGGAGTCGAAGGTCGCGCGCGAGTTCCGCCGGGTGGAGGTCAGCTTCGCCAAGGAGCTGGGGCGCTATCCCGAGCTGCACCGCAAGATGGACGACCTCACCGCGCGGATCGACGCCGACTACAAGGAGTGCGGCGCCGCCGCGCCCACGCCGCCGGGCTGGGCCGAGGCCACCGCGGCGGTCGCCAAGATGCCGGCGAACGGCGACAACGTGGTGAGGAAGGTGCTCGAGGAGATCCACAACACGGCCAAGTCGGGCGAGAAGAAGGCGCTGCAGGAGTACCGCGACGCCACCGCCAAGCGGCACAAGATCCTGAACGGCATGGCGCCGATGTTGAAGGAGCTCAAGGAGAACGCGGCCGATGCCGGCAAGTCGGTCAGCGCGGCGCTGGAGACGACCAAGCGCATCGACCAGCACATGACGGCGTACGAGCAGATCCGCAAGGGCGAGGACAAGGCGGTGCGCGCGATGGGTTGGCAGTCCACGCAGCTCTTCGTCGCCTCGCTGCTGGTGCTCGGCGTCGCCATCGGTGGCGCGTTCGTGAACTTCAACCTCATCGCGCTGCCCATGTCCGAGCTGGTGCCCGCGGGCAGCCGCATCGGCGGCATGCCCGTGTCCACTGTCGCCGCGCTGGTGGTGGTGCTGATGGAGGTCGCGGCGGGCATCTTCGCGATGGAGATGCTGGGCATCACCAGCTTCTTCCCCAAGCTGGACCTGCTGCCAGCGTCGCGCCGGCGCATCATCCTCGCCGTCTCGGTGGGCGGCCTGTTGCTGCTCGCCTGCATCGAGTGTTCGCTGGCGGTGCTCCGCGAGCAACTGGTCGAGTCGGCTACCGCGCTGAAGCAGTCGCTGGCCGGCGTCCACGAGAAGGCCGTCGCGGATCCCGCCGCCTCGCGCATCCCGGTAGTGGGCCAGGCGGTGCTGGGCTTCATCCTCCCGTGGATCCTCGCCATGGTGGCGGTCCCGCTCGAGACGCTGATCGCGACCGGCGGCCACATCTTCCTGACGCTCACGGCCGGCGCCCTGGCCCTGATCGGGACCATCGCCCGGCTGCTCGGGCACGGGTCGCGCTACCTGGTCGAGGGCGCGCGGCACCTCTACGACATCTACATCGTGCTGCCGCTGCAGATCGAGCGGCTGGCGAGTGGCGCGCGGCCAACGATCCCGGCCGCCAAGGGAGCTCGTCCATGAAGAGGCTCAGCCTTCTCGCCGTGGCGCTTCTCTTGTCCTGCTCGAACAGCAAGAACTACGCGCAGGCGGTGGTGGCCCTGGTCGACGTGTCCGGTACCTACGCCGACCAGAAGCCGGAGGTGGTGAACGTCATCAAGCGCGGCATCCTGCCCAAGCTCCAGCCCGGCGACAGCCTCTTCGTCATCCGAATCGACGACGAGAGCTACAAGAAGGCGAACGTCGAAGGCGGGATCACCCTGGACGTGCGGCCCTCCAGGGCCAACGCGCAGAAGCTGGCGTTCGCGACCCAGATGGACCAGTTCGCGGCGAAGCGCCAGCGCGCCAGGCACACGGACATCCGCGGGGCCATGATGCTCGCCTCCGAGTATCTCAAGGAGACCGGCGCCGGTCAGCGCGTCATGGTGGTGTTCAGCGACATGGAAGAGGACCTCCCCAAGGGCGTGAAGCGCACGCTCGCGCCGGACGAGTTCGCCGGCATGCGGATCCTCGCCATGAACGTGAAGAAGTTGAACGCGGACAACGCGAACCCCACCGCATACCGGCAGCGGCTCGCTTCGTGGCAGCAGCAGGCCAAGTCGCACGGGGCGAAGGAGTTCGCGATCGTCCTCGAGGCCGAGAAGCTGGACGAGCTTCTGGAGCACTGATGCAGAATCGGCTTGCGCCGATACTGCATCAGTCCGATCGCACCGGGGCGTGCCGCCCCGCCCCGCCGGCGAAGCCGTCGGGGAGCCACCCCCTGCTACGGCGCGACTCCGCGCCGGGCCGCCTCCCGGCGGCTGGAATCCATTCTCTGCGGCGTTGAAGCTCAGTGCGCGTCCACGAAGCCGCCGTGCTTCGTCAGGAAGGCCTCGTAGTCGCCCGGGAAGTCCTCGAGTTGGCCGTGGGTGAAGGCGAAGATGCGCGAGGCGCTCGAGCTGATCAGGTCGCGATCGTGGGCGACGAAGAGCACCGTGCCCGGGTAGTTCTGCAGGCCTTCCGAGAGCGCGCTGATCGATTCCAGGTCCAGGTGGCTGGTCGGCTCGTCCAGGACCAGGATGTTGGGCTGCACCAGCATCAGCTTGCAGAAAAGCAACCGCACCGCCTCGCCGCCGGAGAGCGCCTTGGTGGGCTTCATGCCCTCGTCGCCGCGGAAGAGCATGCGCCCGAGGAGGCCGCGGATCTGCTCGTTGCCCGCGCTGGGGTCGATGTCGTGCAGGTAGTCGAAGCAGGTGGTGTCGTTGGGGATGATCGGCCGCACGTCCTGCGGCATGTAGCCGATCTGCGCCTCGTGGCCCCACGCGGCCTTGCCTGCGTCAGGCTTCACCTCGCCCAGGATGGTGCGAAGGAAGGTGGTCTTGCCGACCCCGTTGCGCCCGACGATCGCGACCTTCTCGCCCTTGGTGATGAGGGCGCTGAAGCCCTTGAAGAGCGGCTTTCCCTTGTCGAAGCCCTTGGTGAGCCCCTCGACGGTCAGGGTCTGCTTGCCGCTGGGCCGCTTCTGCTCGAACTTGACGAAGGGCCGGGCGATGTTCGACTTCTTGATGTCGGAGAGCGACAGCTTCTCCAGCTGCTTGATGCGGCTCTGCACCTGCGAGGCGCGAGTGCCGGCGGAGAAGCGCGCCACGAACTCCTGCAGCTGCTCGCGCCTCTTCATCTTGTCGGCGTTCTCCGACTCGACGCGCGAGCGGACCTGCGCCTTGGCGCGCACCATGTCGTCGTACGCGCCGACGTAGGTGATGATGGTCTCGTAGTCGATGTCGGCGATGTGCGTGGCGATCGCGTTGAGGAAGTGCCGGTCGTGGGAGATCACCACCAGCGTCCCCTCGTAGTTCTGCAGGAAGTCCTCCAGCCAGTGGATGGAGTCGATGTCCAGCGAGTTGGTGGGTTCGTCCAGCAGCAGCGCGGAGGGCTTTCCGAACAGCGCCTGCGCGAGCAGCACCCGCACCTTGTCGCCGCCGGTGACCTCGCGCATCAGCCGCTGGTGATCGCTCTCGAAGACGCCCAGGCCGTCGAGCAGCGTGGCGGCCTGCGCCTCGGCGGAGTACCCGTCCTCCTCGGCGATGGCTCCTTCCAATTCGCCGAGACGCGCGCCCTCCTCGTTGGACAGCTCGGGCTTCGCGAGCAGCTTCTCCTTCTCGTGCATCGCGTCCCAGAGGATGCGGTTGCCCATCAGGACCACGTCCAGGACGCGCTTGTCCTCGTAACCGTACTGGTCCTGCTTGAGCACCGAGAGGCGCTTCGGCCGCGACACGGTGCCCGAGTCCGGCTCGAGGTCGCCGGAGAGGATCTTCATGAACGTGGTTTTCCCCGCGCCGTTCGGCCCGGTCAGGCCGTAACGGCGGCCGGGCGGAAAGGTGGTGGACACGCTCTCGAACAGCTTCTTGCCGGCGAACGCCTTGGTGACGTTCGTGACCTGGATCATCTCAGCACGTTTCCTGCAAACGGGGGGGTTGCTGCGTCTAACACGGCGCGGCGCGCTTTGCATGCCAATCGCGTCGAGTTACATCCAGGTCATGAAAGACCTGGAGGTGATCGCCGAGCTCGAAGCGATTCGCGAAGAGATGGAGCGCGGCGGTTGAGCCGGAGCGTCAAGCAGTCTGGCGCTCGGCGAATTGCACGCGTCCGGTCATGGTCCCCTTCCGCCGAGGAGGTAGCGGTCGAGGAATGCGTCGGTGGCGCCGTAGGCGCGCAGCATGCTGTCGGTGCTCGAGAAGCCGTGCCCCTCGTTGTCCAGCACCAGGTATTCGACCGGCACCTTGCGCGCCCGCAGCCCCTCGACGATGCGACCCAAGTGGTCCTTGGTGAAACGCAGGTCGTGGTCCCCCTGGACCACGAGCAGGGGCCGCTTCATCCGGTCGACCGCCATCACCGTCTTGAGGTCCGAGACGCCGAAGTAGTCCACGTTGGCGGCGAACTCGTCCGGGGCGAAGGCCTCGGCGGCCAGCGCCATGTCGCCGCCGGAGCTGCCGCCCATCACCACCACCTTGTCGTCCGGCACGGCGGCGTTGCCGACCAGCCACCACTTGCACGCCACCACGTCCTGCAGGGGCCCGCCGCCCGGATCGTGGTCGTCGAGCCGGGTCCAGGACTTCCCGTAGCCCGTCGAGCCGCGCACGTTCGGCACCAGCACCGCATACCCCTTGGAGACGAGGTACTGGGTGAAGGCGCCGAAGGCGCGGCGCGATTGGGAGGCGGGACCGCCGTGCACCAGGATGATGGCCCCGACCGGGTCGCGCGGCGGCCGGTAGGCGAACGCCGGGACCGGCTTGCCGTCGAAACTGGCGATGCGCACGGATTCGCCCACGGCCATCGAGCGTCCCCGCAACGAAGGGGGCAGCGGCTCGTCCAGCTTGCGCGCCTCTCCAGTTTCCAGATCCAGCGCGTACGGCGTGCTCGGCGTGGCGTCGCTGCGCAGGAACACGCCCAGGTAACGCTGGCCAGGTGAGAAGGCGGACGGGAACCACCCGCCGGCGAGAGGCGGCTCGGGCAGCGCCACGGCCTTCCCCGATCGGAGGTCTTGCACCGACAGCCGGGTGGTGCCTTCCGCGTTGACGGCGACGTTCCGGTAGCGGTGCCCGAGCGACTCCGCCGCCGAATCCACGTCCCAAGGCTGCTGCGCGAGAGGCGCGGCGCGCTTCGTCGCCAGGTCCATCGAGTACAGGCCCGTGTACTCGCCCTCCTGGTCGGAGGTGAAGAGCAGCTTGCCGTCGCGGGTGAAGTCCAGCGGCTGATAGAGGACCTGGCCTTGGTGCGGGGTCAGCAGGACCGGCTGCTCCTCGCCCCGCTCGAAGAACCACAGGTTGGTGTCCTGGTCCGAGAGAGTCTCCCGGAGCACGAACCGGGTGTGCGCGCGGTCCGCCGCGCCGAACGCCAGCGAGCCGGTCGCGATCCAGAGCAGCTGCGCGCGGCCGGCGGCGAGATCGTACTCGTACAGGTCGAGCAGCTTCTCGTCGCGCAGGTTGGACAGGTAGAGGAAGGTCTTGCCGCCGGGCCCCCACTTCAGGAACCGGGCGCGGCGGCCCTTCGGGTAGTTCGCCGTGACGTCGCGCGGGGCGCTGCCGTTCGAATCGGTGAGGAAGAGGTGGGGCAACTCGTCACCGCCCACGTCCGCGTCGTAGGCCAGCACGTCGGCCGCCGGGGAGAAGGCGAAATTGCCGATGAAGCCTTCCACGTGCGTGACCTGCCGCGCCGGGCCGCCGTCGAGCGGCTTCACCCATAGGTCGAGGCGGCCGCCCGCGTCGCTCTGGAAGGCGGCCAGCCGGTCGTCGTGCGAGAAGCTCATGGCGAACGACAGCGCGCCGTAACGGCGGGCCTTGAAATACTCCTCGAGCGGCACGGGGGCGCGCGGCGCCAGCGCAGCTTGCTGGGCGGGTTTGGAGCCGGCGCAGGCGAGGGCGAGGGCGCAAAGGGAGGCGGCGACGATGCGCATGGGCGGCCTCGGTGGTCAGACCTTGGGCGGGTGCTTCTGCAGCTTCCGCTGGAGCGTGCGGCGGTGCATCTTCAGCCGCCGCGCGGCCTCGGAGATGTTGCCGTTGCAATCCGCCAGGATGCGGTTCAGGTACTCCCATTCCTGCCGATCCAGGGAAGGCACCTCGTGCACCGGCGGCGGTGGCCGCTTGCCGAGGAGGGCCGCCTCGACCTCGTCCGCATCGGCGGGCTTGTTGAGGTAGTTGATGGCGCCCAGCCGGATGGCCTCGACGGCCGTGCCGATGGTGCCGTAGCCGGTCAGCACCACCACCTGGGGCGGGTCGGAGAGCGCGCGCAGGGCCCGCACCACCTCCAGGCCGCTCGGGCCCGGCATGCGTAAGTCCACCACGGCGTAGTCTGGCGCCTCGCGTTGGAGGAGGGCCTGGGCTTCGTCGGCGCTTCCGGCCAGGGATACCTCGTAGCCGCGGCGCAGGAAGGCGTTGCGCATCGCCACGCGGAAGGGCTCGTCGTCATCCACGATGAGGATTCGCGGCATCGCGCTGTGTTTAAGCGCCCACTTCCGGGACCGTCAAGGTGACCTCGGTGCCGCGGCCCTCGGCGGAGGCGACGCTCATCTCCCCTCCCTGCCTCTCCACCACGTGCCGCGCCAGGTACAGCCCCAGCCCGGTGCCGCGGCCCGGCTCCTTGGTGGTGAAGAAGGGCTCGCCGATGCGGCGCAGGAGCGGTTCGGGGACCCCGACCCCATTGTCGCTCACCTGGATGCGCAGGTCGCCCCGCTCCCGGGTCAGCGAGATGCGCACCTCGCGCGCGAGGCGGTTCTCGGTCGCCTCGGCGGCGTTGTCGAGCAGGTTGGCGATCGCCCGCTCGAAGGCCTGCACGGGCAACCGCGCGCGCGCGCGCGCCACCTGCGGCTGGATCTCCACCACCGGCTTGGGTCCCGGCCGGCCTTCCTGCCAGCGCTTCACGGCGGCCTCCAGCACTGGCGCCACCTCGACCTCCTTCGGCTCCTCCAGGTCGGCCCCGCCGCGCGGCGCGAGCATGCCGGTGATGATCTGCTTGCAGCGCCGCACCTGGTTGCGGATCTCCTCCGCCTCGGCCCGGCGGTCGCCGTCGAGCTGCGCGGCCAGCTCGCCGGCGACGATGGCGATGGTCCCCAGCGGGGTGTTCAGCTCGTGGGCCGTGCCGGCGGCGACCGTCCCGAGCGCGGCAAGCCGCTCGGCCGCCTCGGCGTCGGAGCGCGTGCGCTCCAGCTCCGCCTCGCGCCGCCGGAGCGAGGCGCTCATGCGCAGCGTGAAGGTGCCGATGAAGACTGCCGCCACCACGAACGCCACCCAGCGGCCGCGCGCGTGGAGCATCAGCTGCTCCTGCCCGCCGAGCGACAGCAGCGGCCCTTCGGGCAAGAGTTGCAGGAGCGTGTACGCCGCGATGCTGGTCATCGTCAGCGCCAAGCTCCAGCGCGCGGGCAGCACCACCGCCGCGATGGTGATGTGCACCAGGTACAGCACCGCGAACGGGTTGTAGGCGCCTCCCGAGAGCGCGAGCAGCGCCGTGAGCGCCAGCACGTCGCCGAGCAGGTTCAGTCCGCTGGCGCGCTCGCTGGGATTGCCGCCGCGCCGGAGCCAGAGGTGGGTGGCCAGGTTTGCCAGGGCGAGCGCGCCGCAGACGGCGAGCAGCGGCTTGACGGGCAGCGCTTCGTGCACGATGCGCGCGGCAAACAGGATGGTGACCACCTGCCCGACCACCGCGCCCCAGCGGAGCCGCACGATCCAGCGCAGGTTGATCCGGGAGGCGGACTCGAGCGAGTTGGCCATCGCGCGGACGATACTCCAGGCCGCAAGCACCCGCCGGCCCTTGACGGGCGCGCCAGACGGCAGCAGGGTCGACGGCAATGCGCGCGCCGTGGATCGCCTCCGCCCTCGCCGCCGCCTGCGCCACGCAGCCGATGCCGCCGCCTGCGCGGCTGTCGGTGCCCGGGCCCGCGCCACGCGCCGCTCGAGGGGCTTCCTCGCAGCTCGACAGCATCGCGCGCCGATACTGGACGGCGCTGCTCGAGACCGCGCCCCTGCCGCAGCTCGGCGGGGGCGGCATGGGCGGTCCGCTCTTCGCCACCGCGCTCGGGGACCACCGGTTCGACGCGAAGCTCGACGACCTTTCGCCCGACGCCCACCGGAAGGTGATCGACGCGCTCGCGCAGCTCCGGGCGGAGCTGACCGCGCTCGGCGCCGTGGAGCTTTCCACCGAGGAGCAGCTCACGCTGGAGATGCTGCGGCGGCAGCTCGCCGACGCCGAAGCGGTGGAGGCGTGCTCCGCGCCCGCGTGGGTGGTGGACCAGATGGGCGGGCCGCACGTGCTGCTGGCGCAGACGGGCCAGCACTATGCGCTCGGCACGGCAAAGGGCGCCGCCGATCTGGCCGCCCGCTACGGGCAGGCCGGGCGGTACTTCGATCAGATCGTCGCGAACCTCCAACGCGGGCTCGTCCAGGATCGCACCTCGCCCCGCGTGAATGTCGAGCGGGTGATCGCCTCGCTCGACGATCTCTTGAAGCACGACCCGTCCAGCTCGGTGCTGCTGCCCGCGGAGGAGCGCTTCTCCGGGCTTTCCGAGGGCGAGCGGCGGGCCTCGCGCGAGCGCATCCGCGCGGCCATGGTCGAGCAGGTGCTGCCCGGGATGCGCCGCTACCGCGAGTTCCTCGCCGGCGAGCTGTTGCCCAGGGCGCGCAAGGACGTGGGCCTGTGGGCGCTCCCCGGAGGCGAGCCCTGTTACGCGGCGCTGGTCGCGCACCACACCGGGACCAGGCGGACGCCGCAGCAGCTGCACGACCTGGGGCTCGAGACGCTCGCCTCCATCGAGGCCGAGATGGAGCGCATCGCCCGCTCCGAGGGGGCGCGCGACGCCAAGGAGTACCGTGCCAGGCTGGACGGGAGCCGCGAGCAGTTCCAGAGGACCGCGGCGGCCCTCTTGCAGTGGAACCGGGCCACGCTTTCGCGCGCCCAGGCCGCGCTGCCGCAGGCCTTCGGCCGGCTCCCGCGGCAGCCGATCGAGACGCGCCCCATCGAGGCGTACCGCGCGGCCTCCAGCCCGCCGGCCTTCTACCAGCCGGCCGCCGGCGACGGCTCGCGCCCCGCCGTTTACTACGTCAACACGCTGCGCCCGGAGACGCGGCCGCTCTACAACGAGGAGGCGCTCTGCTTCCACGAGACGGTCCCCGGCCACCACCTGCAGATCGCCCTCGCCCAGGAGCTGCACGACCTGCCCGACTTCCGCCGGCACACCGGCGAGACGGCCTTCGTGGAAGGGTGGGCGCTGTACACCGAGCGGATGAGCGACCAGGACCTGCATCTGTATTCGGGCTCCCCCGCGCGGTTCGGCATGCTCGGGTACCAGGCGTGGCGCGCGGCGCGGCTGGTGGTCGACACGGGGATGCACGCGCTCAAGTGGGACCGCGAGCGGGCGCTTTCGTACCTGCGCGGGCACACCACGCTCTCGCCCGACGAGGCGGCGAACGAGATCGACCGCTACGCGATCCACCCGGCGCAGGCCCTCGCGTACATGGTGGGAGAGCTGGAGCTGTTCCGGCTGCGCGACGAGGCGCGCAAACGCATGGGCGATCGCTTCGACCTGCGCGCCTTCCACGACGCGGTGCTCGCCCACGGCGCGGTGCCGCTCTCCTCGCTGGAGCGCGTGCTCCGCGAGCACGCGGAGCCGGCGGCCGCCAGGGCGGCGCAGTGACCGTCGTCGCTTGAGCAGCGGCGGGGCGCGTGCGAAGGTCCGCCCATGATCCGCGCACCGGGACAGACGCTGCAGGCGCAGCTCCTCTACCTCTGGGTGTTGGTGCGCGGGTTCAAGCTCACCTTCTTCTCGCTGGCGCTGCTCGTCTTCGGCGGCGGGACCGTGGAGCTGCGCGCCCGGATGGAGCGCGCCGCGTGAGTCCCGGCGAGCTCTTGGCCTCCTCGCCGGAGCAGCTCGCCCTGGCCAACCGGCGCGACATGGAGCTGGCCCGCGCCCGCGTGGCGCGGCTCAAGGCGATGCCCTCGCCGCGCACCGTCGAGGAGGGGCTCGGCGCGTACGACGACGCGGTCTCCGCGCTGTCCGACGCGTCGTCGCGCGCCAGCGTGGCGCGCAACGCCCATCCTTCCCCGGCCATGCGCGAGCTGGCGGAGCGCTGCGAGCAGGAGGTGGACGCGCTGTCCACCGAGCTGTCGCTGGATCGGGGGATCTACGACGCCCTCCGAGAGATCGACGTCTCCGGGGCGGATGCAAAGGCCCGCTTCTACCTGCACCGGGTGCTGCGCGATTTCCGCCGCGCGGGCGTGGACCGGGACGACCAGACGCGGGGGCGCATCCGGGCGCTGAACGACGAGCTGGTGCGCATCGGGCAGGAGTTCAGCCGCAACATCCGGGACGACGTCCGCTGGGTGGACCTCGACCCGGCCGAGTTGGAAGGCTTGCCGGACGACTATGTGCGCGCGCGCCCGCCGCGAGCGGACGGGAAGGTCCGCATCACCACCGACACTCCCGACTACGTCCCGTTCCTGAGCTACGCGAAGAGCTCGCCGGCGCGGGAGCGCCTCTGGCGCGTCTACCGGCAGCGCGCGCACCCGCGGAACCTGGACACGCTCGCCCGCATGGTGGAGCGGCGCCACGAGCTGGCGGACCTGCTCGGCCACCCG
Source organism: Myxococcales bacterium (assembly GCA_035635335.1). Taxonomy (GTDB): domain Bacteria; phylum Myxococcota; class Myxococcia; order Myxococcales; family 40CM-4-68-19; genus VBKO01. The sequence goes on along the minus strand of DASQBG010000008.1, from coordinate 19,074 downwards.
TCCTGGTCGTCGTACGCGACCGAGGACAAGATGATCGGCAGCGCGCAGGCGGCGGCGGACTTCATCGCCCGCATCTCGGCCGCCGCCGAGGCGCGGATGAGGACCGAGTACGAGGCGCTGCTCGAGCAAAGGCGCCGCGACGACCCGACGGCGGAGCGCGTCGAGGCGTGGGATTCGCAGGTCCTCACCGAGGCCGTGCGCAAGGAGCGACACGGGTTCGACGCCCAGGAGGTGCGGCCCTACTTCGAGCTGTCGCGCGTCCAGCAGGGCGTGCTCGACGTCACCTCGCGGCTCTTCGGCCTGACCTACCGGAAGGTCCCCGACGCTCCAGTCTGGCATTCCGACGTGACCTGCTTCGACGTGCTCGAGGAGGGGCGCCTGTTGGGCCGCTTCTACCTCGACCTGTTCCCGCGGGAAGGGAAGTACAAGCACGCGGCGCAGTTCACGCTCCGCTCCGGTCAGGCGGGCCGCGCGCTTCCCGAGGCGGCGTTGATCTGCAACTTCCCCCGGCCGGGTGAGCTGCTGGAGCACGGCGAGGTGGTGACCTTCTTCCACGAGTTCGGCCATCTCCTGCATCACCTGCTGGGAGGCCGCACCCGGTGGGCGGGCCTTTCCGGGGTGCGCACCGAGTGGGACTTCGTCGAGGCGCCCTCCCAGATGCTGGAGGAGTGGTGCTGGGATCCTTCGGTGCTGGCGGGGTTCGCGCGCCACCACCAGACCGGAGAGCCCATCGGGGCGGAACTGGTCGCGCGCATGCGGGCCGCCGAGGAGTTCGGCAAGGGTCTTCGCGTCCGCCAGCAGATGTACTACGCGGCGGTGAGCCTCGCCTTCCATGGGTCAGAACCGAGCTCACTGGACACCACCTCGCTCATGGCCCGGCTGCAGGAGTCCCTCACGCCTTTCCGTTACGTCCCCGAGACGTATTTCCACGAGTCCTTCGGGCACCTCGAGGGGTACAGCGCGCTGTACTACACGTACATGTGGTCGCTGGTCATCGCGAAGGACTTGTTCGGAGCGTTCCGGCGCGAGGGCCTGATGGAACCCGCGGTCGCGCTGCGCTACCGCAAGGCGGTGCTGGAGCCGGGCGGCAGCGCCAAGGCCGCCGACCTGGTGCGCGACTTCCTCGGGCGCGAGTACGACTTCCGCGCCTTCGAGGAGTGGCTCAACGCGGGGTGAACGGCCGTGCGCCAGGGGGCGGATCCGGCTCCCAGGACGAGGAGAGGAAGCGCACCGCGCCGGACTGGGCCGGCGACCCCCCGGCCGTCGCGGTCCATTGCGCGAGGACGAGCAGGGCGGAGACCGCGAGCGCGAGCCGGTGGGCTCGCCGCGCGCCGGCATCGATGCGCAGCGGCGCGGTCAAGAGCAGCGCCATCCCGGTGGCGAGCGCGGCCAGCGGGGGGAGGGCGCTCCACAGGCCGGGCACCCCCGCGAGCTGCAGCAGGTTGCGGGGGACGTACCCGTGCGCCAGGAGCGGGCCCACGACCTCGAGCAGCGGGTTGTACACCTCGAGCGGGAACGCCTGGCAGACGATCGAGGCCAGGCCGGTCGCCGCGATCGCTGCCGCGCCCGCACCGCCGAGCAACGCAACCGCCCAGGGCCGCGCGACCCGGCCGAGCTGCGCGATCCCGAGCCCGACCGCGGCCGCGGCGAAGGGAACGACTGGCGTCATGTAGCGGGGACCCACCACCCAGCCGCTCCGCCACAGCGCGTGCGTGACCTGGAACAAGAGGTAGTACCCAACCACCGCGACGGCCGCTGTCCCGGCGGGGTGCCGGCGCCGCAGGAGCAGCGGCGCGGCGCCGAGCGCGAGGGCGGTCCACGGCGCCCAGAAGAAGAGGCCGAGGTAGGGCCCGAACAGCGAGCCCTGCACCCGCTCCCAGGTCGGGAGCGAGATGCCGAGGAAGCCCGGGGCGATGTCCTGCGCGAACGCGGGGTTCTCCAGGTGCCAATAGGGTGTCGACCAGGGAGCGCCGAAGGCGGCCGCATGGAAGTGCGCCAGCGCGAGCAGCGGACCCGCTGCGCCGAGCGCGGCGAGGGCGAGCGACTTCGGAGAAGCGCGTCCGGACCACAGCCAAACGCCGGTGAGCAGCAGGGCCGCAGGCGCGGAGGAATACTCGCAGCAGACCGCGAGCCCGGCGGCGAAGCCGAAGAGCAGGGCCGCGGGCGGGGGGGTCGGGGTCGAGGTCGAGGTCGAGGTTACGCGTCGGGGCCAGAACGCGACGAGGAACGCGGTCCCGAGCGCCAGCGCGGCGAGCTGGTGCCCCGCGAACATCTGCCCGTACGTGAAGGACAGCGAGCCGAGCGCGCCGGCCAGGACGCAGGCGAGCGCGGCCGGCGCCGGTACTCCGCTGCGCAGCAGGAATCGCCGCATCGCGACCCAGAACAGCGCGGTGGGCACGATGCAGAAGACCCAGCGCAGGAGGAACACGTCCGCGGTGCGCGACGGCTCGTGTCCGAGCGCGAGCTTGAGCGCGCCCAACACCGGTACGGCGAGGAACGACGCACCGGGCGCCTTCGCGGCGTACAGCTTCCCGCTGCACGCCGGGGGCCGCGCGCGCGGATCGTCGCACACCAATGCCTTGTCGTTGACGTAGCCCCAGTCCGAGTACACCGGACCGTGGTCGACGAACCCGCCTGGGACGGCGCGACGCTCGCCTATGGCGTAGGTGCCGTGCTCGAGCAGCGCGCGCGCCATGTAGACGCGCACCAGCTCGTTCGGGTTGTTCAGCTTGTCGAAGTAGACGAACAGCCAGCCCGAGGCGACCAGCAGCAGGGCGAGCAGCTTCCGCTCCGTCGAGTCGAGCACCCTCAGCCCTTGATCGCCTCGGCGATGGCGAGGCGGGCGGCCCGGGTCGCGGGCAGGGCGCCGCCCAAGAGGCCCATCGCGACCGCGAAGAGCGTCGACCAGGCCGCGACCGCGGGCGCGAAGTGGAAGCGGAACTTGATCTCGGTGAACGAGGAGAAGTTCACGGTCGAAAAGGAGACCGTTCCGAGGACGGACGCGAGCGCGCAGCCGGCGACGGCGCCGATGAGCGCCAGAATCAGGCTTTCCACCAGGAAGCTGCCCAGCACCGCCCGCCTCCGGAAGCCGAGCGCGCGGAGCGTACCCACTTCGCGCACCCGGCTCGCCACCTGCGCGTACATGGTGATCATCGCGCCCAGCGTGGCACCAAAAGCGAAGAAGAAGCCGATGACCTTCCCCAGAGTTCGCACGAAGCTGGCCAGCTGGCCCGAGGCGTCCTCGTAGTACAGGTCCTCTCGTTTGGCCTCGACGGTGTACGCCGGGTTCGCGTCGATGGTCGCCCGGAGCGACGCCAGCTCCGAGGGTGACTTGAGCCGCACCGTCAGCTGGGAGTACCCGGGGCGGTGGGACGCGTCGATCAGCTGGTCCGCGTCGCCCCATACTTCGCTCTCGAAACCGCTTCCGCGGGCCTGAAAGACGCCCACCACTTGCCAGTCGCGCCGGGCGATGCGGATCGACTGTCCCGGCGCCGCGCCCTTGTACCGGCCCAGCAAGGCCTGGCCGATCATCAGCTCGCTGGTCGCCGGTTGCGGAAGGCGGCCCTCGATCACCTTGACCGTCTCGCTGCGCAAGAGCTGCAGACCGTCGGAGGTGACGCCCCGGAACCCGACGTTCGCTGTACCGTTTCCATCCGCGCGCGGCAGCTGGAAGACCACGAACAACTCGGGCGAGGCGACCGCCTTACCGCCGACCACAGCGACCGCCGGGTCAGCCGAGAACACCTTCGCCGCTTCGCGTGATACCAGGCTGGTAACCTCGGTCGAGGATCCCTTCCGCAGCACGATGGCGTTGCGCGGCGAGCCCGACGCCTTGAGCGTCTCCTCCACGCCCTGTGCGAGCATCAGGTCCGCTGCGAACACGAAGACGACCAGGCCCAGGCCACCGGCGGTGGCCAATGCCGAGAAACGGCGGCGCAGGATGGAGCGCACGTTGTAGGAGAGCGGGATCATTCCTGTCTCCGCAGAGCGTCAACGACCTCCATGCGGCCGGCTTGCCAGGCGGGGATTGCGCTCGCCAGCGCCCCGATGGCCGCGGCGCACAGGAGCGTCAGCGCGGCGGTCCCGGGTTTGAAGCTGATGCCGGTCAGGAACCCGAGGCTGGAGAGCAGTTTCCCGAAGCTGGTCAGGACGGGTTGCGCGAACGCCACTCCGAGGAGGCCGCCGAGGACCCCCAGGAGCCCACCCTCGGTGATGGAAATGGCGCGCACGTGCCTGGGCAAGAAGCCGATGGCGCGCATCGCGCCCAGTTCCGGCGTGCGCTCGCGCAGGCCCATGGCGAGTGTGTTCCCCAGGATGAGGGCCATGATGAGAAGAATGACCCCGCTCACCGCCTCGAGCGCGGCGATGATGGCCGCCGAACCCCGGACGAACTGGAGGCGGAACGATTTCTCCGTCTCGGTATGCGTCTCGTACTCGCTGTTGGCGAAGAGGGAATCGATCTGCTGGATCACCTCGGAGGATTTGCCGGAGTTCGCGACGCTCACGGTGTAGACGCCGACCATGTCCTTGAGCCCCGGTCGCACGCCCTCGTTGAGCCGCTGCCAGTGGAAGTACATGGTGTTGGCGAGCGACTCGTCGTCGGGAGAATCGATGATCCCGGCGATGCGGAACCGCCACTCGCCCGGATAGATGTCGCCCTGCAAGGGAAGCGTCTCGCCGAGCTTGAACCCGTACCGGTCGGCGAGCTTCTTCCCCACGATGCAGGAGTTCCGGTCCGCGAGGAAGTCCTGCTTGCTGCCTTCCAGGAAGCGGATGTTGAAGACGTCGAGCGCGCTCGCGGCATCCGTGGCGAACTTGGCGAAGAAGTTCTTCGGGTCCTTGTAGACGCCGCCGAACCAGTTGGAGAAGGTGACCTTGGTGACCCCGGACACCTGGAGAATGCGGTCGCGGTAAGACAAAGGCAGCGGCTGCGTGATCGAGATCGCGTTGCGGGTGACGACCCGGTCCGCGGCGGAGGCCTCGCTGCTCGCGTACCACGCGGAGAGCACGGTGCGCAGGAACACGAACGCCAGCGCTGCCACCATGGTGCCGAGCACGGTGAGGAAGGCGCGGGTCTTGTTGCGCAGGAATGCGTTGCGCAGGGCCAGGCCGGCGAGGGTCACGTCAAGAGCCCCTTGTCCAGCCGGCGCTGGATCTTCGCGCTTTCCGCCGCGTGCGGGTCGTGGGTGACCATCACGATGGTCTTGCCGAGCGTCTCGTTCAGCGTGGTGAGCAGCCCCAGCACGTCCTCGGCGCTCTTGCGGTCGAGATCGCCGGTCGGTTCGTCGGCGACGACGATCTGCGGGTCGGCGACGATGGCGCGGGCGATGGCGACCCGCTGCTGCTGCCCGCCGGACAGCTGCCGCGGGGTGTGATCGGCGCGGTCCGACAGCGAGACCAGCTTGAGCGCGACGTCCACGCGGCGCCTGCGCTCCGCCTTGGACAGAGGCGTGAGCAAGAGCGGCAGCTCCACGTTCTCGGCCGCGGTGAGCACCGGCATCAGGTTGTAGAACTGGAAGATGAATCCGATGTTGCGCGCCCTCCACGCGGCGCGCTCCGTCTCGCCCATGCGGCCGATCTCCTCGCCCGCCACCCGCACCGTCCCCGCGGTGGGCTGGTCGATCCCGGCGATGAGGTTGAGCAGGGTGGTCTTGCCCGAGCCCGAGGGGCCCATCAGGGCCTCGAACGAGCCTTCCGGGATGTCCAGGTCGATGCCGTCGAGCACCGTCAGTTCCTGCTTGTCGCGGACGTACACCTTCCGCAACCCGCGGATCTCGACGATCGGCCGCGCTCCGCGCGGCGCCCTCTCGGCCACCTCCGCCATCTTCGTCTCCCTCACTGCTTTTCCTTCACCTTCATCCCCGCTTTGAGATCCCCGTCGGGACGGCGCACCACCTTGGTGCCGGGCGGCGGGCCGTCGCGCAGCGCGACCAGGCCGCCCATCGGGGCTCCGGTGACCACCGGCACGGTCCGGAGCTGGTCTTGCTGGTCGACCACCCAGAGCACCTTGTTCTCGCCGCGGTCCACCACCGCGTCGGCCTGGACCGCCGGGATCGGCTGCGCCTTCGAGGCCGCTTCGTCCAGCTCCCTGGCCAGGAACGTCACCTTGGCCCCCATGTCGGGCAGCACGTCGACGGGGTCGTCGACGAAGCCGACCTTCACCGTGACGGTCGCCTTGGCGCGATCGACGCGGGGGCGCACCTCCGCCACCTTCCCGCGGTAGCGGCGGTCCGTGAAGGCGTCCAGGACGATCTCCGCGGGCGTGCCGATCTTCAGCTTGGCCACCTGGCTCTCCGACACGTCGGCCTCGACCTGCAGGGTGGAGAAATCGGCCAGCGAGGCGATGCCCCCGCGCCCGCCCGTCCCCGCGCTCTGGGCGCCGAAGACGATCTCGCCGATGTCGGTCAGCTTCTGGGTGATGCGCCCGTCGAACGGGGCGCGGACATAGCAGTTGTCCAGGTTGACCTTGGCCACCTCGACGCGGGCGCGCGCGGCGGCCGTGTCGCTGCGCGCCGCCGACAGGGACGCCTTGGAGCCCTCGAGACGAGCGGTGACCTGATCGAGGACGGCGGGGGTCGAGACGCCCTTCTCCTGGACCACCTTCTCGCGATCGAAGGCGCGCTGCGCGTCGCGCACCTCCACCTCGGCGCGCGTCGCGCGCGCCTCCGCCGAACGCGCATCGGCGCGGGCCTGGAGCACCTGCGCCCGGAAGTCCTGGTCCTCGAGGACGGCGAGGAGCTGACCCTTCTTCACCACCGTGCCGTCCTCGACGAACAACTCCGCCACCCGGCCGCCGATGCGCGGCGAGATGTTCGCCTGGCGCTGCGGCACCACGTATCCGGTGGCCACCAGGAGCTGCTGCGCCTGGGCCGGGCTGACCAGCGCCACCGCGGTGGTCTCCACCTCGGGCACGAACAGGCGCGGCGCCACGAGCTTCCAGCCGGCGAACAGCACCGCGGCTGCGGCCAGGACACCGATGACGGGCGGGGCCCACGCGGGCATGCCCCGCCGCTCCGGCGTGCGCTCGATGCGCAGGCTCTTCAACTCTTCGGCGACGGACGGCGGAGTCGGCACGGCCGGTCTCTAACACAGGAACCCCAGGCGCGCCTCGCCGCGCCGCCCTCAGGCGCGGGGCGCCGCGACGGCTTGGATGCGGACCTCCGCGTGGCGTGCGCGCGGAGCCCTACCAATTCGAGTTCGTCGGCGGAGAGCCCTGCCTGGATTTCACCAACACCGTCGGCGGGGACCGGCGGACGACGCCGACGGAGCACCTGCACGGCTACGGAGACCTGGTCGCCTGGGCGCGTGAAGGGAAGCTGCTCACACCGGCCCAGGCTCGCGCCCTGCTGCTGCGCGCGCAGCGTGAGCCCGCGGCCGCCGCCGGAGCGCTGCGCGCCGCCGTGGAGCTGCGCGAGGCGCTGTTCGAGACCTTCTTCGCCCTGGCGGAAAGCAAGCGCCCCTCCCCGCAGCACCTCGAGGTGCTGAACCGGGCGCTAGCCGATGCCCTCGCTCATCGCCGCGTGGTCCAGAGCGGCCGGGGCTTCTCGCTCGGCTGGGACGGCTCGGACGATCTCCGCCGCATGCTCTGGCCGGTCGCGCTCTCGGCCGCCGAGCTGCTCGCGGGCGGCCACCCGGCGCCGGTGAAGCGGTGCGGGATGTGGGAAGCCAGCGGCTGCAGCTGGCTGTTCGTCGACGAGAGCCGGAACGGCTCGCGGCGCTGGTGCAGCATGAAGGACTGCGGCAACCGCGCCAAGGCGCGCCGGCACTATCGGAGAGTGAAGAACCTGGATTGATTCGAGGTGCCGCCAGCCCCAATCGTCGCTTGACCATCTCGTGGGACCTCTGCTACCGCGCCCGCGGTGCCGGCACAGGTGAACGAGAACGGAAAGGCGGCGCCCGCCAGCCAGCCGCCGCGCGAGGGGAACTTCCTCTTCCTCTCCGATCTGCTCCGGCTGCCCGTGGTCGGCCCGGCCGGCGAACGCCTGGGCACCCTCGTCGATCTGCTCGCGGACGCGGCCGGCGCGTACCCGCGCGTCAAGGCGCTGCGCGTGCGCACCCGCAGGGGCGGCGAGGTGAAGCGGGTCGAGTGGGAGGACGTGGAGGGGTGGGACGCGCGCGGCCTGCGGCTCAAGCGCGGCGCCGACGCGCTGCGCCCCCTGCAGCTCCTGTCGAGCGAGATCCCGCTCGCCCAGGACGTGCTCGACCGGCAGATCGTCGACACCGACGACGCCAAGGTGGAGCGCGTGAACGACCTGCACCTGCTCCTCGCGCGCGGCGAGCTGCGGGTGGCCCACGTGGACGTCGGGTTCCGCGGGCTGGTCCGCCGGATGGGATGGCAACCGCTCGTGGACGCGCTGGTGAGAGGGCTCAAGCCCGAGGCCCCCTATCTGAAGACGGACAAGCTGGTCTCCTGGAAGCACGTGCAACCGCTCTCGTCCGGGTCGCCGCGCGTCCGCCTCGACCTCTCGCGCGCCGCGCTGTCGGAGATCCATCCAGCCGACCTGGCGGAGATCCTGGAGGACCTGGACCGGCGCGAGCGCGCGGTGCTGTTCCGCGAGCTGCCGGTCGAGGCGGCGGCCGACGCGCTCGAGGAGGTCGAGCCGGAGCTCCAGCGCGAGCTGCTCCAGGCGCTGGAGCCGGAGAAGGCCGCCGACGTGCTGGAGGAGATGCAGGCCGACGACGCGGCCGACTTGCTGGCCGACCTGCCCCGCGAGGAATCGGCCGAGCTGCTCGCCGACATGGAGCCCTCGGAGGCGCGCGAGGTCGAGCGCCTGCTCACCTACGACGAGGACAGCGCCGGCGGCATGATGAACCCCGAGTTCCTGCGCCTCTCGCCCGAGCTGACCGCGTCGCAGGCGCTGGAGCAGGTGCGCGCGCAGGCCGAGCACATCGCGCACCTGCACGACGCGTTCGTGATCGGGCCGGAGGGCAGGCTGGCCGGCGTGCTCTCGCTGCGCGACATCATCGTGGCCCGGCCGGAGAGCCGCGTGCTGGGGCTGATGCACGAGCACCCCGCGCCCCTGCGGCTGGACGATCGGGCGCGCAAGGTGGCGGAGCTGGCCGCCAAGTACAACCTGTTCTCGCTGCCGGTGGAGGACGAGGCCGGCAAGCTCCTCGGCGTCGTCACCGTCGACGACGTGCTGGAGAAGGTGCTGCATGGCTGAATCTCCGGCGGAGGGGCGCGCCACGCCGTCGCGAGGCGTGCGGGTCTTGCGCTCGCGCTGGGCACGCCTGGCGCTCCTGGTCTCGGTGGTGGGCCCGGGGATCATCACCGCCAACGTCGACAACGACGCCGGCGGCATCGCCACCTACTCGCAGGCGGGCGCCGACTTCGGCTACACGCTCCTGTGGACGCTGATCCCCATCACCTTCGCGCTGATCCTGGTGCAGGAGATGACCGCGCGCATGGGCGTGGTCACCGGCAAGGGCCTCTCGGACCTCATCCGCGAGCGCTTCGGCGTCAAATCCACCTTCTTCGTCATGCTCGCGCTGGTCATCGCCAACCTGGGCAACACCGTGGCGGAGTTCGCCGGCGTGGCGGGCTCGCTGGAGATCTTCGGCGTGCCGCGCTGGATCTCGGTGCCCGCGGTCGCGGTGCTGGTCTGGGTGCTGGTGGTGAAGGGGACGGCGCGCATCGTGGAGCGCATCTTCCTCGCCGCCTGCGTGTTCTACGTCTCGTATATCGTGGCCGGTTTCCTGGCCAAGCCCGACTGGGGCGAGGTCGCGCGCGGCACGCTCATCCCCACGCTCTCCTTCACCGCCCCGACGCTGACCATGGTGGTCACGCTGGTAGGCACCACGATCGCGCCTTGGATGCAGTTCTACCTGCAATCGGCGATCGTCGAGAAAGGCGTGCGCATCGAAGACTACCCGCTGTCGCGTCTCGACGTGGTGGTCGGCTGCATCGTCACCGACGTGGTCGCCTTCTTCATCGTGCTCGCCTGCGGCGCGACCATCCACAAGGCCGGCGGCCACATCGAGACGGCCCAGGACGCGGCGCTCGCGCTGCGCCCCCTGGCGGGCAAGTACGCCAGCGCGCTCTTCGCCTTCGGGCTCTTCAACGCCTCGCTGTTCGCCGCCAGCATCCTCCCGCTCTCCACCACCTATTACGTGTGCGAGGCGTTCGGATGGGAGAGCGGGATCGACAAGCGCCGCGACGAGGCGCCCCAGTTCTACGCGCTCTACGGGGCGATGATCGTGCTGGGCGCCGGGCTGGTGATGCTGCCCGGCTTGCCGCTGCTCAAGATCATGCTGCTCTCGCAGACCGCGAACGGCGTCCTGTTGCCGTTCATCCTCGTCTACATGCTGCTGCTCGCCGGCGACGAGCGGCTGATGGGACGCTACCGCAACGGCCGCTGGCTCTCGGTTTTGGCCTGGGCGACCACCGGCATCCTCATCCTGCTCAGCGCCGCGATGCTCTGGTTGACGCTGCGCGGCTGACGGGTCAGCGGCGCTTCTGCGCCATCGCCGCGGCGGGCGCGAGCGGCAGCGGCCACGAGCGCCGCGATTCGAGAAGGCCGGCGAGCTGCGGCGCCTCCAACGGGCGGGCGAAGTAGTACCCCTGCGCGTAATCGCAGTGCAGCATCTGCAGCTGCGCCACCTGGGCCGGCGTCTCCACGCCCTCGGCGACCACGTCCATCCCCAGCGCGCGGGCGAGCGACACGATGGTGCGCACGATCTCGGCGTGCTTGCTGGAGCTGTCGACGCGGGCCACGAACGAGCGGTCCAGCTTGAGCGTGTCGAAGCGGAAGTTGTGCAGGTAAGAGAGCGACGAGTAGCCGGTGCCGAAGTCGTCCAGGAGCAGGTGCACGCCCAGCGCCTTGATCTGCGCCAAAAGCAAGGAGGCGGGGCCGGCGTTCTCCATGATGACGCTCTCGGTGACTTCCAGTCGCAGCCGGTGGGGCTCGAGCCCGCTCTGCTGCAGCGCGGAGCGCACCTGCTCGAGCAGCTCGGCGCGCAAGAGCTGGCGGGCGGAGAGGTTCACGCTCACCGCGATCGGCGCGCCGCGCGGCAGCCGATCGGCGAATCCGCGCGCCGCCTTGCAGGACTCGCGCAGCACCCATTCTCCGATGGGAAGGATGAGCCCCGTCTCCTCGGCGGCGGGGATGAACTCGGCGGGCGGGATGCGGCCGCGCTTCGGGTGCTGCCACTCGACCAGCGCTTCGCAGCCCGCGATCAGCCCGGTGGAGAGCGAGACGATCGGCTGGAAGGCGACGCGCAGCTCGTTGCGCTCGAGCGCCCGGTAGAGGTCGGTCTCGAGCTGCAGCTGCGCGCGGGCGTGCGCGTGCATCGCGGGGTGGAAGACCGCGTGGCGGGCGCGCCCCAGCTGCTTGGCGCGGTACATGGCGGTATCGGCGTCGCGGAGCAGCTCCTCGGGGCGGGTGTACCCGCGCCCCGCGACCGCGATGCCGATGCTGGCGGTGGCGAACACCTCCACGCCGCCCAGATCGTGGGCGGGCGCCAGCTCGGCCTGGATGTGCTCCGCGCAGCGCGCCGGATCCTCCGGAGCGCCGTAGTCCTCGAGGAGGAGGGCGAACTCGTCTCCGCCCAGCCGAGCCACGGTGTCGCCGGGCCGGATGCATCCGAGCAGCCGTTTGCCCACCGAGACGAGCAGCCGGTCGCCCATCGCGTGGCCCAGGCTCTCGTTGATGTTCTTGAAGCGGTCCACGTCGAGGAAGAGGACCGCGAAGCGCAGGTCCGGCTTGCGCTGCAGGAACGCCATCGCCTGCCGCAGCCGGTCCATGAACAGCGACCGGTTCGCCAGGCCGGTGAGCGCGTCGTGGAGCGCGTCGTGGAGGAGCTTCTCCTCGGCTTCCTTGCGCTCGGTCACGTCGGTCTGCGATCCCGCCATCCGCGTCGCCTTGCCCTGCGCGTCGCGCACGGCCGTGCCGCGCAGCAGGACCCACCTCCAGGTCCCGTCGGCATGGCGGATGCGGTGCTCCACCTCCAGGTTGGGGGTATCGCCCGACAGGTGCCGCGCCACGTCGGCGGAGAGCCGGTCGCGATCGTCGGGGTGCACCCGCTCGAACCACGCCTCCGGGTCGCTGCCCAGCTCGTCCTCGCGCAGTCCCAGCATCTGCTTCCAGCGGGGCGAGAGGTAGACGCGATTGCCGGCGAGGTCCCAGTCCCAGAGCCCGTCGTTGGCTCCGCGCTCGGCCAGGGCGTAGCGCTCCTCGCTCTGCCTCAGCGCGTGCTCGGCGCGCCGGCGCTCGGTGATGTCGAGCAGCGTGCCGGTGATCGCCAAATTGCCGGCGAGCTCGGTGCGCGCTCCGTGCACCTCGACCTCGATGGGCGCGCCGTCCTTCCGCCGCGCGCGGAAGGTGTAGTGCATGCTCTGCACCTCCCCCGCGAGCCGCCGGCGCACGTTCTCGCGGACCATCGGCCAGTCCTGCTCCCAGGTGAGCTGCTCGAGGGGCACCCCGCCCTGGGCGAACTCCTCGCGCGAGTAGCCGAAGATCTCGCAGAACTTCGGGTTGGCGTAGACCACCCGGCCGTCCTGGATGACGTAGATGCCGGCGATCGACTGCTCCACCAGCGCTCGGAACCTGTCCTCGCTGAGGGCCAGCGGCTGCGCTTCGCTCGCGGGCGCGGCGGCCGGTACCTGCTCCTGCGCTCTCATCCTTCGGCATCCTTCGTCGGCGGCGAAATTCTCCGGGATCGCCCGCGAGAATGCAAAGCGGCATGGTACAAGCCGTTCAACATGCACTCCTGGGTGCGCGAGCTGTTGTCCTTCAGCCTGCTCTCGCTCTCCGCCATCTTCTTCGTCGTCGATCCCATGGGCGTGGTCCCGATCTTCGTGGCCATGACCCAGGGCGATTCCGAGGAGAAGCGGCGGCGCATGGCCCGGCGCGCGGCGCTCACCGCGTTCGTCATCCTGACCGTCTTCGCCGTGGCGGGCACCGTCATCTTCCGGCTGCTCGGCGTCACGCTCGGCGCGTTCAAGGTCGCCGGCGGCATCCTGCTCCTGCTCACCTCCATCGAGATGCTGCGCGCGCAGCAGGTCCGCACCCGCATCATCCCCGAGGAGGAGCAGGAAGGCGCCGAGAAGGACGACGTGGCCATCTTCCCGCTGGCCATCCCGCTGCTCGCCGGCCCCGGCGCCATCGCCACCGTGACCGCGCTGATGGGGCGGGCGGGGCGCACCCTGTTCATGGTGCCGGTGGTCTTCTCCATCGCCGTCACCTGCGCGGCGAGCTACGCGATGCTGCGGGCAGCCACGCCGATCTCGCGCTTCCTCGGCGTCACCGGGCTGAACGTCATGAACCGCGTCATCGGACTCATCATCGGCGCGCTCGCGGTGCAGTTCATCTTCGACGGGCTCAAGGACACCTTCCCGAGGCTGTTCGCGTGAGGCCGCTCCTGCTCGCGCTGGCGCTGTCCGCCGGCTGCGCGCTGCCCGTGGTCAGCGCCGGCACCTTCTTGCCGGCCGGAGATCTCCAGAAGGGCCAGGTGCACGTCAGCCTCTCGATGGAAGCGGGGCGCGTGCTGGCGGGCCCCGGCGACGTGGCCGCCCGCGACGGCGTCGACAAGACGGTGGCGCCCGAGACGAGCAAGTGGGAGGTGCTCACCTGGGTCGCCTCGGACGCTTCCATCCGCTGGCAGGTGCTCCAGCACCTGGCCTTCGAGGCGCAGCTGAAGCTGTCGAACCCCATCTCTCCCTTCACTCCGGCATTCGTCGGCGGGGCTATCGGTGCGCGGCTGCGCCTCTATGACCTGCAACAGGGCGAAGGCCTCGCGTTCGAGATCGGCACGCGCTTCGTGGGCGTGGGAGTGGAGCAGGAGCTGGTGCGCACGCAGGACGGCCGCACGCAGACCGACCTGTGGAAGTACCGCGCTTTCGGCGTCGAGGTGCCGTTCATCGCCACCTACCGCGTCTCGCCGGAGCTGGCCCTGACGGGCTCCCCCTTCCTCCGCATGTATTGGATCCGCGCCTGGCACGAGACGTTCCAGGCCGACGGGACCGAGACGCTCACCCGCCTGCAATGGACGCCGGTGCTCGCCGCCGGCCTGGGCGCCTCGATCGCGATGGATTTCGGCGTGGTCCAGGTCGCGCCCGGGTGCGCCCTCGAGCTCGCCACCCGCGCCGGGCTGAGCGCGCCGACCAAGCTCCTGGTCGAGCCGGGGATCTCCGTCGGAGTGCGTTTCTAGATGCGCCTCCTCGGGGCGGCGCTGGAGTGGGCGATCTTCCTCGTCCTGTTCCCCTTCCTGCTGCTGCACCCGCGCGTGCGGCAGGGGATCCGGCGGCGCCTCGGCCTCTACGACGGCGAGGTGGTGCGCAGGCCGGGGCCGCGCGTCTGGCTCCACGGCGCCTCGGCGGGCGACGTGCTGGGCCTGGTGCCCATCGTCCGCGAGCTGAAGGCTCTGCGGCCCGACGCGCGTGTCGTGGTGTCGGCGATCACCGACTCGGGCGCGGCGATGGCCGAGCAGCGGCTCATCGCCAGCGGCCTCGCCGACGCGGTCACCTTCCTGCCCTACGATCTCCCCGGTCCGTGCCGCCGCGCCATGGCCGCGCTGCGGCCGGACGTGCTGGTGCTCGAGTACACCGAGCTGTGGCCGCAGCTGATCCGCGCCGCTTCGCGCGCCGGTGTCCGGCTGGCGATGACCAACGGCCGCATCGCGCCGGAGAACGTCGGGCGCTACCGGCTCCTCTTCGCGCTGGCCGGCAACCTCCTCGAGCACTTCGACGTGCTGATGATGCGCGCCGACGACGAGGCGGAGCGGGCCCTGCAGCTGGGGGCTCCGCGCGACCGGCTGCACGTCACGGGCAACACCAAGTTCGACGCGCTGGCGGTGAGCGTTCCCGAGTCGGTGGACGAGGGGCTCCGCGCGGCGCTGGGCCTGCGCGGCGAGCGGCTCTGGGTGTGCGGCTCCACGCACGAAGGCGAGGAGGGGCCGCTGCTCGACGCGTACGCGGCGCTCCGGCGCGACTTCCCCGACCTGCGGCTGGTGCTCGCGCCGCGCTACGTCGAGCGATCGGGGCGCGTGCTGGCCGCGGCACGCGAGCGCGGCCTGGCTGCACGGCTTCGCTCCGAGCCGGGCGGCGGCGAGCCCGTGGTGGTGCTGGACACCATCGGCGAGCTGGTACGCGTCTACCAGCTCGCCACCGTCGTCTTCGTGGGCGGCAGCTTCACGCGGCGGGGCGGCCAGAACATCCTCGAGCCGGCTGCCTGCGGGAAGCCAGTGCTGTTCGGTCCGCGCATGGAGAACTTCCAGGACAGCGTGCAGGTGCTGGTCGGACGCGGCGGGCTGCAGGTGCGCGATGTGGCGGCCCTCCAGCGCATCCTGCACGACCTGCTCGGGCGCCCCGAGGAGATCCTCACCCTCGGCCAGCTGGCGCGCGAGGCGGTCTCCGCCGTTCGGGGCGCGAGCGCCCGCGACGCGCGGCTGATCGCCGACCTCATCCCGGAGGCGGCGTGAGCGGCTTCTGGTGGCGCACCGACGAGCCGGCCTGGGCGGAGGCCGCGCTGTGGCCGGTCTCCCTGGCCTCGCTCGCGTACCGGGCCGGCGCCGCGCTGGCCCGGGGGAGCATCCGGCCGGTGAAGGCGGGGGCGCCGGTCATCTCCGTCGGGAACCTGGTGGTGGGGGGCGCGGGCAAGACGCCCGTGGCGCTCGAGCTGGCGGAGCGGCTCCTCCGGCGCGGGAAGCAGCCGGCGCTGCTCAGCCGCGGCTACGGCCGCCGGGCGAGGAATCCGGTCGAGGTTTCGGAGCAGACGCCCTGCGCGCTCTCGGGCGACGAGCCGCTCCTGCTCAAGCGGCGCTGCCCGCGGCTGCGCGTGCTCGTCGGTCCCCGCCGAGCGGTGCTCGCTTCCCAGGCGGTGGCGCGCGGCGCCGACGTGCTGCTCCTCGACGACGGCTTGCAGCACCACGAGCTGGAGCGGGACCTCGACGTGGTGGTGATGGACGCCTCCAATCCGCTCGGGAATGGCCGGCTCCTTCCTCGCGGTCCTCTCCGCGAGCCGCTCGAGTCGCTGCGCCGGGTGCGGCGCGGGCTCCTCTGGCTGACGCGCTGCGATCTCCCGCGGATGGCGGAGCTGCCGCGGCTCCCCTTGGCCGGGCCGGTGGAGAGCGTGTTCGCCGCGCGCGAGGCGCAGCCGATCGCCGGCAAGTCGGCATTCCTGTTCGCGGGCCTGGCGCGGCCGGCGTCGTTCGAGGTGCTGGCGCGGGCCCGCGGCGCGCGCGTGGTCGGGAGCCGGTGGTTCGCCGATCACCATCCCTACTCGGCGCGCGACCTGCTGCAGCTGCGCCGCGCGGCGCACCTGGCCGGCGCCGAGATCCTGGTCACCACCGAGAAGGATTCCGTCCGGCTGGCGCCGTCCGACCTGACCGGCCCGCCGCCGATCGCGTCGATGCCGGTCGACCTGCGCATCCTCGCCGGCGAACGGGCGCTCGAGGCCGCCCTGGACGAGGTGTTGCGGTGAAGGGGCGCTGGGCGCGGTTCCTGCTCGCGCTCGGCGAGGCCCTGGGCAGCGCCGCGTGGGCGCTCGGGTTGCGCAGGCGGGTTGCGCTGGAGGGCCTGCGCCGCGCCTTCCCGGAGCGCACCGAGGAGGAGCGGCGCGCGACGGCGCGCGACGCCTACCGCCAGCTCGGCCGCAGCATGGCGGAGATCGCGCTCTCGCGTGGCATCCGGGACGCGGACCTCGAGCAGCTGGTGCGCTTCGAAGGCTGGGACCGCTACGAGTCGGCCCGCGCCCGTGGCCGCGGAGTGGTGGTGGCCGTCGCCCACTTCGGCAACTGGGAGCTGCTCGCCCGGGCAACGGCGCGCCGGGGAGTGCCGCTCACCGCCATCACGCGGGCGCTGCGAGGGCGCCTCAACCAGCGGCTCCTCGCCGCCCGGCGAGAGGGCGGGCTGCGCGAGCTGCCCGACAAGGGGTCCTCCGGGGCGGCGCTGCGGTTGCTCCGGCGCGGCGAGACGCTGGCCGTGGTGATCGACCAGAACATGAGGCCTTCGCGCGGCGTCTTCGTCGAGTTCTTCGGCGAGCCCGCCTGCACCACGCCCGCCGCGGCCGTCCTTGCGCTGCGCACGGGAGCTCCCCTGCTGGCCGTCTTCCCGGTGCGTGGCCCCGACGGCACGCACAGGGTCTGGGTGGAGGGCCCGTTCGCGCCTCCGCCCGGGACGCGTGGCCGCTCCGCCGTGAAGGCGCTCACTCAGGAAGTGACCCGCGCGGTGGAACGGGCGGTGCGCGCGCACCCCGACCACTGGTTCTGGGTCCACCGCCGCTGGAAGACGCGCCCCCCGGAAGGGCTGCCGCCGGCGGTGCGCTGAACTTGCCGCCCCCGAGGAATTCGTGAGAGACACCGCCTCCATGCAGCGCAACGCCGACCTGCGTTCGCTCCTGGACCGCTTCGATGGGGCCCGCATCGCCGTGATCGGCGACCTGGTCGCGGACGAGTACCTGTACGGCGAGACCGATCGCATCAGCCGCGAGGCGCCCGTCCTGATCGTGCGCTACGAGTCGAGCGACCTGAAGCCCGGTTGCGGCGCCAACGCGGTCGCGAATCTCTGCGCGCTGGGGGCGCGCGTCGCGCCGGTCGGGCTGGTGGGCGACGACGTCACCGGAGCGCGCCTCCGCCGGCTCCTGGAGGAAGCGGGAGCGGACGTGTCGGGCATCCTCGAGGCCCCGGGCGTCCCCACCGCGACCAAGACGCGGGTACTGGCGGGAGGCAAGAACACCCGCCGCCAGCAGATGCTGCGCATCGATCGGGACGGCCCGGGCGCGCCGCCCGCCTCGCTGCTCGCGCGGGTGCTTCGCGCGCTCAAGGAGGCGGCCCGGGAGGCCGACGCCGTGATGGTCTCCGACTACGGGGTGGGCTTGTTCAGCGCGCCTGTCGTCGAGGCGGTACTGGGCCTGGCGCAGGCAGGCAAGGTCGTCTGCGCCGATTCGCGCTATGGCCTGTCGCAGTACCGCGGGGTCACGCAGGCCAAGCCCAACGAGGTGGAGCTGGAGCAGCTCGCCGGTCGGCCGCTCGGCGGGGACCTGGACGCGATCGAGGAAGCAGGCCGCGAGCTGCTGCGCTCGCTGCGGGCGAAGTCGCTCCTGGTCACCCGGGGACGGGCGGGCATGCTGCTGCTCCGCCCCGGCGCGCCCGCGGCCGCGGTGCCGGTGCACGGGTCCTCGACCGCCGTCGACGTGACCGGCGCAGGCGACACGGTGATGGCCGCCAATACGCTGGGCATCGCCTGCGGAGCCGACCCGGTCCAGGCCGCACGCCTCGCCAACGTGGCGGGCGCGCTGGTGGTGCAGAAACCGGGCACCGCGACGGTGACCGCCGCCGAGCTGCGCAAGGAGCTGCTGCGCGCCACCGTCGCCGGACCGGAGCTGCTCGAGCCCGCGCAAGACTCGTCGCGCCGGCGGAGGGCCCGGCGGTGAAGAAGCTCGTGCCGCTCGCGCAGGCCGTCGCGGCGCGCGAGTCGGCGCGCGCGCAGGGCCGGACGGTCGCGGTCGCCAACGGCGCCTTCGACCTGCTCCACGTCGGCCACGTGCGCTACCTGGAGGCCGCCAAGGACCTGACGCGCGGTGGACTGCTCGTCGTCGGGGTCAATACCGACCGGAGCGTCCAGGCGTCCAAGGGTCCGAAGCGGCCGATCGTGCCCGAAGACGAGCGCGCCGAGCTGGTCGTGGCGCTCGGCTGCGTGGACCTGGTGGTGCTCTTCGACGAGCCGGACGCGGCCGCGCTGCTCACCGCGCTGCGGCCCGACCTGCACGTCAAGGGGACCGACTACGCAGAAGACGCGGTCCCCGAGCGCGAGCTGGTCGCGCGCCTCGGAGGGCGCACGGTCATCGCGGGCGACCCCAAGGACCATTCGACCACCGACGTCGTCGCGCGCATCCGGGAGCTGTCGTGAGGCTCTCCGCCACGGTGGTGGCGCAGGACGAGGCGGAGCGCATCGCCGGCTGCATCGAATCGGTGCGCGGCTTCTGCGACGAGGTCCTGGTGGTGGACGGCGGATCGCGCGACTCGACGGCGCAGATCGCCGGGCGGCTGGGCGCGCGCGTCCTGCAGCGCCCGTTCGACGATTTCGCCCGCCAGCACGAGTTCGCCCGGCAGGAGGCGGGCGGAGAGTGGGTCCTCTCC
>DASQBG010000007.1:0-6880 GCA_035635335.1 Myxococcales bacterium | reverse complement strand
GACGGCCTGGCTCGGGCGGGGCGAGCAGAACCTCCTCACCTTCCTGCCGGCCGAGGAGCCCGAGCGCTCGCGCCGCGCTCGCGCCCTGGCGAACGCGCTGGCCCGCCTGGTCGACTCGGGCAGGCGGCGCGCGCTGCTCATCTCCCGCGTGGACGGCGAGCCGGTGCAGTCCTCGGCGCTGGGCCCGCTGCTCGTCGCGGCCGGATTCTCGGCGGGGCACAAGGGATATCTGAAGCGGGCGCCGGTCGATTCTCTGGGCCTGCGGCTGCGCGCCCCGGCCGGAGCCTTGCGCGGGCCGCTGGGACCGGACCTTCCCCGCGAATGATTGCCCGCGCGGTCAGGGCGTAGCGAGCTGAAGCCGGGCGAGCACGCCGGCCACGATGCGATCGCACCGCTCGCCGTCGAACGAGAAGGGCGGCTGCGCCGCGGCGCCGACCCGGTCGTAGAGGCCCTGGCGGAGCGCCGCGCGGGCGCGATGTAGGCGCATCTTCACCGCCTGCTCGGAGAGCCGCAGCGAGTCCGCCACCTCCGCCGTGGACATGCCCTCCACGTCGCGCAGCACGAACACCGTCCGGTAGCCCACGGGCAACTCGTCGATGGCCGAGGCGAGCACTCGCTGCATCTGCTTCCCGAGCGCTTCCTGCTCGGGATCCCTGGATGGCGACGGCACCGCGCGCAAGGGCCCCTCCTTCACGTCGACGACCCGGCCGCGACGCCGCAGCCTGGCCTTGGCCTCGTGGACCGCGATGTGGGTGAGCCAGGAGGCGAGCCGCTCCGGCTGCTGCAGCTGCCCGAGGTGGGAGTAGGCCCGCACATAGGCGTCCTGGAGGACGTCCTCGGCCTCGCTCTCGTTGCGCAGCAGCGAGCGCAGGACGCGGAAGAGGCGCTGGTTGTAGCGCCGCATGACCAGCTCGAAGAGGGCCGTCTCGCCACCCAGGATGCGCCGCACCAGCTCGGCGTCCTCCAAGGGGCCCACCACCCCCGCCAGCACTTTGTGCACGTTCACGGACGCCATCGCCATGCCGATCCGAGTCCGCAGCCGGCAAAACGTTTCTCCGCGTGACCTCCGCGGCGCGGCCGACTCTAGCAGTTCCCGGCCAGATCGGCCGTGCAGGAGGTCCCCATGCGCGCTCTCGTCGTGATGGTCGTTTTGGTCGGCGGGCCAGGCTGCCGCAACGCCGCTCCGTCGTTCGTCCGCACCGCCGCGGCATCGGACGAGCATGGAGCGTCGGCGCGCCGAGGGGACGACGACGCGCCGCGGCGGTCCCGGCTAGCCGAAGGACGCCAGATCTTCCGCTTCGACACCTTCGGCGACGAGGACTTCTGGGGCGGCGCGCTGCGCCTGCACCAGGCCATCGAGGGCTCCGCGCACGGCGGCGTCGGGGCGGGAGTGAGCCCGAAGACCGCGCTCGCGGTGGGCCTCAAGGTCGACGTGGACGCGCTGTCCAAGGCGACCGTCGATGCGCTCCAGGCCGGCAACGTGAACCTCGACGACCCCGCCGTCACCATCGCGCTGCTGACCTCGAACGCCGTGGTCGGCTTGACTGGTTTCTCCGACGGCAAGGGAGGCCTCCGAACCCTCGGGATCCAGTGCGCCCTCTGCCATTCGACGGTAGACAACTCGCTGGCGCCCGGCATCGGGCACCGCCTCGACGGCTGGCCGAACCGCGATCTGAACGTCGGCGCCATCGTGGGACTGTCGCCCGACCTGTCGCCGGTCGCCAAGCTCCTCGGGGTCGACGAGAAGACCGTCCGCGCCGTGCTGGCCAGCTGGGGCCCGGGGAAGTTCGACGCGCTCCTGTTCCTGGACGGCAAGGCGTTCCGGCCCGACGGCAAGTCGGCGGCGACGGTCCTCCCCGCCGCGTTTGGCCTGGCCGGCGTCAATCTGCACACCTACACCGGCTGGGGGAGCGTCCCCTACTGGAACGCTTTCGTAGCGGTCCTCGAGATGCACGGGAAGGGCACCTTCTACGACCCGCGGCTCGACGACGCCGCCAGGTTTCCGGTCGCGGCGCGCGCCGGCTTCGGGCACCTGAAAGCCGACCCCGACCTGGTCACCTCGAAGCTCGCTGCCCTGCACGATTACCAGCTGAGCCTCGAGGCTCCGCGCCCACCGGAGGGCAGCTTCGACGAGGAGGCCGCGGGGCGCGGGCGGCAGGTGTTCGCGGCCAGGTGCGCGGGATGCCACGTAGCGCCGCTCTACACCGAGCCGGGCTGGAACATGCACACCGGCGCGGAGATCGGGATCGACGACTTCCAGGCGAGCCGATCGCCCGACGGACGCTACCGGACCACCCCGCTGCGGGGATTGTTCACGCGCGCGAAGGGCGGCTTCTACCACGACGGCCGATTCGCCACCCTGAACGCCGTGGTCGATCACTACGACTCGGCGTTCAAGCTGGGCTTGCCCGGCCGCCAGAAGTCTGACCTGGTGGAATTCCTCAAGTCCCTCTGAGCGTTTGCGCGCGCGGCGTGCGGCATCGTGGCGCGCCGCCCGGTCCAGGGCACGCTAGAATGGCCCCTCCGCGGAGGTCTCGGTGGAGTCGATCCAGGGGCTGCTCGATTTCGGCTGGTGGCTGCGCGTCGTCGCCGTGGCCACCTACGCGGCCGCGTTCGTGGGGTACGCAGCCCGGCTCGCGGTGCAGAAGCTCCAGCTCGACCGGGCCGCCACCGCGCTCGCCGCGCTCGCCGTCGCGGCGCACACCGCGTATCTCATGACGCGCTGGGTGGCCGCGGGCCGCATCGAGATCCTCGCGCGCCAGACGACCGGCGACGTCCTCGGCTCCAGCGACCGCTTCTGGTTCATGGTCTCGCACCCGCCCTACACGAACCTGTTCGACGCGTTGAACTTCGTCGCGTGGGCGATGATGGTCTGCTACCTGATCATCGAGCGGAAATGGGGCTTGCGCATCGTCGGAGTACTGGCGGTCGCGCTCGCCTTGGTGGCGATGGGCGAGGCCTCGCTCGTCACCGACAAGCAGATCGAGCCGCTGGTCCCGGCACTGCAGAGCTACTGGATCCTCATCCACGTCGGGATGCTGTTCGTCAGCTACTCGCTCTTCACGCTGGGCGCCATCTGCGCGCTCTTGTACCTGGTGCGGACCGGAACGCCGAGCGCGGTGATGGGGGGCGTGCAGGCCGCGGGCGCGGCGCTGCTGCTCGCCCTGGTGGGGGGCGGCAAGCTGCTCTTCGGCGCCACCTTCCAGATGGCGCCCGGCTGGGAACACCAGATCGCGAGCGGCCTGCATCCCGGCAAGCTCCTCGCCGTGACCACCGCGGTGCACGTCGTGCCGCCGGGCACCGACAAGGCGGTGAAGTTCCTCACGCCGGTCGCCGGGGTGGGCCCGTTCCTGCTCGCAGCCGTCCTGCTGCTCGCGGCCGGAGCGGTGGTGTACTTCCGCGCCCGCAAGGGACCCGAGGAGGGCGTGCACGCCCGCGGGTACAAGATCGTCGCCGCTGCTTTCGCGCTGCTCACTCTCGGGCTCGCCCTGCTCGTCTACCGCATCTCGAGCAGCCACGAGATCGTGCTGCCCGAGAGCGTGCGCCTCGCCCCGGGCGAGCACGGTCCCTTCCGCCTGGGCCTCGCCTCGAACTACGCGCTGGGCCTCATCGCACTGGTGTGGGGGACGACCCTGGGGTTCCTCCTCACCACGCCGCTGCGCGACCGCATCTGTGCGACGCTCCCCGATCCACGCAAGCTCGAGGACATCACCTACCGGGTGATCATCGCCGGCTGGCCGCTCCTCACCGTCGGCATCGTCATGGGCGGCATGTGGGCCAACGAGGCCTGGGGCCGCTTCTGGGGCTGGGATCCAAAAGAGACCTGGGCGCTGATCACCTGGGTCGTCTACGCAGGCTACCTGCACACCCGCATCACGCTCGGCTGGGCCGGCAAGCGGCCGGCGGCGATCGCGGTGTTCGCCTTCGCGGTGGTGGTGTTCACCTTCATGGGCGTGAACCTCGGCCTCACCGGCGAAGGCTTGCACACGTACGGGTCGGGCTGAGGCCCGCGATCTACCCGGAAGGAAGCGCGAACGAGATGATGGTGCCCTGGCCGGGCGTGCTGTCGGCCCAGATGCGGCCGCCGTGCGCCTCGACGATCCCGCGCGCGATGTAGAGGCCCAGCCCCGCTCCTGAGCGTTCCCCTTGGCTCCCCTGCCAGTACCGCTCGAACAGGTGCGGCAAGTGCTCCGGCGAGATGCCTCCGCCCGTGTCCCGGATGGAGAAGCGCACCTCGCCCTCGCCGGTCGCCACCTCCAGGCGGACCTCGCCCCCGTCGCTGAACTTGACGGCGTTCCCCAGCACGTTCGCGAACACCTGCAGGATGCGCCCCCGGTCGCAGTGCACCGGGGCCGGACCGTCGGGGGCCTGGACGGCGAGCCGGATGCCCTTCTGCTGCGCGAGTGGCTGCACCGCAGCGGCGGCGTCCTGCGCCAGCGCGCGCGCCTCGCACCCGGCAGGCACGATGCGCAGGCTGCCCGCGTCGATGCGCGCCACCTCGACCAGGTCGTCCACCAGGCGTCCCATGCCGGCCGCCTGCGCCTCCAGTGCGGCGATGCGCTCGCGGGCGCGGCCTGCCTCTTCGGGAAGCTCCTTGGACAGCACCGCGGAGGTGAGGCGGAAGACGCCGAGCGCGTTTCGCAGATCGTGCGAGACCACCGCGAGCACGTCGTCGCGCTGCCGCACGGCCTTCTGCGCCGTCTCCCCCGCTTCTTCCGCCGCGCGCCGCGCCAGCCGCTCCGCTTCCAGCCTCTGCCGCAGCTCCTCTTCCATCCGCTTGCGCGCGGTGGTGTCGCGCGCCACGCCGAAGACGCCGAGGATCGTTCCCTTGGCGTCGCGCCAGGGACTCTTGGTGGTGATGAAGAACCGCTCCTCCCCGTGGAAGGTGGCGAATCGCTCGTACACCACCGGCTCGCCGGTGGCCATGACGGCGCGGTCGGTCTCGACCGACAGGCGCTCGTTCCCGGGCACCACCAGCTCCGCGTCGGTCCGGCCCACCACCTCCTCCACCGAGTGGCCAAGGTAGCGCGCGCCGGCGGAGTTCATCATCCGGTAGCGGCCCTCGCCGTCCTTGACGAAGATCGCGTCCTGCGAGCCCTCCATGACGGCGCGGAACAGCTCGTCGCGCGTCTGCAGCTCGACCTCGGCCGCCCGGCGTTCCATTTCGGCCGCGAGCCGGGCGCTGACGTCGCGCGCGGTGACGGCAACGCCCTCGATTTCCCCCCGCGGGCCGCGCAGGGGCGCTAGCACGTACTCGGTATGGACGACCCCGGCCGGCGTGGGCACCGCGCGGGCGTCCTCGATCAGCTCACCGGTCTCCAGCACGAGGCGGAGCATCCCCTGGAACAACGGCGCGTAGCCCGGATCCCAACCCAGCTCCTGCCAGGTGCGCCCGACCATCTGCGCGGGGACGAGCCCCGTCGCGCTCGCGGCGCGCTCGCTGGCGAAGAGGCACCGGCCGCGTGGGTCGAATGCGTAGAATCGGTCGGGCGAGGACTCGATCAGCCCCTCGAGCAGCCGCACGCGCCGCCACAATTGCAGCTCGGGGTCCGGCGACGCGGCCCCGGAGCCGACGGCGAGGAAGCCGGCGGCGAGCAGGTCTTCGCGTGAGCCAGGCACTACGGGTCCTCCTTGCGATCGGCTCAGAGCTGCCGGTCCCTCTCCTGCAGTTGATCGAGCGTGACCGCGTTCGGGTGGTTCTTCATGAGATTTGGATCGGAACGGATCGAGCTGATGACGCCCCCCTTACCGCGACAGGCGAGCGTGGAGCAGCGCCGACTCGACGAACTCCAGCCGGTCGTTGCCCCAGAAGCTGCGCTCGCCCACGAAGATGGTCGGCACGCCGAAGACCCCCCGCGCCAGCGCGAGCTCGGTGTTCTTGCGCAGCTCGTCCTTCACGCCCTGCTCCGCGGCCATCGCGACCAGCCGCGTCCCCTCGAGGCCCGCGTCGCCCAGCGCCCGTTCCAGCACCGCCGGCGCGGAGATGTCCTCGCCTTCGCCCCAGTAGGTGTGGAACAGCGCCTGCATCGCGCGCTCGCCGTGGCCGTCCCGCCCGGCGGCGACTGCGGAACGCAGCGGCAGGATGGTGCTGACCGGGAAGGCCTTGGGGATCTGCAGGGGGACGCCGTATTTCTCCGCCCACCGCGCCGCGTCCTGCGCCATGTACGAGAGCTGCTGCGCAGGCGGGATCTGGTGCCCGGTGGCCTTGCGCACCCCGCCCAGCGTGATCGGATACAGGCGCGGCCTCGCCCCGGTACGCTCGGAGATGCCGCGCAGCTGCGTCGAGGCGAGATAGCTGTACGGGCTGCCCAGGTCGTAGAAGAAGTCGAAGGTCGCGGGGTCCATGGGGAGACGGAGCCTAATTCACGCCGGGTGCGGGTTGCAATCCGCGTTTGACCCCGGCCCTCGCAGGCGCGAACATCAGCGGAGATGCTGAAGATCTGTCCGCTCTGCCGCCGCACCTGGAGCGGCGGCCGCGATTGCCCTCGGTGCGGAGAGGGGCACCCGCTCATCGACGTGGCCGAGCCCTCCGGCCGCAAGGTGTTCCTGCGTGACAAGGAGCTCGCCTCCGCCATCCGCGGCTACTACGGCGCGCGCACCGGGATGCTGGTCGCCTTCTGGGGCATCCTGTTCGGCTTGGTGGTGGCCATCGCGCTGGCGCGCAAGGCGATGGCGGCGCCGGCCGGGCATGCGCCGGCGTGGTGGATCGCGGCGGCGGTGTGCGCGGTGGTCCCCTTCGCGGTCGCGGTCCTCGCCGGCGACCGCATCGTGCGCCGCTTCTCGCGCGACTGCATCGGCCGTGCCCCGGGCCCGCAGGACATCCGCGTCGCCCCGCGAGACGACTCCCGCCGCGACCACCTCGCCTTCGGCCAGCGCGGCT
>DASQBG010000006.1:0-3342 GCA_035635335.1 Myxococcales bacterium | reverse complement strand
GACCGGGCCGGCCTCATCGGGCCCAACGGGTCGGGCAAGTCGTCTCTGCTCAAGGTGCTGGCGGGCGCCTTGGAGCCCGACGCCGGCCAGGTCCAGCTGGTGCGCAGGTCGCGGGCGGGCTACCTGCCGCAGGAGCTGGCCGAGCTGCCGCCGGGCTCGATCCTCGAAGGCGTCCTCGCCTCGGTGCCCGGCCGCAGGCAGCTGGAGGCGCGTCTGGTGGCCGCGCAGGCCGGGTTGGAGGCGGCCACCTCCGAGGAGGAACAGGTCGAGCTGGGCGGCGAGCTGGCGGAGCTGCACGAGGAGCTCGCGCATCACGAGGAGCGCTACGGGCGGCACCGGGCCGAGGAGATCCTCACCGGGCTGGGATTCGCTCCCGCGCAGCTCTCGCGGTCCGCCGCCGAGCTGTCGGGCGGCTGGCGCATGCGCGCGGCGCTCGCGGCCCTGCTCCTGCAGGATCCCGAGCTGCTGCTCCTGGACGAGCCGACCAACCACCTCGACGTGCCTACGCTGGAGTGGTTCGACGACAGCTTGCGCCGCTCGCGCAAGGCGCTGGTGCTCGTCTCGCACGACCGCGAGTTCCTCGACCGGCACGTCTCTCGTGTGCTCGCGCTGGAGCCCGAGGGCCTGCGCACGTATCCCGGGAACTACGAGGACTACCTCGCCGCGCGCGCCGCCGAGGAAGAGCAACTCCTGGCGAAAGCCGAGCGGCAGCAGAAGCGCCGGGCGCAGACCCTCGCCTTCATCGAGCGCTTCCGGGCCAAGGCGACCAAGGCGCGGCAGGTGCAGAGCCGGATCCGGCAGCTCGACAAGGAAGAGCGGATCGAGGTGCGCGAGGAGCGCGCCACGGTGCGCTTCCGCTTTCCCCAGGCGCCGCGGAGCGGGCGCGAGGTGGCGCGCCTGGCGGGGGTGGACAAGTCGTACGGCGAGCGGCCGGTGTACCGCGGTCTCTCCGCCCAGGTGCTGCGAGGCGAGCGCATCGCCGTCATCGGCCTGAACGGCGCCGGCAAGACCACGCTGCTGCGGCTCCTCGCGGGCGAGCTGGCGCCGGACGCGGGCACCGTCCAGCTCGGCCACAACGTGCGGCTGGGCTATTTCGCGCAGCACCACACGGACCAGTTCGACCCTTCGCGCACCGTGCTGGAGGAGGTGGCGCGGCTAGTCCCGGATCAGCCGCAGAGCTGGGTCCGCGGCGTCCTGGGCGCCTTCCTCTTCTCGGGCGACGACGTCGACAAGCCCATTGCCGTGCTCTCCGGAGGAGAGCGGGCCCGGGTGGCCCTGGCGAGGCTGCTCGTCCTCCCCTCCAACTTCCTGCTCATGGACGAGCCCACCAACCACCTCGATCTGGACTCCTCCGAGGCGCTCATCGGGGCCCTCACCGGGTACGAAGGGACGCTCCTGTTCGTCTCGCACAACCGCTCGTTCGTGAACGGGCTCGCCACGCACGTGTGGGAAGTGAAGGACCTCGGCGTCGACGCGCAGCCTGGCGACCTCGACGACTGGCAGCGGCGCCGGGCGGATTCTGCGCAGGCCGCCGAGCCTTTGCCCCACCCCGAACGCGCAGGCGGGCAGGGAAAGGACGCGCGCCGCGAGCGCGCCCTCCAGCGCGAGAAGCGGCTCCGGGCGCTGGGGCCGCTGCTCGAGGAGATCGGGCGCATCGAGGAGCGGATCGCGCGCCTCGAGCAGGAGAAGAAGGACGCGGAGGCGCAGCTCGCCGATCCGGGTGTGTTCGCCGACCCAGCGCGCAGCACATCGGCGGCCGCCGCGTACCGCGACGCACAGCGCGACCTGGAAGAGCTGTACCGGGGCTGGGAACAGCGGCAGGAAGAGCTGCAACGGGCCGAGGCGCGGCTCGACCAGGGATGATACGCTTCGAGCCGATGAAGCGTGCCGTGCTCTGGCTGTTCGGGCTGATCGTGATCGGGGCGATCGGGTTCGCCGCCTGGCGCCTCTTCGACGAGCGCATGTTCGCCGCCACGCCGTTCGGACAGGGTGCGCGGACCGTGGTGGTTCCGCCGCGGAGCGGCCCCCGCCAGCTTTCCCAGCTCCTCGCCAAGGCAGGGGTGGTGTCCGACGCCCGCCGTTTCTACGTCCACCTCCACTATTTCCGCCGCCTCGCGGTTCCACGGGCGGGCGAGTACGAGTTCGACGGACCGCTGCTCCCGGACGACGTGATCGGCAAGCTGGTCCGCGGGGAAGTGAAGACGTATCGCTTCACCGTGCCGGAGGGGCTGCGCGCCGACGAGATGGCTCCCATCGTGGGAGCCACCACCGTGTGCCCCGCCGACGAGTTCCTCAAGCTGGCGCACGATCCCGCGGTGGCGAAGAAGCTGGGGGTCCCGGCGCAGGGGCTGGAGGGTTTCCTCTTCCCGGACACCTACTCGGTGCCGCGCAGCGCGGGCTGCACGGGCATCGTGCAGGCGATGGTGGGCCGCTTCCGCGACGAGTGGCACAAGGCCCAGGCGCAGCGCGCCCCGGACGTGACGCTGGGCGAGCTGCAGGCGGTCACGCTGGCCTCCATCGTGGAGAAGGAGACGGGCCAGCCGGTCGAACGGCCGCGCATCTCCTGCGTCTTCCACAACCGGTTGCAACGGAAGATGAAGCTGCAGACGGACCCGACGGTCATCTACGCCGTCCTGCTCGAGCACGGGTTCAAGTGGGACGGGAACCTGCACAAGAGCGACCTGACGCTCGCGCATCCCTACAACACCTACTACGTCAAGGGGTTGCCGCCGGGGCCGATCGCGAACCCGGGGGCGGCGGCGCTGCGGGCGGCCCTGAACCCGGCGCAATGCAACGACCTGTTCTTCGTCTCGAAGAACGATCACACGCACGTCTTCTGCCCGGACTTCGCCTGCCACGAGCGCAACGTTCGCAAGTTCCAGATCGAATACTTCCGCCGTAAGAGGGGCTAAGAAGCGTTTCACGCGAAGCGCGGAAGATTGGGAAGCGCGGAAGACTCGTTGTCACCGCGCCGCGGCGGAAGGCAGGTCGCAGCGGCGGTAGACGGTCGCGTAGACGAATCGCTGCGCAAGGCAGAAGCGAAGGTCGCGCAAGCCGAACCGATCCGCGTCCTCGGTGGCGCCCTCCGCGCCGGGCTCCCAGCGCAGCTTGCCCTGGTAGAGCAACACGGCGAGGGTGGGCGGGCTCCGCGCGAGGCGATCCGCGAAATCGGGCCAGCGCAGCCTCGCGATCCGTTCGTCGGGGAGCCCGGAGGCGAAGGCGAGCGGGATGTCGAGGTAGTGCCAGGCGCTGTCCAGGAGCAGCGAATCGTCCGGCCGGGCGTTGGCGCGCAGCCAGCGCGAAGCCTGCGCGATCCCCGGGGGGACGGTGGAGATGGGCGAG
>DASQBG010000005.1:0-21966 GCA_035635335.1 Myxococcales bacterium | reverse complement strand
CGCGGGGGTTCGCCTGGACGCGGAGTTCTCGCCTACGAAAATACCCCCCGGGGGTTCCCGCGCGGGAGAACTACCGGGGGGTAGTGCTAGCTATCGGGACGTAGTGTAGGTGTGTAGGGTGACGGTCCACGCGGGAGGCCCGGCGAAGTCCCTGTGGCGCGCGGCCCAGGGGAGGGAGCTGCTCGGGTAGGGCAGCGCCACGGTGCCGGCCAGCAGGGGCCGCAGCTCTGCCGGCCCATCCGGGCGCAGCGGCTCGAACGTCGTCCACTCGGCAGCCGTCTCGTGCCACCACCCGATCTGGCGCTTGCCCAGGCGGGCCAGAGGCTTCACGTCGGACGACGTGGCTCGCTGGACGTAGTCCAGGTCGGCCCCGGCCCGGAAGGGCCCGAGCACGAAGATATGCTGCGCCAGGCGCAACAGGAGCGTATCGATGTTGCTCGCGGCCTGCGAGAGGATGATCGGCACCATGCCGAAGCTCCGGCCCTGCTGCAGGATTCGGTGCGTGCCCGGGTGCCCGCCGCCGACGGGAAAGGCCCGCAGCACCTCATCGAAGAGCACCGCGGTCGGCTTGCGATGGAACGGGTGTTCGAGCGCCCGGGACCACGCGCGGCCCGGTCGCTCCCAGCCCGGACGCTTCTGGAGCCACTCGCTCCGGCAGATCAGCATGGCCCGCGGGTGCGGGTCCAGGTCCATCGGGTCGTGCACCGGCACGAAGCCGGCACGCTCCCAGTCCTGCTGTTCGAGCGGATCCCCCTTCGTCTCGTAGACGATGGCGCTGCCGGCGTCGCGCAGGAGCCACTGCGCGAGCGTGCTCTTGCCCGTCCCGGGCTTGCCGATCACCAGGACCACCTCGCCTTGGCGGATGGTCAGCTCCGGGCGGACGGGCTGAGGGCTCAAGCCGAGCCTGGCCCTCAGCACCGACGACCGCACTACCGGACCGGCCGAAGCCGGCAGCCGGGCTCGTGCGATTCCCGGAGCTCGACGGTGCCGAGGTCGGCCTGGCACCAGACGCACCGGGTGAAGATCAGCGTCACCAGATGTGGCCCTTGCGGTTCGCGCGGTCCACGTCTTGGGCGTTGCTCATGGCCTCACCGGGCGACTGCCCCCAGGCGGTGACGCCACAGTCGCCGCCGCACCTGACCGCGTAGTCCGTCCCGCCGTCGAGCCGGACGTGCGCGGTCGGCGAGTCGAAGGGATGGCCGCCGCCGTTCTTCTCGTTGCACTCGATGACCCCGTCGAAGAAACCCACGTCAGCCCGCCTTCGCCTGCGCCGGCGCCGGCTGGACGTGGGGCCGCACGACCGGCTCCGGCCGACCCGGACCGTGCTTCAGGAGCTGCTCGCGCTCCTTGGTCAGCTCCCCCACCCTCTGCCAGTGCAGGCGCGCCCAGGCCGCGAGCGTGCGCTTGAGGGCGGTCGTCTCGGCGTCGCCCAGGAACGGACGCATGCCCTCGGCGGTCGTCAGCAGCGACGCGTACCGGTCCACGATCTTCTGCTCCTCCGAGATCAGGGCCAGGAACTCGTCCTCGTTGCGCAGCTCGACGCCAGTCCCCTCGGGCGCCTGCGTCGGGTCCAGCAAATGATCATATCGTGCCATGTCGGTACTCCACGTTCAGAAATGACCCCAGAATGAGAGGTCGGCAGACCAGGATACCTCAAAATGACCCGCCTAGGGAAGGGCCCTACTCGGTCGATTCCAGTCCGGGTCGGGGTCGGTCCCGGTGCTGGTAGCGGTGCTCGTCACAGCAGTACCGCTTGCCGGGGCGGCGGGGCGGCGGGCGGAACGTGACCACGCACTCGGGCAGCGCGCACGTGCGTAGCTCCGGCTCGTCAGCGGTGACCACCCCGCCCGTGCGTCTGTAGGCGGCCACCACGGCCTGGATCTGGCGTTCCCGTAGTCCAGCGTCCTCGGTCGCGAACAGGGCCCGTGCCGCGGGCCCTGGGAGCGCGGTGAGGGCGGCGGCGCGCTCCTCCGCTTCCTCGCCCTCCAGGCCCACCAGGCCCCACGTTGCCGTGCTCGCCTTCAAGCGCTCGATCAGCTCGCCCTTGGCGCTCGTCCAGGCGCCGAAGAGCTCGCGGCCCGCGTCCGCACAGCAGAAGTCGTACAGCGGATGTGGGTAGTCGGGGCTGGAGATCAGCGCACGCAGCACCTCGCGGCACGGCATGCAGCCGAGCGCGTGGAGCTGGAAGCGACGCCAGGTATCGATGACGACCCGGGCCAAGGGCCCACCCAGCTCGCTCACGACGTCGTGTACGGACGACGCGAGTGGGTCCCGCGGTTGCCGCGCGACAGGGTGGCGTGCAGGCCCGCCCAGGGCTCGCCCGGGGGTCCGAAGCACTCCCCGAACGTCCGCGCCGGCAGCGCGGATCCCGACGGGTGCCCCGGGTGGGTGGCGCAGCGCCACCACCCGGGACCGATGTCGATCCGCCCGCCGCAGCTCGCGCACCGCTTCGGCACGGTCACTGCATCTTCCCGCTGAGCAGCGTCAGGAAGATCGCGATCGCGGCCAGCGCCAGGCCCACGGCGACGAACTTCCTCTCCCGGCCGGTCACCGCCGGTACTCCGGCCGCCAGGGCGGCAGCCCGAGCTGATGGCGCAGCTCGCCGACCTGGTCCACGAGCTGATCGATGACGCTGTGCAGAACCGCTACGTGCGTCTCCCGACTCTGCTCGCGCGTCTCCAGGTCCTCCACGCGATCCACGAAGCGGACCGCGACCATGGGCCGCGTGGCGTCGCTGCTCTCGTAGAGCGGGCGGCCCTCCAGCACGTCATCCAGTGCCGGCACCGGCTCGATGTGCGCCGGCACCCGGCCCGGCCGCGTCCGGGAGTGCATCTCCTCGCGCTCGCCGAGCTCGTGCTGCATGTCTTCGACTCCCCCGCCCATCAGCTCAGCTCCTCCACGGAGTAGAGGCCACCGGTGGCCTCGGGGCAGTGCTCGCGGCAGAGCTGGCCGACCGCGCGGGCCCACAGCATCGCGAACGGGAAGGAGTGCCAGGCCGACTTCGCGGTCAGGGGCGACAGCGTCTTCTGGCGTGCTTCCTTCGGGCCCTCCCAGCTCTCGACTTCGATCTCAGTGGCGATCACCGCGTCCGGGCTGGCGCCTTCGCGCACGAGCGCCCATTCCACCTCGTGGGAGTCGCAGCTCACGCACTTCACCCGAACCCGGCCGTTCTCGCGGATGACCGGCTTGATGTCGTGACCGGCCCGCTTGGCCATGCCCAGCTTGAGCTCGGAGCGCAAGGCCGTCGCGCCGCCGATGATCTCGATCATGCGCGTGGCCTGCATGGGGCCGATCCCCAGCTCCCGGCCCGCCAGCATGATCGCCAGCACATCCGCCGGCTTGCCCTGGAGCGCCTTGGGCAGCGCGATCATGGCCGGGGTCCGCGGGTTGCCCTTGGCGTCGGTGTCGCCCGCCAGCATCCTCGCCATCCAGGCCAGCTGCTCCAGGGAAGGCAGCGCGGCCCGGAAGACGGACGCCACCGGCGCCAGGGACGATGGCTCAGTGTTGGCCTGCTCGTGCACGAGCGCGCGCACTGCCGCGGTTTCGGTCGCGATCGAATCTGGCGATTGCATCTCGCTCACGTTCCACCTCTTCGCGCACGAGCGTGCGCAGCACTCCGCCCACCGATGTCTCGTCCCGCTCCGCCCAGCGCCGAAGCGTGCCCACCATCTCGGCGGACACGCGCAGCGACAGGCCGACCGAGAGGTTCTCCTCCCTCACTTCACCCGCCGTATCGGCGAGGACGCGCTCGCCGTGAGGAGGGCCCGGTAGCCCTCCCCCGCCCGTCTCCAGGCCTCGTGGGCGGCCGACTGCTCCTCGATGCCCTCGCGGTCGCCGGCCAGGGCGTGGCGCTCGATCTCGTCCAGCGCGGCGGCCCGCTGCCGCTCGGTGATCTCGATCAGGTGGCCGATCGTCTCGTTGAGCTCGTCCAGAACGTCCACCTCAGCTCTTCTCCCGCATGGTCGCGATGGCCGCCCGCATGGCGACCTGGTGCCGCTCGGCGGCCTCGTCCAGGCTGCCGCCGCCCTCGTCCAGCTCGCGCGTGAACGCGCGCCAGGTGCGCCAGACTTCCAGTCGCAGCGGCTCGGGAACCTGGAACCAGTGCACCCGGCACGCGAGCTGATCGCCCGCGACGCGCCGTCCGCAGCCTGGACCGGGGCAGCCGTGGGACAGGTCCCGAAGGCAGTCCGCCACCTCAGTCCTCCCCGAAGGGGTCGTCACCCCAGAGCTCGCGATCTCGCGCCGCGCCCAGCTCCTCCGCGGAGCCGAACAGCTCGACCTCACTGAGCCAGTCCCGATCTGCGCCGGTCACTGTCGCGAAGGGGACGCGAGCGCCCAGCTCTGGCGCTCGCCCGTACGCCGAGCGCAGCCACCGGCGGGCCGCCGCCACCTCGGCGGCGTCGGTCAGGGGGAAGGGGTCGGCGGGCCGATCGGGCCCGCCGGGAAAGTAGGAGGAGGTCACGGTTCCGTGATCGACAGCAGGTCATCCAGGCAGAGCAGGGCGGCGGCCCTGGCGGCCCTGGCGGCGGCCCTGGCGGCGGCCCTGGCGGCCCTGGCGGCGGCCCCGGCGGCGGCCCCGGCGGCGGCCCCGGCGTCCCCGGCGGCGGCCCCGGCGTCCCCGGCGGCCCCGGCGTCCCCGGCGGCCCTGGCGGCGGCCCTGGCGGCCCCGGCGGCGTCCCTGGCGGCCCAGGCGGCGTCCCTGGCGGCCCTGGCGGCGGCCCTGGCGGCGGCCCTGGCGGCGGCCCTGGCGTCCCCGGCGGCCCCGGCGGTTGCCTCATCCACGATCGGGGTCAGCTCCTGCAGGATCCGCGCCTGTTCGTCCAAGCCGGCGGCCTGGAGCGCGAGCGGGGCGAAGCGGCGAACGGCCCAGTCGGCCGCGCGCAGGGCCCGCCGCTGCTCCACTGCCCACGTGGAACGGGTCCCGATCAGCCGGGGCACGTAGGGCAGCAGCCGCTGGCGGAACTCGTCACCCATGCTGTCGTTGATCGACTGGGCGAACCGCGTGATGACCGGGCAGGCGCACTCGGGAGTGTCGGTCCAGGCCTCACCGGCGACCCAGGCCACGGCCTCCATGACGCACATCTCGCCGTCGGGCGAGTGTGCGCCCGAGAACAGCTTGGCGGGCAGAGCCCGGATCACCGGGGCGCCCGCTTGCGCGCCGCGCGGGGCGGGCCTTCGACCGCCGGCGGGGCGGTGAGGTCGATCAGGTCCAGCTCCACGACCCGAGCCCGCTCGTAGAGGGGCTCGCGGTCGGCCTGCTGGGCGAACAGCGCCTTGGCGAAGGCGTTGACGATGTCGTCGGATCGGTCGGCAGCTCTCATGCCTCGTATTGTAGCACAACGTGTATTACGCATGTCGGCGAGACACGGGCCGCCCGCCCTCTCGCGACGGACGGCCCTTCGAGAGCTGCTGGTATCAGTCCAGGGGGCCGCGCACATCCGTGGAACTACGCGGTTCCACGTTTTTCCCCAGGGATTCCGCGCGCATGTGGGCCTCAAGATGGCCGTTGACCTTGCTGGCCACGTTCGCGTTCTGGGCCAGGGCGACGACGATGGGGACGAGCAGGCCCAGGAAGCCGGCCAGGCTGGCCACCAGGGGCGAGCTGAGTGCGCCGGCACCACCGAGGACCAGGGCCACTCCGAGCACCGCCGCCACGGCCACCACGGCGCCGGCTACGGCAATGACGATGGTGGTACGTTCGGTGAGCATTCCCGGCGCCTATGATAGGCGCGGGCCGGGGAGGTGGACCCCCAGCCCGGCGCCCGCGGCCCGGCAACCTGTTAGGAGGTCGTCTGACCATGACGAGAGTACACGTCGAGGGCTCAGAGCCCGAGCCCTTCCACGAGCGGTTCCTGCGCCGCATCCGCGACTGGAGCGTCCAGCCCGAGCTGTGGGCAGCGTTCGGGCTCTGCACGGCAGTGGCGGCGATCGGGTACGTCGCGGGCTACCGCGACGGCCAGAGGGCCCGGTGACCACGATCCTGCACGACAACCGCCGGATGCAACTGGCCCGATCCGACGGCCCCGAGCCGCGCTACCTGATCGAGCTTCTCGACGTCGATGACGCCTGGTTCACGCTGGAGGAGCTGCGCGAGCTGGACCGGGCCATCGCGCGCGAGACGCGCGCCGGGGCGATCCGCGTCCACAACCACCCCGATCGGCCGACCATGGACGCGTACGAGGACTTCCCGGCCACGTCGGCCGCGGTGGCACGCGATGGGGCGCTGATCCTGACCCGCGTCGAAGTCCGCGAGACGATCGACCCCAGCACCCTCAAGATCCGCCAGGAGTTCGCCGGCGGCCAGCTCGTACGCATCATCCCGGCGGGCCTGTGGGGCCACGTCGAGAACCTGGACTTGAACGATGCCGGTCCACAAGACTGACGTCACCCCCCCGGCCGCGGCCAGGCGCCCAAGGTAGCCCGCGGTGCCGGCGACGCACCCGAGAGGCATCGATGCGCCGTGTGTCGCCGGGTGCGCCCCGACACGACGCGGGCCATCCACTACCGTGAGACGGAACGGTACGTCTGCCAGCCCTGTCTGGAGGCGGCCGGCCAGATTCCACTCATGACGGAGGATGAGCAGTGACCACCATCAACGACGTGCTGAGGTTCGCGATCCGCGGCGGCCCCAACACCGAGGAGAACCAGCGCCGGATGCTGGAGACGATCGACGCCCACGAGAAGGGCTACGGCAGCCTGGAGGAATACCAGGAGGAGCTCGCCAGGCAGGACGAGCAGCTCCGCCGCGGCAACCAGGCGGCCATGGCCGTCGAGCAGGGCAGCGCCCCGGATCCGCGCGACGCCGAGCTGGCCAGCCTGCGCGCGCAGCTGGCCGCTAGGGAGCCGGCGGCCACGTGAGGAGGACGGCCCTGGCCATGGTCGGGCGGAGCACCGTGTCATTCATGGTGATGGCGCAGTGGATCGCCGCCCTGCGCCTGGTCCACTGGCCGGGGCCCATCTTCCTCATGCCCGAGATCTACGCGGCCGGCGCCTGGATCGGCGTCGTGCCGCTGCGCAACCTCGTCACCTGGCACGCGCTGAAGCGTGCCCAGGAGTGGGACTCCCTGCTCTGGATCGACGCCGACCACATGGTGAGCACGGGCCTGCCCGAGCGCATCGAAGAGATTGGCCACCTACCCATCGTGTGCGGTCCCTACTTCGGGCGCGAGTTCCCCTTCGAGATCCAGGCCTTCGACCTGGCGCCCGAGGGTGGCGAGAACGCCGTCCGCCCCATCGATCCGGCCAAGCTGCTCCCGTTCCTCCAGCAGGGCAAGAGCGCGCTGCTGGAGGTGGCGGGCGGCGGCACCGGGTGCATGCTGGTCCGCAAGGACGTGCTGGAGCGCATGGCGGCGCGCCGGGGCGGGGCCGACGTCTGGCGCGCCGACCGCATCCCCTGGGAGCGTCAGCTCGCGCTGATCGAGACTGGCCAGAGCGTGAGCGGCGTCTGCACCGAAGACATCCTGTTCTGCCTGGACGTGCGCGAGGCGCTGGGCGAGAAGACGTACCTGGACCTGGACACGCGCATGGAGACGGGCCACGTCGGCGAGGAGCCACGCGACCGCCGCCACTGGCTGGCCGCGCACACCGTTCCCGAGGGGGCCAAGGTCGATCACGCCGCGCTGGCCAAGGCCGGCTACGAAGTCCGGCCCCTGAACCGCGCTCAGCGGCGCCAGCTCGCCGGCAAGCGGCGATGATCGAGTGGGTCTGGGCACGAGCGTTCGCGATCGCTGGGTCGCGGACGTGGCTGTGGCGCCTGCGCTATCACGTACTCGGGCGGCACCGCCCGGGGTTCCGCTGTCCGGCCTGCGAGACGCGGTGATGCTGCCCGGGCCGGCGCCGCGCGAGTTCCCCGTCCCCCAAGGCGTGCGCAGCTCGGTCACGCTCTACGAGCTGGCGCTGCTGCAGCGCTTCGCCCATGAGGCCGGGACGGTCCTGGAGATCGGCACCCACTTCGGCTTCACGTGCATCGGCATGGCGCTGGCTGGCGCCCACGTCACGAGCGTGGATCCGCACTACGAGGGGCCTGCGGACGCTCCCGACACCTGGGAACCGTTCCTGCGCAATGTCGAGCGTCACGAGCTGCCCATGGCCGGCACCCGTCATGCCGAGCTCGTGGCTCTGTACGCCGACGGCCGGGGTGTTGTGGAGCCGTACCGCGACATCAGCGAGAACATCGACCACTATCGCATGGGCGCCGAGATCCGCTCCTGGGGGATGGTCTTCATAGACGGGGATCACGTCTGGCCGCGGCCCTGGCACGATGTCGTGATCGCCAAGCGCCACCTGGCGGCGTCGGGCTACATCGCGCTCCACGACGTCACCCCGGACTGGCCTGGCGTGTTCCGCGCGGCCAAGCAGCTCGAGCAGCAGGGCTGGCCCGAGGTGGGCCGGGCCGGCACGCTGCGGGTCTACCAGCGGCCGATACGGTGAAGCTGCTCCGCCGCAAGCGCGTCGATCCCGTCTGGGCGCACCGGCAGCGATGCATTGCATCGCAGGAGTGGCTGGAGCGTGCTCGCCTGGCCGCTGAAGAGATCGCGACCTGGCCGCCACCCCTGGACTGTTGGCGCGCCCTGTGGGAGGAGCCGGCTGCGCTCGTGACGCTGCCCGGATGGGATCCCATGCTGCACGCGACGCGGTCGGTGCGCCTGGCGGACCCACTGCCCCAACCCCGGATGGTGCGAGGATTCACCCCAGACGACGCGAATTCGAACCCCTACATCCGGGGCCTCAGAGTGCGTCGCCGGCGGTAGGCGCGGGAGCGGTAGCTTAACCGGTAGAGCGCCGCACTGTGGATGCGGTCCGTGCGGGTTCGACTCCCGCCCCTCCCTCTCAGAGCTGGTAGCCCCAGATGTCGAGGCTCACGGTCGCCAGCGCCAATGCCGGAACGGTAAGTACGATCGCGGTGTTGGCCGCGTTCGCGGCCAGGCCATCGCCGAAGTCCTCGCCGAGCTGGGCCAGCGCGCCCACGAGCGCCGCGAACTCGTAGCTGAACGTCTTGCCGCTGGCCAGCCCGGACAGCGTCACCTGGCCAGACACCGCGACGGCGATCGGCGGGGCGGTGATCCGGAAGCCGCGCACGAACGTGGTCTTGCCCGCCGCCCCGGCCAGCGTCCCCGCGATCGAGGCGCCGGCCGTGGTCCGCGCCGTGTCGGCGAGGGCGACCGCTCCCGCCGCCAGCGGTCCGGCCGACGGCGAGGCGATGGCGTAGAACCGGGCGTACTTGCCGCCCGGATCCAGGCTGGAAGCGGCCTCCACGAGCAGCGTGCCGAGGGTGGTATCCAGCGCCACGGGCGGACCTCCCGCCGGCTGGGCCGGCGTTACACGGACAGCGTGGACGGCGAGTCGGGCGCCTCCAGCACGTAGGCGGTCGCCTGGTACACGGTCGCCGAGCCGGCCGCCAGCCCGGTCCCGGCCAGGATCACGTACAGGTGTTCGTTGCCGTAGACCGGCGTCTTGCCGGCCGGGATCGAGTCCGAGCCGGGGAGCTGCAGGCCGACCGCGAGCACGCCGCCGTAGTCGGCGCCGGTCACCGGCGGGCCCAGCGCGAGCTGCTGGGGCCGCGGCAGCGAGCCGGCCAGCACGGCGGCGGAGACGTTGGCGATGAAGATGTTGCCGGCGCCCAGGAAGGGAGCCGCCCCGAACACGCAGATGTACTGCGGGATCCAGAGCATCCCCATCGGCGGACTGCCGAGGTCGATCACGAGCGGCCCGGCCCCGGTCGGCGTCTGGCCGTAGAGACGCTGGCCATGCACGCTCGACTTGCTGAGCAGACTCTCCAGGCGATCGTGGTGGGACACGATCTCGTCCCGGGTGGCGATGTCGATCACCCCGCCGCCCGCCAGCGTCACTTCCACGCCGCCAGTGTAGACCGACGCCGGCGAGGGGATTCGCTGCCGGCGCCGGTCCCAGGTGGTGCGACGTCATTCTATCCCTACAATTGACCGCGAAATGTGGACTCAGTGGGCCGGTCTGCTCGATCGCGCCGTGACGGCCCTGGAGAGGATCGCGCTGGCCCTGGAGGTCCCGGCGACCGGGCCCGCCGGCTCGCCGGCGGAGCCAGAGGAGGTGCCCAGTGGCCGGTAGGCAGGACCCCATGGACAAGCTCAAGTCGGCGTTCAACGAGTGGCAGGACGAGCGCGACAAGGCCAACCAGATCGAGAACGACCCTAAGGCGGCCGGCGCCGAGCTGGCCAAGGACCTGCGCGAGTTCCTGGGTGAGTGGCGGGCCGCCAAGGCGGAGAAGGCCAAGAGCGCCGGGCGGACGCCGACCAAGGACGAGAAGGACGACGACGGCAACATTCTCAGCGCGCTCTTCGGTGGCTGACGAGGAGACGCGGGCCGCCGCCGCCGCGGTGCTGGGCGAGCCCGAGTTCGTCTGCGCCGACTGCGGAACGCCCTTCCGGACCAAGGCGGGCCTGGCCCAGCACCGGCGCCACACGCACGCGGCCTCAGCGCGGACAGCTCCGCCCACCCAGCCGGCGGACGCGCTCGTGGCGGAGGTGATCGGGAAGACGGTCGCCAACCTCCAGGTCATGGGCGGCTACCTGGCCGTGGTGTTGCCGCACACCGGCGTCGCGCTGATGGGCGTGCCCCACCCCGAGAGCACCGAGGCCCGGCCCCTGCCCGACGTCGTGCAGTCGCGAGCGGCCATGGCCGGGAACGTGC
Source organism: Myxococcales bacterium (assembly GCA_035635335.1). GTDB lineage: Bacteria > Myxococcota > Myxococcia > Myxococcales > 40CM-4-68-19 > VBKO01. Next base: position 11,301 of record DASQBG010000005.1, on the reverse strand, counting down.
TGGCGAAGCTGGCGCGCCGGGACGAGCGCGTGCTCGCCGCCCTCAACCGCTTCAACCAGCTCTTCGAGACGAGCGAGGTCGTGGAGCTCGCGGCCGGGCTCGGCGCCGCGGTGGCCGTGGACGTGGGCGCGGTGCCCGCGGACCTGGCGATCGAGGTGGGTCCGTTCACCGGGACCGGGGCGATCCAGCCCGTGCGCGCCATCATCGGCGACGTCGTGGACTACGTCGCCGCCGCCCGCGCCCAGGCAGAGGCGCAGCAGCCGCCACGAGCTCCGGACGGCGTCGCGGCCGACGGCGCCACGGTCGTGAGTGGGGGAGTGGAGGACACATGATCGAGATCGACCACGCCGCCGACCGGGCCGCCGCCGCGGCGTGGGCGCAGGCCGCGCTCTCCGATGAGCGAGCTGTGATCCTGGACACCGAGACGACCGGGCTGGCCGGCTACGTGTGCGACATCGCCGTCGTCCGCGCTATCGACGGCTCGGTACTCATGGACGTGCTCGTGAACCCCGGCGTGCTGATCGAGCCGGGCGCCCAGGCAGTGCACGGGATCAGCGATGCCGACGTGGCCGGGGCCCGCAGCTTCGCCGACATCTACCCGCTCCTCTTCGAGGTGGCCTACCCGGCCCGCATCCTGGTCTACAACGCCGAATACGACATGGGTCGGTTGGACGCCGAGCTGGCCCGCATGGACGTGCCGAGGCGCGCCCTCGGCGGGTTCGGCTGGGAGTGCATCATGCTCCAGTACGCGGCATGGGTCGGCGAGTGGAACGAGTTCCACGGCAATTACCGGTGGCACAAGCTGGACGGCGAGCACCGCGCGCTGGGCGACTGCCAGGCGGCCCGGCGCCGGCTCCAGCAGATGGCCGGTGCAGCGTCGGCCTGACCTGACTGACCGGGACCTGCGCGAGCTGGGCCTGCGCGACGACGCCGGCACCATCCCGCGAGTGCCCTGGGATGAGTTCAGCGCCCACCTTCACGAGAACTGGGAAGCCGGCCAGCATGCGTCCGTGTTCGCGCCCACCGAGGGCGGCAAGACGTACCTGGTTCGCCACGGGCTGCTACCCGTCTGGAAGCGTTACCCGGTGCTGTGGCTGAAGTTCAAGCCCAGGGACGCCACGCTCGACGGCATGACGCGCAATCACGTCCGCTCCTACCCCGAGGCCGACCGCCGGCTACCGTACCGGCTGCGCGGCCTGGACTCCCCGAAGTGGGAGACGGACCCGGAGTGGTTCGTCGTGGAGCTGCCCACCTATGAATGGAAGCCCAGCGCCAAGGAGTCCGAGGGCGTGCGCCGGGCCCGCGAGGTGGCCGGGCGCTGCCTGGACCGCGCCTACCGAGAGGGCGGATGGGTGATCGTGATCGATGAGGTGCGCGCGTTCAGCGACGTCGAGCCGCCCGCGCTCCAGCTCCGGGCCCTGCTCGAGAACAACTGGCAGCGGGGCCGCTCCCAGCCGCTCACGGTGGTGGCTGCCACTCAGCAGCCGGCGAATGCGCCCAGCTCCATGTACGATCAGCCGCGCTGGGTGTTCCTGGGCCGCACGCTGGACATGGGCCGTCACGAGCGAATCGGGGAGATCGGGGGGGACACCGAGGTGATCGAGGCCACCCTGCCCAGCCTCCAGCGCCAGGAGTTCATAGCCGTGGACCGCCACGAAGGGGACATGTGGGTCACCCGAGTGGAGATTTGATAGGCTGGCTATCATGCTTGGACTCTGGCCCGCGCTCCTGATCGCCGTCCTCGCCGCCTTCGTCCTACTCGGCGTGCTGCCCGGCTCCCAGGTCGCGTGGATCATCGTCCTCATCCTGGCGCTCGTGGGCGGCGCCCTCGCCGGCTTCCCGTACTGGGGATCCCGAACCCGAGTCTGAGCCGGGGCGTAGACTGCGGGCGTGTACCGCGGGCGGGGCTGCCCGGTTCGCCATGACCCCGGCGACAGGTGCGCGTGCCATGTACCCGCGGACCCGGCCCCGCCACCCTGAACTTGCCGATCAGCAAGCAAGGTGTACACTGCCCGGCATGCCCCATCGGCACGTGCTCGCGCAGCTCCTGCTCGTGGGCGCCTATCTCATCGTCATCAACTTCGCCGTGGACGTGGCGACCGGCGGCTTTCCCGACGTGGTGAGCATCCGCGGCGTCAAGCAGGCGGTGACCGGAGCGTAGGGAGAGGGACAGATGGCAGGGACCGCGGCGAACCCCCAGGCCCAGACCGTGGGGCGCCTGCCCCAGACCACGCAGGGCATCCCGGCCGGCGGGCCCTTCATCCGCTACGCCGAGGAAGCCACCGCTCTCGCCTACAGCACCGCCGGCATCGCGTTCGGCGGCGTGAGCAACCTGCCCCTGACCGCGGTTCCGGGCTTCCTGCGGGCGCTCGTGGTCAAGGTCCAGGCCTCGGGCGGCAGCGGCGCCAACGTCCCCACCACGGCGGCCGACTCGCCCTGGAACGCCATCTCCCAGCTCACGCTGCGGGACGCCTCGGGCCAGCCCATCTACCCGGCCATCGACGGCTTCGGGCTCTTCCTGATCAACCTCTTCAGCGGCCAGGTGGTGGGCCAGGGCGGCCAGCAGGCGCCCACTGCGCTCCCCTCCTTCGCCGCCATCACCACGGCGTCCGGATCCGGCGCCGGGAACTTCATCTTCAAGCTCTGGGTGCCGCTCGAATACAACTCCAGCGGGTACTGCTCGCTGCCGGCGGACAACTCGGCGGAGCTGCCCAAGCTGCTGATCCAGCTCAACAGCGCGGCGACCGTGTACAACACGACCTCGCCCTCCACGCTGCCGACGCTGACGATCACCGTCGAGGAGCTCTACTGGGCGATCCCCAACAATATGCCCGACCTGGCGCCCTTCGACGTCGGCGCGTCGGCTCAGTGGCTGCTGACTGTCAGTGGCCAGAACCCGCCCACCGCCGCGTACATGCGCGTGCTCGATCAGGGAGTGGGTCAGTTCGTCCACACCAAGATCCACGTCATCCGTGACAGCACGAACGCACGCGTGGAACTCTTTCCGCTGAGCGTGGAACAGTGGATCGATCAGTTTCAGTACAAGTTCGAGACCTTCGATGACGTGACGGACCGCATGGCCGGTCAGCACGGCATCGGCGTGGCGCTGCCGGTCGGCCCGGCGCGTCCGACTGGCGTGATCGCCTACTCCTGGCGCGACTCGATCCAGCAGCAGGTGAGCAAGGCGGACGATGGCGAGAGCGTGCTCGTCACGACCGGCAGCACCAAGTACGAGATCGGCGGGACGTGGCTGACCAACGCCAACCAGCCCGCCCAGCTCACGACCTACACCGGCATGATCTACCCGGGACCGACCGGCTACCCCTGGGGATCGCAGGCCCACTGATGCAGCAGCTCAACGGCTTCCTGACCATCCTCACCATCGGTGCCGTAGGGGCGATCGTCTACACACTGGTGACGAACGCCAACGGCGTCGAGGCGCTGTTCAACGGCGCGGACAAGCTGCTCAAGACGTCCTATGCGGCGTCGCTGGGCAAGGTGGCCTGAGTGCCCACGATCCGCGGGCGGGCGGTCCAGATCGGCGGCATGGAGACCGATGCCGGCGCCAACGCGCGCACCGACGACAACAACCTGTTGACGCGGCCCGCGTACCGGTACGTGGGCGGAGCGCCGTCTCCGATCCCGGCCACGCTCGGCATCGGCCACCCGCTGCTCGATCTGAGCACGGTCGGCGCCTGGCGCCTGATCGCGGTCGCGGTCGCGGTCGCCTACATCGTCGGTTTCCACGTGACGCTCGGTCGGGCCCGGCTCGGCATCGGGCCAGGGAGGTAGGGATGCTCACGGACACACGCTTCTGGCTCGGGATCGGCGTCGGCGTGGTCGCCGTCATGTTCGTGATCCCCTGGGTCCGCGGCACCATGGCCGCTCGCGCGGCGGCCTGAGCGGAGTAGGGGCGTGCTGACCGACGTGCGCTTCCTCCTGGGCGTCGCCCTGGGCGCCGGCGCGTACTGGTTCCTGTACGGCATGCCGGCCGGGAACACGCAGGTCGGCGTCGGCGGGATGGTGCCCAAGCCGATCCGGCGAGAGGGGCGGCTGCTGCAGGGGTTGGGCAAGCCGCAGGGTGCCTTCTGGCCCTTCTCGATCAGCAAGGGCTGACCGGCGTGGAGCTGAAGCCGATCCTGGTCGCCGCCGCCATCGGAGCCGCCGGCTTCTTCGTGCTCCGCCGCTCGCTGGGCGGGCTGGCGCTGGGTGCCGCGGTCGGCGCCCTGACCCAGGTCGGCGTCCGGCTCGTCGGTGTGAGCTGACGCCATGGTGGTCCTGGGCCTGTGGCTGGGCATCGTCGGGTACGCGATCACGTACGCAGGCGTGGTGAAGCTGGGCGGCGGGACCTGCTCGCTGGGCCAGGCCTTCCGCGGCCAGTGCTCCCCCTCGTCGCGCACCAGCTCCGCCACCGGCAGCTCGAGCGGCACGACCACGCTGGGGCGACAGCAGGCGCTGGCCGCCCAGCAGGCCAGCTCGGTCCCGAGCACGCCCATCGCGTCCGGCTCGTCCACGATGCTCACGGCGTGACGCCGCAGCGCGTGGTGCTGGGCGCCTGGCTGGCCATGATCGGCCTGGCCACGGTGCGCGCGGTGGCGGGCCCCAACCGCGGGCTGCCCGCACCCTCGGTCTACCTGGGCAGCGGCGTGCTCTTCACGATGCTCTACGGCGCCAGCTCGTTCCTGGGCCCGCTGGCTGCAGCCCTCGCCGTCGGCGTGGACGTGGGCGCGGTGGTGGCGCCGTACCTGAAGGGGCAGTCGGGCATCCTGGACACGGCGGCGAGCTGGCTGGACGGGATCGCGGGCGGTCCCTCCGACACCGGCACCCAGGGAGCTACGATCACCGCATGAGCCAGATGCTGCGCCGGCCGCCGGCCAAGGAAGTCCACGTGGAGCCCCAGCAGGGCCCGCTCGTGGGCCGGCAGACGTATGCCGCAGTGGACAGCGCCAAGAGCTACGGCGCGCCCGAGGCTGGCCGCCAGGCGGGCAGCATCGATCTTCGTCCCGAGGCCCGCGAGATCGAGTACGTCTGGCAGCTCTTCCAGCAGATGAACCCGGCCCACGAGCAGCCCCGGCTCGACTTCACGTCCGGGCGGCAGCCGTTCACGGTGGGCATGCAGCTCCGCCGCTTCTCGCGCACGCGCATGACCGCCAGCCCGCGCTTCCTGGGCCGCTGGGCGTATGTGGGCCAGATCCAGCGCGCGTACGCCGAGCGGGCCCGGATCACCGGCGTCGCCACCCGCCGCGGGACGACCTACGCCTACCCGCGGTTCGTGACCGCACCCCGGACGGTCACGCTCGGGAGCGGCTGACGTGCCGCTCGACGCGTCAGTCCTGACCCGCAAGTACGGACCCCTGCCCGGCTACGCGTGGGCGGGGGCGGCGGCGATCGGCGCCTGGTTCCTGCTCCGGGGCCGCCAGGGGACCGCCAGCACGGCCAAGACGGGCGCCACGGCCACGCCGGGGCCGGACGCCACCTATGGGCTCGGCTTCGCTCAGGGGCTGCAGTCGGCCGGGCCGGGGCCGCCCGCGAGCACGACCTCGGACACGAGCCGCAAGTACAAGGCGCGCTCGAAGCCGTGGGGGTTCGAGCCGCCCGACACGGCCAACATCCCGATCTACGCCCAGCCTAACCAGCAGGGCGGCGTGCTCGGATACGTGCCCTTCGGGACGCAGTTCACGGCTGGCGGCGACCCGGTGCAGGGGCAGCGCATCGATGTCGGCGTGGCCCAGTCCGACTACTGGATCCCCTACAAGGGCGGCTACGTGTCGGGCGTGGACGCCATCATCGATGCCGCCCAGGGTGGGCCCGCGCGCGTGGGCGGGCCGGCGGCGATCGGGAGCCGCTCGAGCACGCTGATGGCGCCGCACCACCCCCTGGTGACCGAGCATCACCGCTACCCGCACTTCGTGGCGGCGGTCGGCGGAGCTCCCAACCACACGCGCGAGGTGATCCGCGTCGCCAAGCAGGCCGGCGTGCACCCGGCCCGCCTGATGATGCTGAACCCCCAGCCCACGGGCTGGATCCGGGTCCTGTGATGCCGCCGGCTGCGCTCGGCAAGCTGGCTGAGGAGCTGGCGCCGCTGGCCGCCGCTGGGACCCCTGAAGCGGCACGACAGATCGGGCTGCGCATCCGCGAGGAGTCGGTGCGTCACGGCGTCGAGCCGTGGGAGCTGACAGCCCTGGTGGGGGGCGAGTGGGCTCGGCTGGGGATCATCTCCCCGGCCGGGCCGCTCTCGCGGACGCTCCAGTGAACGAGGGGCGCAAGCTCCTGGGCATGGCCGGGTTCGTGATCCTGGGTCTGTCGCCGTCCTTCGTGGACTGGTTCCAGAGCCCGGAGCGACGCACGCAGATGGTGGCCTTCTACGTGGTCGGCCTGGCGCTGATCTGGTTCGGGCTCTTCGGTGGCTGACAGGATCGAGGTCGCCGCCCGCCTGGTCATGGTCGGCGCCTACGTGGCGGTGTGCGCCGGCTTCCTGCTCGTGCTCTTCCCCGGTGTCCGCGTGCGCCTGGTCCGCGCCGGCCGGGCCCAGCTCTACGCGTACAGGGTGGGGGTATACCGCGCAACACGCAGTTCAGTTTCGCGGGAGTGGCAAGCGATCATGCGTTCGGACCTCCCTGACGAGCCGGCGGCGTGATGTGGTCCGATACGGACAGGGTCGCCGCGTCGTCTCCCCGGCCCGGACGCACCGCCTCTACCAGCGCGTAGGCGGCCCCAACCCCCAGCCCGGGCCGAATCCGGCCACGGGCCCCGGGCGCCCCGGCAGCGGCAATACTGGGACCCCCAGCCCCCAGCCCGGCCCCTCGCCGGTGCCGCCCTCGGTCCCAGCCCTCCCCTCTCTGCCCTCGTTCCATCTGCCCGATCTGAGGTCCGGAATTCCGGACCTCAGCGGCGTTACCAACCTGCTGCTCGCGGGTGGCCAGGTCGTCCTGGGCATCACGCTCGGCGCCGTGGGCCTGGTCCTGGTGCTCGGGCAGCGCGTACCGGCCGGCGAGCTGGGCCGGGGCGTGAACGCAGCGGCCCGGGGCGTGGTCAAGGCCCTGTAGTGCAGCTCACGCAGCAGCAGATCGAGGAGTTGGCCGCCCAGGCCGGGCCCGGAGACACGGCCACGGCGGCAGCGATCGCGATGGCGGAGAGCGGCGGGCGCACGGACGCGGTCGGGGACCAGGGGACCTCGTTCGGGCTCTGGCAGATCCACCTACCCGCCCATCCCGACGTCTCCCAGGGCTGCGCCGAGGACCCGCAGTGCGCAGCCCGAGCAGCCCGCGCCATCTCCAACGGCTGGAGCAACTTCCACCCCTGGACGACCTTCCAGAACGGCGCCTACCGCCAGTACCTGGGCGGGTCGGTGGCGACGCTGGCCAACGTCCAGGTCCGCCAAAGCCTGGCCGGGCAGAGCGTGGTGGGGACGCGAATCACGTCGCCCTGGTTCCCCGGGACGTGGGAGGTGACGCAGGGCTACGGGACCACCGACTACAGCGGCGAGCCCGAGGGCCACGGCCACACGCACTGGCACGCCGGCGTGGACGTCGGCTGCGACAGCGGGACCGTGCTGACGCTGCCGGCGGGGCTGGGCGGGACCGCGCGCGCCCTGGACAACCCGGGCGGCTACGGGACTGCGCTCGTGCTCCTGCTGGACAACGGCCAGGGCGTGCTGCTGGGCCACCTCCGCCAGCGCTTCGTCAGCGACGGCGAGCAGCTGCGCAGCGGCATGCAGCTCGGCGCCACCGACAGCACCGGGAACTCCACGGGGCCCCACCTGCACTTCGAGGTCCGACCCCTGGACAGCAAGACGCCGCTGGGCATCGGGCGGTACGGTACGGACGTGGATCCCTCGTCCCTGCTCCTGGGCGGCACTGCTGACCTGCTCAGTGCGTCCGGAGAGGCGGCCAACCCGTACGGGCCCCTGGATCCGCGCGGGGTCGGCTGGGACATGGTCCAGGCCATGAACGCGGCCGGCGTGAAGTTCGTCCAGGGCGGCCAGGTGGTGCTGGGCGCGGGCATGCTCATGGGCGGCCTGCTGATCGTCGGCTACGGCATCCGCGGCAAGAGCACCGCGGTGCTGCAGGCCGACGTCGGGCGTCTGGTCCGCCGGGCCCCGAGGGCTCGTCCCCAGCGCAAGCCGGCGCCCTCGCCGGTGACCGGCGCCGAGCGCACGCGGCTGCGCTCGAACCTGCAGCGCTCGCTGCCGCCGGAGACGCCGTGAGGCCGTTCCGCCAGGACGTCACCGGCGTCATCGACGCCAACGGCAACGCCTCCATGTCGGTGAAGCTGCCCGGGACGGGGGAATGGCACGCCCTCAAAGTCTCGCTCTCCACGTCGGGGCCGGCGGAGTGGGCGATCCTGGTCAGCGGGACCGCCATCACCTACGGGCGGGGCCGGCGCGTCACGCTCGGGCCCGAGCTGATCCAGGACGGCGAGACGGTGGCGATCACCGTCACCGGCGGGCCACCAGCCGCGACCATCATCGGCGCCGTCACCGGCAAGTCAGGCACCCCTGACGAGATTCTGCTCTCGTACGTGCCCCAGCCGAACACGATCGCGGTGGACACCGCCAGCACGGCCATCGTGCTCCAGCGCATCCCCGTGGCGGCTGGCGGCAACGCCAACGTGGCCATCAGCGTCCCCACCGGCACTGTGGCCGTGGGCTGGCAGCTCGACGCCCTGGTGGGCGACGGACAGGGCCCGCTGGCGGTCAGCTTCACCGGCATCCAGTCGGGCGACCTCGTGGGCTCCTGGGCCTTCCCGTTCAGCGGCCAGGCCCTCTTCGCCGTCCCCCTGGGCCCCGCCGACACGTCGATCCGCGTTAGCGTGACCGCACGCGGCGCGTCGGCCTGTGCCATCTACGTGCTCGCCTGGTCCGCCGCCCCGGCGGCGCCGCTGCCGACCACCGTGGAGGCCTCCACGGGCGCCGAGCTCCTTGCCGTCTCCGAGGCCCTGGCCACGCCGGCTCCCTGGCAGGCCGCTGCCAGCTCGGCGACGACGCGGGTCGCGCCGGGCGCGCTGAACACCGACTTCACGATCGTGCCCGGCGTCGCCGGGCAAACCATCTACCTGCACGACGTCGAGGTGAACACGAACGCAGGAGCGACCTGGGAAGTGGATCTCTGGGACGGGCCCTCGGCGGGCGGCGCCAAGGTGGCCGACTTCTTCGTTGTCTTCGTCACCGCGGTCGGCGCCGGGCCGCCGGTGAGTTGGGATGGGCGGGGCCGGCCGCTGACGGCCGGCAACGCGCTCGTGGGGACCCTGGTGACCGGGCCCGCGGGCTCCACGATCTTCGGCACCTACGGGTTCACGCGCCAGTGAGCGGCGTCCTGCGCGACAGCACGACGGCGGCCGATATCCCGCTCGAGGGGCTGGCAGCGGCGGGCGGCTACGGCGATGGGCGGTACGCGTGGAGCTCGGCGGACTGGGTCCGCTTCGAGCGGGCCGGCATCCCAGCTCTCGTGATCGTGGTGAACGCGGCCCATGCCGGGGATGTCCTGGACGTCGAGCGCGGCGACGCGGCCCCTGGCGACACCCCTGGCTGGGCGGACCGCTTCCGGCGGGCGGGCCGGCGGCGACCCACGATCTACTGCAACCGTTCGGACATCGCAGCTGTGCGTCAGGCCATGGGCGGCCGCCCCTTCGACTGGTGGGCGGCGACCCTGGACGGGACCACGACGGGCACGAGCGGCGCCGTGGCCGTGCAGTGGAAGGGGTCGAACCGGACGGGCGGCCACTACGATGAGTCGATCATCCTGGACGACGGGTGGATAGGAGGAGGGGACGTGGCGCTCACCAACGACGACATCAACCGGATCTGGGCCGCGGCGCCGTCGTGGCTGGGCGACTACCTGACCCAGGTGACCCAGGAGGTCGTGAACGGCGTGGTCGTGGCTCCGACCAAGCCGGGCCTCTCCGCGCGGCTGACCGCCATCCAGGCCAAGCTGGACGCGATCCCGGTGGGCGGCGGACTGACGACGGCTCAGGCCCAGCTCCTCACGGACGCGGCAGCGGCCCTGGTGCGCATCGAGGCGGCCCTGCGCGGCGCCTGACGCGCTACCATAGCCCTCCCGCGCCGGGTGGACGGCGCGACACGGAGAGCTGCACATGCCCCAGATCATCGTCATGGACGCGCCGGTCGCCAAGGCGCGGCCCCGCTTCACCAACGGGCACACGTACACGCCCCGGGCCACCGAGCGCGCCGAGGGGCGCATACGAGACGCCTGGATCGCTCAGGTCGGCCCGGAACCGTTCACGGGACCGGTCATTCTGACCGTCACCGCTCATCTGGCCCGACCGGCGGGTCATTACGGGAAGCGTGGATTGAGGCCATCTGCCCCGGAATGCCCATGCGGGCGGCCTGATTGGGACAATTTGGCCAAATTGGTCAGCGATGCACTGAACGGCGTCGCCTACCGGGACGACGGGCAAATCGTGGCGGCCACGATGCGCAAGCGGTACACTGAAGAGGCCCCTGCATGGGTCATATCGGTCGAAGCGGCCTGAAATGAGGTGGTAGAATGAACACATCATGCACGGGTTGTCCACAGTGCTCCGCCGAGCCGCTGAGGCTCTCGCTGTGACCGAGCGCGACGCCCAGGCGGCGTACCTGAACCACGTCCGCGAGCACCGATGCTCCGGCAAGGCGTGCAAGCACGCGCTGAAGCTGCACGACGGCTGGAAGCGGATCGAGACTCGCGAGAACGGACGCCAGTGGCCGCCGCGGGGCCGGTAGCGACCCGTGCCTGAATCGACAGTACGAGAGGTGGTACGATGACGAACCCGAATCCCGACCCCAAGCCGAACGGTGACGGACCGGACGACGATGACCCGCCGAGTCCCGGCCAGCTCGACCCCAACCCGAACTGATGCCAGATTGGGGCGCGGAGCAGCGCGCTCGCGACGAGGAGCTGGCCCGGCAGCGACAGATCGAGGACCAGGCCCGCGAGCAGCGCCAGCGTGAAGCCGAGGAGCGGGCTCGGCGGGAACAGCAGGAAGCCCAGGAGCGCGCGCAGCGCGAGCAGGAGCGGCGCGAGGAAGCGGCCCGCCGCCAGGCGGAACGGGACGCGCGAGCCGCCGAGCACCTGGCGAGGTCGATCGAGGAGCAACAGCGCAGGAACCGGTGATGAGCTTGATGCCGGGCTGCACCCACGCCGGCGTGCCGCGGGTCCACTTGTCCGTTTTGCGGACGTGTCGTTTAGACACACCTACACTACGTCCCGATAGCTAGCACTACCCCCCGGTAGTTCTCCCGCGCGGGAACCCCCGGGGGGTATTTTCGTAGGCGAGAACTCCGCGTCCAGGCGAACCCCCGCG
>DASQBG010000004.1:0-4055 GCA_035635335.1 Myxococcales bacterium | reverse complement strand
GCGGACGGCGATGGGGCTGGTGGTGCTCGACGGGCTCACCATGCTGGTCCTGGTGCTGGTCGGGTTGCGCGAAGGCCTGATGCGCGCAATTCCCAGGGACCTGCGGCGGGCGATCGGTGTCGGGATCGGCCTCTTCATCGCGTTCATCGGACTGGTGAATGCGCGGCTGGTGATCGTGCCGCCCGGGACCATCGAGGTGCTCGCGACCGGCGCCAAACTGACGCTGCCGCCGGTGACCTTCGGCTCGCTGCGCCATCCGGAGACCGCGATCGCGCTCGTCAGCCTGCTGGTGATGGCGGCGCTGATGGCGCGCCGGGTGAAGGGCGCGATCCTGATCGGCATCGGCTTTGGGACCGTGGCGTCGCTGGTTTCGGGCGTCGCCTCCCTCCCCCGGGGCTCCTGGCTGTCGATCCCGCACTTCGACACCTTCGGGCAAGCGGACCTGCGCGGAGCGCTCTCGCTCCACCTGCTCCCGCTCTTCATCGCCGTGCTGCTGGTGGACTTCTTCGATACCATCGGCACCAGCACGGCCATCGCGGAGGAAGCGCAGCTCACGGATGCGAACGGCGAGATCCCACGGCTCCGGCGCCTGCTCAGCATCGACTCGGTCGCCGCCGCCGTCGGGGGCCTCTTCGGGGCCAGCTCGGTGACCAGCTACATCGAGTCCGCGGCGGGAGTGGCCGAAGGCGCGCGCACGGGGCTGCACTCGGTGGTGGTGGCCGCGATGTTCGCGCTGGCGATCTTCGCCACTCCCATCGCCGGGATCGTCCCCGCGGCGGCGACGGCGCCTGCCCTGATCGTCGTAGGCTTCCTGATGACGCAGCAGATCGCGCGCATCGACCTCCGCGCCCTCCCCACCGCCCTTCCCGCCTTCGTGCTGCTGATCACCATCCCGCTCACGTATTCGATCTCGCACGGCATCGGCTACGGGTTCCTCACCTATGTCGCGGTACAGATCCTGCTGGGCAAGGCGCGCGAAGTGCACCCGCTCATGTACGCCGCCGCGGCGGCGTTCGCGGCCGATTTCCTCGTCTCCCCATGATCCGCCTCTTGCCGCCGAGCGCGTCGCCCGATGCAGCGCGGCTGATCGGGACGCGGGCCGCGCGGGGATTCGCGGACGGGCTCGCGAGCGTCCTGCTCGCGAGCTACCTGTCGCGTCTCGGCTTCACGCCGGTGCAGATCGGGGCCATCGCCACCGCAACCCTGTTCGGATCGGCATTCCTGCTGCTGTCGGTAGGACTGCTCGGCCACCGCCACCCGCGGAGGACCGTGCTGCTCGCCTCGTCGGCCCTGATGTGCGCGACGGGCGTGGCGTTCTACCTCGCCACCGGGTTCTGGCCGCTGCTCGCGGTCGCGTTCCTCGGCACGCTGAACCCGTCGTCCGGCGACGTCACGCTGTTCCTGCCCACCGAGCAGGCGGTGCTCGCCGAATCGGCGGCGGCGCGCGACCGGACCAGCCTGTTCGCCTGGTACAACCTCGCCGGCGCATTCGCCGGCGCGCTCGGATCGCTTGCCGCGGGCCTCCCGGATGCGATCGTGCCGGGAGCGGCGGCGCAGGCCGAACGCACCGCATTCCTCGTCTATGCAGCGCTGGGAGCGGCCAGCGCACTGGCCTATCGGAAGCTCTCTCCGTCGCTCGAGCCGTCCCCGTCCGTCCGCACGGCGCCGCTGCAGAAGTCGCGCGGGGTCGTCCTGCAGCTGGCGGCCCTTTTCTCCCTCGACGCGTTCGGGGGCGGGTTCGTGGTGCAGTCCATCGTCGCCCTCTGGCTGTTCAGGCGCTTCGGCCTTTCGGTGAGCACGGCGGCCGCCATCTTCTTCGCGGTCAACTTGCTCGGCGCCATCTCGCAGCTCGTTTCGGCGCGCATCGCCGCCCGCATCGGTCACGTGCGGACCATGGTGTACACGCACCTGCCGGCCAACGCGTTTCTGCTGCTCGCGGGAGTGATGCCCACGCTGCCGCTCGCGGCCTTCTTCCTGCTGCTCCGGGCGATGCTCTCGCAGATGGACGTCCCGGCACGGCAGGCCTACGTGATGGCCATGGTGCCGCGCGAGGAGCGAGCGGCGGCGGCGAGCGTCACGAACGTGCCCCGCAGCCTGGCCTCGGCGATCGGGCCGCTCCTGGCCGGCGCATTGCTCCAAGCCAGCCCGCTCGGCTGGCCGCTGATCTGCGCCGGCGCGCTCAAGATCGCCTACGATCTGACGCTCTACGCCCGCTTCTCCCAGCGGCTCCCTGCCGAGGCAGGAGGCTGAAGACGGGCGATCGACGGCCGGCGCGCGAACCCCTGCACAACGGCGGCGCGACCTGCTATGGAGTGCCGCTTTCTTCCGGCATGGAGCATCGATGAAGCGGGTCCTGGTCACTGGCGCGGTGGGGCAAATCGGGTCGGAGCTGACACTCGCCCTGCGCGAGCGCTACGGCGGCGAGGCGGTGGTGGCGAGCGACGTGCGCATGCCGACCGACATCGCCCTGCGCGACGGCGGTCCTTTCGAGTTCGTGGACTGCATGGATCCGCACCACCTGACGCGGGTGATGCAGATCCACCACGTCGACGCCATCTACCACCTGGCCGCGCTTCTCTCCGCCACCGGCGAGCAACGGCCCCTCCAGGCCTGGCAGCTGAACGTGAACGGGCTGGTCAACGTGCTAGAGGCGGCCCGGCAATACAAGTGCGCCCTGTTCTTTCCCAGCTCCATCGGGGCCTTCGGACCGGACACGCCGCGCCGGCGGACTCCCCAGGTCACCATCCAGCGGCCCACCACCATGTACGGCGTCACCAAGGTAGTGGGCGAGATGCTGTGCGAGGACTACCACCGCCGGTTCGGGACGGACACGCGCGGGCTGCGGTTTCCCGGCTTGATCTCCTACCAGACCGAGCCGGGCGGCGGGACCACCGACTACGCCGTGGACATCTTCCGCCAGGCGCTGCTGCACGGCGTGTACACCTGCTACCTGCGCGCGAACGCGCGGCTGCCGATGATGTACATGCCGGACGCCATCCGGGCGATGATCGAGCTGATGGAAGCCGAGCCCTCGCGGCTCATCCACCGCAACGCGTACAATCTGGGCGCCCTGGACTTCACGCCTGCCGAGATCGGGGAAGCGATCAAGAAGCGCCTTCCCGCATTCCACATCGAGTACGCGGTCGATCCCCGGCGGCAGGCCATCGCCGATTCCTGGCCGGAGTCGATCGACGACAGCGCTGCGCGCGAAGAGTGGCACTGGGCGCCGCGCTACGGCCTGGACGCGATGGTCGACGACATGTTGCAGAAGCTTCATTGAGGACACCATGCCGCTGCAGAAGCTGCTCGAGGACCTGAAAGCACAGCTCGCCCACCTCGACGGAGCGGGCATCGCGAAAGGCGAGGAGCACGTGGTGGTGGGCGTGAAGCCGGCGCAAGGCGGCCGGGGCCCCCGCTTCGTCCTCCAGGGATTCGGCGAGCGCGAGTTCATCCGGATGAACTCGAACTCCTACCTCGGGCTCTCGCTGCGGCGCGAGCTGATCAAGGCGGAGGAGCGCGCCTCGGGCGCGTACGGCGTGGGTCCGGGCGCGGTGCGGTTCATCAGCGGCACGTACGAGCCGCACGTCAGGCTCGAGCAGGCGCTGGCCGACTTCCATGGCCGGCCCGCATGCATGCTGGCCGGCTCCGCCTACACGGCGGTCGCGGGCGTGCTCTTCAGCCTCGGATCGCCCGAGACGGTGCTCGTCTCCGACGAGCTGAACCACAACTGCATCGTCAACGGCATGAAGCTCGCCCCGCACAAGGCGCGGAAGGTGTACGGGCACCTCGACCTGCGCGCCCTGGAGCAGCGCCTCGAGGAGTCGCTGGGACAGGCGGAAAGCGCTCTGGTGATCACGGACGGCGTGTTCAGCATGCGCGGAGACCACGCGCCGGTCGATCGCATCGCCGAGCTGTGCCGCAAGTACGATCCGCGCTTCCCGCGCGGCTGCGTGCTGGTGGTGGACGACTCGCACGGCGTGGGCGGGTTCGGCACCACCGGGCGCGGCACCGAGGAGGTCACCGGCGGGCGCGCGGACGTGCTGATCGGCACCCTG
>DASQBG010000003.1:0-5647 GCA_035635335.1 Myxococcales bacterium | reverse complement strand
CGAGGGCGCGAAGATGTCCAAGTCGCGCGGCACCTTCATCAATGCGCGCGAGTACCTGGACGCCGGCCTCGACCCGGAGTGGCTGCGCTACTACTTCGCCGCAAACCTGGGACCGTCGCCGAGCGACATCGACCTGTCGATCGCGGAGATGAAGAACCGCGTGAACGGCGAGCTGCTCAACACGGTCGGAAACCTGGCGAACCGTGCCCTGTCCATCCTCTGGAAGAGCCTGTCCGGCAGGCTGGGACTCCTCCCGGGGGACTCGGAAGCGGTCGCCCTCTGGACCGAGGCCAGCCTGGCGCGGGCGAACGCGATGCAGGCCTACCTGCGGGTCGACTCGCGCGCGGCGGTGCAGGCTGCGCTGGGGCTCGCGGCGGCAGCGAACGAGCGGCTGCAGCGCAAGCAGCCGTGGAAGACGATCGTCACCGATCCGGAGACCGCGCGGCGCGAGCTGACGCTGGCGGTGAACCTGGCGCGGGTCGTCGCGGCGATGCTGGAGCCGGTCGTTCCGCGGTTCGCGCAAGGCATCGTGGAGCAGACGGGGGCGCCGCTGCCGGCCGTGACGAGCCACAAGCCCCTCGAGGAAGGGACCATCCGCGAGCCCAGGCCGCTGGTGCGCAGGATGGAGGACGAGGACGTGCGCAAGCTCACCTCGCGCTTCGTGGCCGCCGAGACGCCTGCGGACGCGTCGAGCTCGACCCGGACCGCGACGTCGAACCCGACCTCGACCCCCGCCTCGACCGGGACCCCGACCGCGCCGCCGACCTCGACCCCCAACTCGACCGCGCCGCCGACTTCGACCTCGACCCCGGGCTGGACCTCGGAGATCTCGATCGATCGGTTCGCCGAGATCGACCTCCGCGCCGGCAAGGTCCTCGCGGCCGAGAAAGTGCCCAAGGCCGACAAGCTGCTCAAGCTGACCATCGACCTCGGCGAGAGTGCGCCGCGCACCATCGTGAGCGGGGTGGCGCAGGCCTACCGGCCAGAGGAGCTGGTCGGCCGGACCGTCGCGGTCGTCGCGAACCTGCCGAAGAAACCCCTGCGGGGCGTCGAGTCCCACGGGATGGTGCTGTTCGCATCCGGCGGCCCGCGCGGGCTGACGGTGGTCGAGGTCGGCGAGGAAGTGGCGCCGGGATCGAAGGTGAAGTGATGGGGCTCTTCTCCTGGATCAAGAAGGCTCCTCGACAGGACGAGTCGGGGACCACCGCCTCCGGACCCGTTCCGGAGACCGTGGACGAGCTGGCCGAGGCGCTCGGCGGGCCGGACGGAGCGGCGCGAGTGGACGCCGCGCGCGCTCTGGTCGACCGATGGCGCGCGGGGGACGTGCAGGCCGCGGAGGCGATCGTCGGGCGGCTCGAGGGTCTGCTGGAGGATGCGGAGCCGCAGGTGCGCATCGCCGCGCTCGGCGCCGTCCGGATGATGCGCAAGCCCGAGAACCTCGAGAAGCACGCGAGCGCGGTCCTTTTGCTCTTGGCCGACCGCGCCGCCCAGGTGCGCACCGCCGCGGTGTGGACGGCGGCGCGGCTGCCCGGGCCGGCCGCGCGGGAGCAGGTGAGGGCGTTGCTCGCTTCCGCCGAGGAGCCGATGCGGTTCGCGGCGGCCTGCGCGCTCAGCGACCAGCGGGACCCGGCGGCGGTGCCGCAGCTCGTCGCCGCGCTGCGCGAGGAGTACCGGCGCCAGGAGGCGCTCTCGGCGCTCCTGACGCTCGGCGATCCGGGAGCGCTGCCCGGGCTCGCGGAGCTGTTCGAGGACGAGTCCCTGGGCGAGCTGGACCGCACGCTCGCCGCTGCCGTGCTGGCGCGGCTGGGCGATTCGCGCGGAGCGGCGCACCTGGTGGAACGCATCGCCGCGGACGGGGACGACCGGCCGATCGCGGCGGAGTGGGCGGGACGGCTCGGCGTGGCCGAGGCGGCGCCCGCGCTCGAAGAGCTTGCCGCGTCCGAGGGGGAGCCCGCGCGCGGCGCGGCGCTGCGCGCGCTGGGGCGCCTCGGCGCGACCGGGGCCGAGGAGCGCCTGCTCGCCGTAGCGACTTCCGCGGAGGAGCCCGAGGATCTGCGCATGGACGCGGCGGAAGGCCTGGCGGAGATCGGGTCGCCGGCCGCGATCGCGGCCCTGCGCGGGCTCGCGGACCAGCCGGGCGAGCTCGGGCCACTGTCGAAGGAGCTGCTCGCGGAGATCGCGTCGATCCGGGCGGAAGCGACGGCGACCGCGACCGCGACCGAGAACCCGACCCCGACCTCGATCTAACCCGACCTCGACCCCGAACCCGAACTTGACCTCGACCTGATCCTCCTCGACTCGACCTCCGCCTCCGACCCGTGCCTCTCATCGACTCCCACGCCCACCTCGACTTCGCCGAATACGGCGACGACCTCCCCGCCACGCTGCGGCGCGCCCGCGAGGCGGGGCTCGTGCACGTCGTGGTGGTGGGCCAGTGGCGCGAGGCCGACGAGCATCGCCCCGGGACGCGCGCCGGCATGGCGGCAGCGCGCGACGCGCTCGAGCTTGCCCGCACGGACCGGACGTTCCTCAGCGCGACCGCGGGCATCCATCCACACGACGCCGCGCGCGCCACGCCGGCGGACCTGCGCGAGCTGGAGGTCCTCTGCCGCGACCCGGACTGCGTGGCGGTGGGCGAGTGCGGGCTCGACTACCACTACGATCGGTCGCCGCGCGAGGTGCAGCGGGAGGTGTTCGCGGCGCAGGCCCGGCTGGCCAAGTCGCTCCGCAAGCCGCTCGTGGTGCATACCCGCGAGGCGGACCTGGACACCGCGTCCATCCTCGAGCGCGAGCTGGGGCCGGAGGGCGGAGTCATCCACTGCTTCACCGGGGACTGGACCGCGGCGGAGCGTTACCTCGCTCTGGGCTTGCACATCAGCTTGAGCGGCGTGCTCACCTTCAAGGCCGCCGATGCCCTGCGCGATGCGGCGGCGCGCATCCCGCTGGACCGGCTGCTCGTCGAGACGGACTGCCCGTTCCTCGCGCCCGTGCCGCACCGCGGCAAGAGGAACGAGCCCTCCTACGTTCGCCTGACCGCCGCGAAGCTCGCCGACCTGCGCGGGCTCCCCTTGGCGGAGGTCGAGCGGGCGACGACCGACAATGCCCGCCGGGCCCTCCGGCTGCCGGCCTGAATCAACGGCCGGGCGGGGACGTCCAATGCCCTCGACTGGCTTGTTGACAGGCGCGCCGCCTGCCTGGATGCTCGCGCGGTTCACGAATCTCTGGAGGGACGTCATGAAGAAGCTCTTCGCTTTCGCGCTCGCCGCCGGACTCTCCGGAACCGCGCTCGCCGCCGACAAGACCGAGACGCTGAAAGTGTCCGGCTGGCATTGCGCCGGGTGCTCGGCCAAGACCGAGGCCGCCCTCAAGGACGTGAAGGGCGTGAGCACGGCGGTCGCCGACAAGAACAAGAAGGAAGTGAAGGTCACCTACGACGACGCGAAGGCCAAGCGCGCAGATCTAGAGAAGGCCATCGCCGACTCGGGCTTCACCGTCGACAAGTAGGTCACCCTTCCCAGCTGAGCCACTCGTCGCCGATGCGGTCCTCGGCGTCGGGCTCGGTCTTCCAGCGGCCCTTCCATTCGGCCACCTCCCAGCCGCGACGCAGCGCTTCGCCCCTGAAGGCGGGCTTGGGGTTCACCACCACGGGGTGGCCGACCTCCTCGAGCAGCGGCGTGTCGGCGACGCTGTCCGAGTAGAGGTAGCTGCGCGAGATGTCGATCCCGTGCCGGGCGATGACCTCCTTCACCCGCTCGCGCTTGCCCTCCTTGAAGACGATGGGCGGCACCAGCTCGTCGCTCGCCACGCCGTCCTTGATCAACGCCCGCGTGCCGATGGCCTCGTGGGCGTGGAGGAAACGGCCCACCTCGTCGATGATGATCTGCGGCGAGCCCGAGGCGACGACCACTAGATGTCCGGAGAGCAGGTGCCGGCGCACCGCCCGCAACCCCTGCTGCGTGATGCGCTTCTTGATGTGCTTGTCGAAGCAGCGGCGCGCCAGCTCGCGCAGCTTGTCGGCGCGGATGCCCTGCTGGCACTTGCTGCCCAGCGCGACCATGTCCGCTTCGCTGAGCCGCTTGCGCGCGTAGTCGTAGAGCGCCCTCGGCACCTGGCTGCGGACCTGCGGGGCCATCTCGCGGTTGGAATAGAGGAACCAGGTGAAGATGGTGCCCGCGTTGCCGTCGAGCAGCGAGTCGTCGATGTCGAAGACCGCCGCGGTGCGCTGGAACGGCTGCATGCAGTGTTCGCGGATGGGACACCATGAAATGGTGTCCCCTGTGTCAAGCCTCTTCCTCGACTTCCACCTTCGCGCCGCCCTTCTTCTTCGCCTTCTCGGCTTCCTCCGCGGCGATCTCCTCGGCCGGCCGCGCCTCCAGGGTGAAGTCGGCGATCTTTCCCTGGGCCTTCAGCGACCGGAGGCCCTGATCCAGCGCCAGCCAGCGCGTCTTCGCGCGCACCTTGATGATCACCGGCGCGGCGGGGCGCTGGATGAGGCTCACCGGATCGAACTCGCCCGAGAGGATGCTCACGCTCCAGTTGCTCTCGAGGTCGGAGTCGACGCGCACGTCGCACTCCCTGCCCTCCCAGGTCGCCTTGGCCATGGCGGACCTTCTACCAGCTATCGGGGGACGGCGCGCACGGCTCCGGGTGGCCGCTGACCGACGTGCCTGGCGACTTGCGGGGCGTGTCCCTGGATCCAGATCGCGGCTGCGAGCCCGGCCAGCATCAAGACCAGGGTCAGCCAGAGCAGGCGGCGCGAGTCCTTCCGCGCTTCCATCCGCATGCCGTGGATCCAGGGCAGCTCGCTTGCCGCGGTCCAGCGCTCCTGGCCCTCCCGACGCACCATGTCGTCGGCGGCGATCACGCCACGCTGCCAGAGGAGCAGGAACTCCTTCTGGCTCCCGACCGTCAGCTCGCCGCCCGCGTGGCGCACCAAGAGCTTCATCCGCGGGGCAGGGTGGAGATGCCGCCGCGGAGAGGCAAGCGGGCGCCTGCCCGCATTGCCGCGGCGCGGTGCGAATCGTGTTGCGCAGTGCACACGCCATTGGTCCCGAAATCGCGTGGCGCGCTTCGCACCGCGCCGCGGTGCGACTTGCATTGTGGCGCGTAAGTGGTTGAAATGTCAGGAATCGTAAAGTCGGCAGGCAGGTTGCAACTCGCAAACGCTGCTGCTTCCCCTCGAGCGAGGTGCACCGTGTCGGAAAAGCTCGCCCCGCAAACTCCAACGACAGACGGCAAGAGCTCCGTCGCGCTGGATCGGTCCGCAGGGGCCCGCATCCTGGCCAGGTCCTTCTACAAGGAGCTTCGCTCGAGCGGATACACGCCCCGCCAGCTGCTCACGCTCTCGACCGAGCTGATCGAGCTCATCACCCAGGATCTGCAGAAGGAGCGGCGCGAGGCAGTGAAGGGAGCTGCGTAGGGTCGACGGACGACCCCTTGCTGCCGGACGACGGGCCCCCTCTCTCCTCGGGGGCCCGTTGTGTTTTCGGCGCTGAAATCGCGCAGGGCGTTCGCTTGACGCTCCGGATCTCGCGGCCTATGTAGCCCCACTCCAGGGAGGTTTCATGGCTCGCATCGCGATCAACGGCTTCGGGAGGATCGGCCGCAACATCCTGCGCGCGGCGATCAAGCGCGGTGCCAAGCTCGA
>DASQBG010000002.1:0-5321 GCA_035635335.1 Myxococcales bacterium | reverse complement strand
CTCCGGGCGGGCCTCGCTCACCGTCATCGAGGCGCCAGGATTCGTCGCGCCCAACACCCCATCGGCGGCCTTGTTCGCGAAAAGAACGCTGCGGATACCCGGCGAAGCCCATCAGGCGCTCGCTCCGGGCCCAGTCCCGATCGCTGAGCCAGGGGTCGTTCTGGAGGTCGTTGGTCAAGTACGGGCGGCGTTCCCGGGCGAGGGAGGCGACCCTGAACGCGCCCAGCGGGATCTGACGCTGCCTGCCCTCCACCAGCGAGTACCTGCCGGCGCAGGCACGCATCGCGAGCACCTTCTCGCGCTCCTCCATCGTCCAGATTGCGCTGTAGGCGACGCCGAGATGCGCGGCCAGGGCCTTGGCGCAGAGCTGCAGCATGCTGGTGAGGTCGCTCGCGGCGGCGATGGTCGCCCCGATGTCGCCGGCCAAGGCCATCTGCGCCGCGCGAAGCTCGATCTCCGCGCGCCTCTCCTGCTCTCGCGCGAGGAGCCGGGCCCCGTGCACCGCGATTGCTGCCTGCTCGACGGCGACGCGGAGGAGGAAGCTCTCCTCTTGCAGAGGAAATCCTGGACGCCTGGAGCCCGCCACCAGGACGACCGTCTCGTCGGGGAACCGCTGGTCGACGCGCGTGAGGCCCAGACCGCCGGCCGCGGGGATGCCGCCGACCGGCAGGCCGTCCTCGTCCAGAGGGGCATAGGCCAGCGCGCGGGCAATCCCGGAGAAAGCGTCGGCTCCGAACGGCCGGCAACCATCGAGCGCGGGCGCTCCGAAGGGGCCGCTCAGCCGGACGTAGGCGCACTCGAGCCGCAGCAGGCTGGTGACGACCTCGAGGAGGTCCCCGGCGATGCGCTCCGGGTGCTTCTCCTTCCAAAGGATCGGGAGCGCCAGCAACGCGGTCAGATTGCGCAGTTGAGCGCGCAAGGCGCGCACCCCTGCGCCTTCTTCGGCCGACATGAACCCCCGCGCGTCAGTGTCGCGCAGACCCGTTTCGCTCATGCAACTCCCTCAGGAACTCCTCGGGTGGTGCGTAGAACGGGTTCTCCTGGAGGACTCCCCCGATGATCACGACCGGATGCGTCCGCAGGATGTCCATCACGACCCCGCCGCCGAACCTGGAGGTCGAATAGGTGCAAATCACCGGGTCCGGGTACTTCGGCAGGAAGAAGTTGAGGCGGGTCTCGTACTCGACCAGGTCGTCCACGCCCTGCCGGTCTTCCAGCGCCCATTCCATGTGAGCGACAAGACGGGTGAGGGGGAATCCCCGGGCCTTGCCGTTCTTCAGCACTCCTTCAAGAAGCGCGAGCATGGCGTTCTTGTCGAAGCTCCCGCCGCGCAGATAGGCTTCCTCCCAACTGCGCACCTCGAACTGCCCGGCCCGCTCCAGCGCCGTGACGGGGATTCCCGCGCCCTCGATGCGCCCGACATAATCCGAGCGGAGCGCTGGATCGACGATGTGGAACCCGTACTCGGACCGCTGGATGCCTTCCTTCACGAACGGAAGCGTGACCCCGTATTCCTCCTCCGGCGTGTCGAAGAACGCGCAGACGTGGCGGTGGCCGCCCATCGTCTTGCCGGCGAAATGGATCGTCTTCTCCGCGGTCGCGCCCATCAGGCCCTCCCTGCTCTCGCCCCCCGAGGGGCATCTGGGGCGCGCGGACCCGGCGCGCCCCAGATGCGCGGGGAGAGCCCGCGCATCAGGGCCATTCTTGGGCACCACCGACTGGTGTCAATGCGCTGTCCCACGTACGCCGTGTCCTGGCGAACGGGGTTCCGCGGCTTGCGCTGACCCGCATTTCTCCAGCGATCGCTCGGCCGCACAGCTTGGCAGACATTCCGCTTGGTCCTAGCAGGATTTCCAAGCTGGTCCTTTATGAGCCGCCTTTGCAGGACCGCATCGACCTGCTGTCGTTGATCGGATCGAGGCGATGATCCAGGTTTTTCACATCCCCCATCTGAGCGCCGCGGTATGCACCGGCGCGTCCCAGAGCCGGATCATCTCGTCGTCGAGCCGCGCGACCGTGACCGAGCAGCCCGCCATCTCGAGCGAGGTCACGTAATTGCCGACCAGCGCGCGCGCGACGGTGAGACCCTCCTTCGCCAGCCGCCGCGCCGCCGCGTCGAACATGAGGTAGAGCTCGAGCAGCGGCGTACCGCCGAAGCCGTTCAGGAACAACAGCAGCGAATCGCTGCGCCGCGCCGGCAGGTCATGCAGGATGGCGCCGACCAGCTCGTCCGCGACCGCTTCGGCCGGCCTCGTCGGGACGCGGTGGCGCCCGGGCTCGCCGTGGATGCCGACGCCCAGCTCCATTTCGCTCTCGCCCAGGGTGAAGGTCGGCTTTCCAGCCGCCGGCACCGTGCAGCTGGTGAGCGCCACGCCCATCGAGCCGCACGCGCGCGCCACACGCTCGCCGAGCGCCGCACAGGAGGCGAGATCCGCTCCCGTCTCCGCCGCAGCCCCGACGATCTTCTCCACCACCAGCGTGCCGGCCACGCCCCGGCGGCTCGTGCTGTAGGTCGAGCTCTCCACCGCTACGTCGTCCTGCACCAGCACGGTCGCGCTCGGGCAGGAAAGGACCTCGGCGGCCATCTCGAAGTTCATCACGTCGCCCGAGTAGTTCTTGACGATGAGCAGCACTCCTCGTCCGCCCTCCACGGCCTGTGCGGCTGCCGCGATCTGGTCGGGCGTCGGGGAGGTGAACACCTGTCCGGGGCAGGCCGCGTCGAGCATTCCATGGCCGACGAAGCCGGCGTGCAGGGGCTCGTGCCCGCTGCCGCCGCCGGAGACGAGCGCAACTTTGCCTTTCCGGGGGGCGGCGCGGGTGACGAAAGCCGGCTTCTCGTGGACCGAGAGGATGTCGCGATGGGCCAGGGCCAGGCCACGCAGTGCCTCGGAGACCACGTTCACCGCATCGTTGATGAACTTCTTCATGGCTCCCTCCTTCTCTGAAGCGTCAGTCGATCAGCTCGGCCAGGCGCTCGACGAAACTGCGGACCAGGGCCTCGAGCGCGCGCTGCTTCCCCGGTGTGCGGAGCACCGGGATCTCCAGCGACAGGACCTTCCGGCGGGCCACCGCGCCGTTCTCGCCCGAAACGCCGTCCGCCGCACGCTCCGGATGCGCGAGCCGGTAGGCCCTGAGGAAGTTCTTCCGCTCCTCGGCCGAGAAATGACAGATTTCGAAGATGGCCGACAAGTGCCGCGCGGGGACAGGCATCGGGTAGATGGGATTGGTGAGCTGGGAGACGAAGCTCTTGTGCTTGCCGAGCGCGCCCGCGATCCGCGCCCGCATGCCCGCAGGGCGCCGATCGATGTAGTCCTTCAGGATCGCCTTGTAGCTCGCGATCGGCCCCAGCTCCGGCGCTTTGACATTGGTGCGGGTGGCGGGCCTAGCGGGCATGGTCCGAGACCGCATGCTTGACGCGTCCCAGGGCTGCCGGCGCCACCGAGAGGCTGGTGATCCCCGCGTCGAGCAGATGCGGGACGAGACCCGGCTCCGAGGCCATCTCGCCACAGACGCTGACCTCGCGACCGGAGGCGCGGCCATGGGCCGCCACGCGGGCGATCAGCTCCAGGACCGCCGGGTTGAGCGCGTCGTAGAGGCGCGACAGCTCGGCGGCGCCGCGGCTGGAGGCCGTCACGTACTGGATCAGGTCGTTGGTGCCGATCGAGTAGAACGCCGCTTCGAAGCGCGCGATGGTGATCGCGACGGCCGGCACCTCGACCATGATCCCGACCGGTGGCAGCGCCGCCTCGACACCGCTGGCACTGAGATCGTCCACCGCCTCCTGCAGCATCTGGCGGGCCTTTTCGAGCTCCGCCGGGATGGTCACCATCGGCAACATGACCTTGAGCGGCCCCAGGGCCGCGGCCCGCGCCAGGGCGCGCAGCTGGACGCGGAAGACTTCCGGATGCGCGAGGCTCAGGCGAATGCCCCGGACGCCGAGGAACGGATTCAGCTCGCCCTCTGGCGTCAGGCCCGGAATGGGCTTGTCGCCGCCGGCGTCCAACGTCCGGATGGTGACGGGCTTGCCCGCTGCCCACTCGATCAGGCGCCGATAGAACCGATACTGCGATTCCTCGTCGGGCATGGCCCCCTTGCCGTGGAAGAGGAATTCGGTGCGCGTGAGGCCGATGCCGTCGCAGGAGCCCGGCGCGAGATCGTCGAGGATCTGCTCGCTCTCGACGTTGATCTGCACGGCGATGCGCGTCCCGGACGCGCTGATGGCGGGCGCGCTCCGATACTTCTCCTCCAGCTCGGCGCGCTGCGCGCGGGCCTGCTGGCGCTCGCGGAACCAGCGGGCCGTGACCTCCGAGGGACTGAGGATCAGCCGGCCGGTCTCCGCGTCCAGCACGGCCGCGTCACCGTCCACCAGCTCGTCGAGCGCCGCGCGGACGCCGACCAGCAGCGGCACGCCGCGAGAGCGCGCCAGGATGGCCACGTGGCTCGCCGCGCTGCCTCCCAGAAGCGCCGCCCCGCGCCAGCGGGACCAGTCGAGCTCCAAGAACCGCGAGGGAGTCAGGTCGTCCGCGACGTAGATGCCGCCCTCTTCCGGCGCCAGCAGGGCCGGCCGGCCGCCGATGGGCGCGAGCGCCGCCAGCACCCGATCGCGCAGATCCGTCAAGTCGCTCGCCCGCGCGGCGAAGTACTTGTCGTGCGACGACCGATAGTCCGCGATCTGCGTCTCCACCACCGCCCGGAAAGCGCGGCCCGCAGGCTTGCCTTCGTCGATCGCCCGGTACGCCGGCTCGAGCAACGCCGCGTCGCGCAGAAGCTCGATCTGGAAATCGAGGATCTCCGAGGCCATGGCGCCGCCCCCGGACTTCAGGCCCTCCAACTCCAGCGCTGCCCGGGCCAGCGCGCCCTCGAGGAGCTTGCGCTCCGCCTGCGGGCTCGTGGCCGTGGCGCCGTTCAGGCCCTCCACGGCGGGCCTGCTGCACACCACTACGAAACCGTCGCCCAGTCCCGCGGACGCCACCTGGCCTTCGAACTGGCGCTCCCTCTGCGATCCCTCGTCGAAGTTGCGCCGCACCAGCTCGGTGATGGTGGACAAGGCCTCGGACGCGTCGGGGCCCTCGGCCTCGAAAAAGAGGGTCTGTCCAGCCGGGGCCTTGAGCGACAGCACGCGGGCGACGCTCTTGGCGTCGGTCCATTTGCCGTGCTGGCCCACGCGCAGCCGGAGCTGCGCCTCGAAGCTCTTGGCCAGTTTGGTGAGCTTGACCGCGGGCCGCGCATGGAGCCCGGTGGGGTTGGTGATCAACGCCGCTCCGGTGAGGATCCGCCCGACGGTCATCGGAACATCTCCTCGGCGGTGGCCCGCACCTTCG
>DASQBG010000001.1:0-17386 GCA_035635335.1 Myxococcales bacterium | reverse complement strand
CGGGGTCCGGAGGCGCCCAGACCCGGTTCACGTCCGCGTCCGTCACCACGCAGTGCAGCCGCTCCGCGCCGTGCAGCTCGGCCAGGATGGGCGCCGCGTAGAACGTCGACAAGAGCGGCACCCCGACCCTGCGCAGGTGATCGGCGAGCGCCCGCCCCGCTCCGCCGCGCGCCGCGCGCTCCATCCAGCGCGTCCCCGGCGTGGGCCCGGAGAAGTCTCCCCCGCTCTCCGGGATGGCGGTGATGCGCCCGAGCAACGCGCGCATCGGAGCGCCGACGAGCCCGGCCTGTGACCACCGCGTGAGCGGCTCGTAGACGGCCCGAGTCCGCCACCAGAACCAGGCGTCCCGGGCGTCGCCGAGAGGCGGCAGGTCCATGCGCAACATCGGCACGCCGAGCGCGTCCGCCAGCGGCGCCGCGGCGCGCAGGTGCCCGTACCCCATGTCGATGGCCGCGACGACGGGATGCGGCGGGTGCGAAGGCATCGGGGCCGGGCACCTTCACCGCGCGGGCGGGGCGTGTCAAGCCGGTGGATGGACGCTCGAGCGTCGCCGCCGCGCGAGGAGCGCTCCGCCGCCGTAGACGACCAGCCCCACGCAGAAGTACTGCGCCGGGGTGAGCCCCAGATAGCGCGCATCGACGTACGGCAGGTCGCGCGCGCGCAGGAAGTCGAGCGCGAAGCGGCCGGCGCCATAGAGGACAGCGAGCACGGCCAGGAGCGACCCGCGCAGCGCGCCGCGCCGGCGCAGGCCGTACAGCACCAGGGTGATGGCGGCGAGCAGCAGCGCATCGTAGAGGCCCAGGTCGTGGCGCGGCCCATCCGGGAACGCCACGGCGAGAGGGAAGCTGGTCCGCACGCCGGGATGGTCGTGCACTGCAAAGCATCCCAGCCGCGCCACCGCCCATCCAGGCGCGACCGACAGCGCGATCACGTCGCCGTACCGGGCGAAGGAGAGGCGCCGCCGCCGGAAGAACAGGGCGCCTGCGGCGAGCCCGCCCAGCACGCCGCCGGTCGAGGAGAGGCCATCCCAGACCTTGAGCACCTGGAGGACGCCGCCCGAGCGCAGCTCTTCGGGATGGTAGAGGAAGAGGTGCACCAGGTGGCCGCCCACGATCCCGCCGACCAGCGCCCAGGTGGCGAACGAGGTGAGAGGCGCCGGGTCGAGGCCCTCCTCGCGCGCGCGGCGCACCAGCAGCAGCGAGGCCAGGTACACACCCGCGGCGGCGAGCACGCCGAAAGGCTCGATGGCGAGCGGGCCGATGCGCAGCGGCGGAATCTGGAACCAGGGGATCACGGCGAGGAGCACGGCGTCCTACCCGCGCTCGAGGTACCGCGGGCTCGCCACGCGAGCGCCTCGCTGTAGATGCGGCCCCCGGCGGCGCGCCGCAAGAGCAGCGGCAGGGGCCCACGCGGGGTCTCCGCGTCCACCGCCCACGCCTCCATCGACGCGCCTCCGCCCAGGAGCGCCGCTCGTGCGACCCGCGTCCCGGCGCCGAACAGCTCCTCGACGTGCTCGCGCAGCGCCGCTTGCACCTCCTCGCTCACGCATCCTCCGCGGCGGCCATCCAGCCGTTCCAGTCGCCGCCGCATCCGGCGGCGGTGCGCGTTCAGAGCGCCGACCTTCCCCGGATGCATTGTAGTCGCATCGCTGCTACAGAGCCGAGCCGTGGAGCCCGGGCCGCCGGACCCGCAGCAGCCATCCGCCCGCGGGCTCGGGCGGCTCCCGGATCGCGCGCGCGAGCCGTTCCGTTTTCCCCTCTCGAGGATTCCCTGGGAACGCGCGGTATTCCTCGGCGTGGCCGCGGTGATCGGCATCTATGCCGGGATCGCCGCCGGCCTGTTCTCGCAGAGCATCGGCTTCGTCCAGATCGTGCTCTTTCGCGGCACCGAGGTGGCCGCGGCCCTCTTCGGCGCGGGACGCCACGCCTGGGCGGCCACCTTCCGCGAGCATCTCGCTCGCGCGCGCTGGCACCTGGAGTTCGCCGCCCTGGCGCTGCTCGCGCTCGCCTTCGCTTTTGCCGCCGAGGCCCTCGCGGCGCGGAGGCCCTCCTGGCTACCGCGCTTCGAGGTGTACCGCGTGCGCGCCGTCGCGCTCGCCGGGGCGCTCGGGCTGTGCCTCTACTACCCGCTGGTCCTGCTCGGCGTGTTCAACCGCACCTTCCACGAGACGAGCGGCGGCTTGTACCAGATCGCCATCCAGGCGCCGGTCTGGGTGCGCGTTCTCGCCCCCGCGTTCGGCGCGCTCGCAGCCGGCCTGCTGGTCCGCTACGTGAGCCCGGAGAGCGGCGGGCACGGCGTCGTCGAGGTCATGGAGGCCATCCACCTGCGCGGACGCCAGCTCCGGGGGCGCGTCGCGGTGTGGAAGTCCCTCGCGGCGGGCCTGGTGATCGGGTCGGGCGGCAGCGCGGGGCGCGAAGGACCCGTGGTCCACCTCGGCGGCGCGGTGGCGGCGTCCCTGGGGCGTTTCCTGGCGCTGCCCCGGCGTGAGACGGCCGCGCTGCTCGCCTGCGGCGCCGGCGCCGGGATCGCCGCCTCCTTCCACGCGCCGCTGGCCGGCGCCATGTTCGCGCTGGAGATCGTGCTCGGCGACTTCGGCGTCAGCCGCTTTGCGCCGATCGTGCTCTCCTGCGTGACCGCTACCGCCACCTCGCGCGCGCTGCTGGGCGGCGGGAGCGAGCTGCAGCCCGTCTCCTGGACGCTGCAGCACCCGGGGGAGATCGCCATCTACCTGGCCCTGGGCATCGTCGCCGGGGGCACGGGCATCCTCTACATCCGCTCCATCTACGCGGCCGAGGCGATCTTCACCGGGCACGCCGGCGGGCGGCTCGGCAGGGGTCTTGCGCGCCTGCGGCCCGAATGGCGCGCGGCCATCGGCGGGCTCGTGGTGGGGCTGCTCGCGCTCATCACCCCGCGCGTGCTGGGCACCGGAATCGAGAGCATGAACGCGGCCCTCGCCGGCGAGCTGGCGTTCGGAGCGCTGGCGCTCACCTTCGCCCTCAAGCTCGCGGCCACCGCCGCCACCCTCGGATCCGGGTCGCCCGGCGGCAGCTTCTTCCCCGCGGTGTTCCTCGGGGCGATGTTCGGAGGCGCGTTCGGCCGGGCGGTCCACTGGGCGTTGCCGGCGATCACTTCCGGGCCGGGCGCGTACGCGGCGGTGGGGATGGGCGCGGTGGTCGCCGGAGCGACCGCGGCGCCGCTGACCGGCGTCATGATGATGTTCGAGCTGACCGGCAGCTACCAGATCGTGCTCCCGCTGCTGGTCGCCTGCGGCGCGGCGGCCGCCCTGGTGAACGGCGTCCTCGGCGGGTCCATCTACACGCTCGGGGCGCGACGCCGCGGGGTGCGCGCGCGCATCGAGGAGCCGCTGCGCGACCTTTCCGTCGCCCAGGCTTGCGAGCCGGCCCCGGCGGTCCCCGCCGAATCCTCCGGCGCGGAGCTGCTGCTGGCGTTGAGCGGCGGGCGCGCCGCCGTGCCGGTGGTCGATCAGCGCGGCTTCGTCGTCGGCGTGCTGCCGGTGCGCGCCGCGCGCGAGGCCCTCGCCAGGTCTCCTGCGCGCACCGCGGGCGAGCTCGCGCGGAGGACCGACCTGGTGCTGCTCTTCCCCGACGACGATCTGCAGCATGCGCTCCACCAGCTCTCCGAGTCCCGGACGTCGGAGGCGGTGGTGGTCGAGAGCCCTGACGCGCCGCGACCGCTGGGCATCGTCACGCGCGAAGGCATTCTCGACGCCTGGCACCGCGCGAACACCTGAGGCAAGCGACGACCCTGGCGCCACCCCGCGTGCGCGCTGTAACCTAGCGGCACTGCGCAAGACTCGAGCCGCAGTACCCAACCCGGGAGAGGAAAACGATGGTCAAGGAGATGCTCAAAGGCGCGGTGATCGCCGCCGCAGTGGGCTCGCTGTTCGCCTCCGGCGCTGCCCAGGCCAAGGAGAAAGAGAAGAAGGCCTCCAGCAGCGCCGTCAAGTGTGCCGGCATCAACGAGTGCAAGGGCCAGAGCGCATGCCACGGCGCCAACAACGCCTGCAAGGGTCAGAACGGCTGCAAAGGCCAGGGCACGACCGAGGTGAAGAGCGAGAAGGACTGCACCGGCAAGGGCGGCAAGGTCGTCGCCGCGAAGTGATCTTCGTCCCGGGGCCGGCGCGCCGTGCGCCGGCCCCGCGGAGGTGGGATGGCCTTTCAGCGCGCACATCTCGGGCACGGCATCGGGCTCCGCTCCAAGCACTACGGGCGCTTCCTCGACGAGCGGCCCGAGGTCGGCTGGATCGAAGCGATCAGCGAAAACTTCATCGGCGTCGGCGGCAGGCCGCTGGCGGTGCTCGAGAAGGCGCGGCGGGACTTCCCGGTGGTGCTCCACGGCGTGTCGCTGTCGATCGGCTCGGTCGACCCGCTCGATCGCGACCATCTCGCCGGGCTACGGGTGCTCGCCGACCGGATCCAGCCCGCGTACGTCTCCGACCACCTCTGCTGGGGCACGCACCGCGGCCGCTACCTGCACGACCTGATGCCGCTGCCCTACACCGAGGAAGCGCTCGACCACGTCGTGCGCCGGGTGCAGGAGGTGCAGGACGTCCTCGGGCGCCAGATCCTGCTGGAGAACGTGTCCAGCTACGTCGCGTTCCGCGGCTCCACCTTGCCGGAATGGGAGTTCGTCGCGCAGGTCGCCGAGCGGGCGGACTGCGGGATCCTCCTCGACGTCAACAACGTCCACGTCAGCGCGCGGAACCACGGATTCGATCCCCGCGAGTATCTCTCGGCGATTCCGCCGGAGCGGGTCGGACAATTCCACCTGGCGGGCCATTCCGACCGCGGGAGGTACCTGTTCGACACGCACGACGCGCCGGTCGCGGATGCGGTCTGGGATCTCTACGCGGCCGCCGTGCGCCGCTTCGGGCGGGTGCCTGCGCTGGTCGAGTGGGACGACCACGTCCCCGAGCTGGAGCGGCTGGTCGCGGAGAGCCACGCCGCAGCCGCCGTCGAGGCGCGGGAGCTGGCCGCGCGGGAGGCCGCTTGACCCTCGCCGAGGCGCAGGACCTGTTCGCCGCGCTGGTGACCGGGGAACGCCCGGTCGACCCCGCCGCGCGCGAGGCGCTCCTGGTCGGCGACGCCGGGCTCTCCGCGGACGAGCGCGCGCGGATCTACTCCGAGATGTACCTCTTCCGCCTGGTCGAAGCGCTGCGCGAGGATTACCCGCTGCTCGCGCGGCTGCTCGGTGAGGAGGAGTTCTTCTCCGTCTGCGCCGCTTACGTGCGCGCCCACCCCTCGCGCCATCCCTCCCTCGCCCGGCTGGGGGCGGCACTTCCCGGGTTCCTGCGTGACCGCGCCGTCCCGCGGCCGGACCTGTCCGACCTCGCCGCGCTGGAGTGGGCGCGCGCCGAGGCGTTCGTCGCCCCGGACGCCGCGGCGCTCGACGAAACGGCGCTGCGGTCGCTCGGAGAGGACCCCGCCTCCGCCCGCCTGACGCTCGTCCCGTCCATCCGGCTGCTGTCGCTCGGGTACGACGCCGCCGCGCTCTGGGCCGATCTCGAGGCTCTGCGCCAGCCGGGACCCGCCCTTCCCGGGCCCACTTGGCTGCTCGTCTGGCGGAAGGGATTCGAGGTGTTCCACGCGGAGGTGTCGCCCGAAGAGCTCGCTGCCCTTTCGGCGGTGCAGCGGGGGGCGACGCTCGGCGAGGCCTGCGAGGCCTTCGCCGCCCTTGCCGATCCGGCCCGGGCCGCGCTCGACGCGCTGGCGAGCTGGTCCGGCGAACGGCTCATCGCGCGGATCGATCGGTAACGACGAGCCTCGACGCGCGACTCCCCAAAGGAGCAACCGCATGGACGCCCTCCTCCGCATCCGCCGTTCCCTCCTCTCCGTGGCCGATCGCCTCTCCTGGCTGCCGCCGACGATGGCGCGAGTGGCCATCGGCGTCGTTTTCGCCGGGACCGGGTGGGGGAAGCTGCACAACCTGGACAAGATCACTGCCTTCTTCGCCGACCTGGGCATCCCCGCGCCGGGCTTCAACGCCGTCCTCGCCTCCTCCGCCGAGCTGATCTGCGGCGTGCTCATCCTGGCGGGGCTCCTGACGCGGCTCGCCTCCATTCCGCTCATCGTGGTGATGGGGGTCGCGATCCTCACCGCGAAGCGTGGCGACATCGGAGGCGTGTCTGACCTGCTCGGCTTCACCGAGACGCTCTACATCGTGCTGCTCTCCTGGCTGGCGACCGCCGGTCCGGGTCCGCTGTCGCTCGACCGCCTGGCGCTGCGCGCGCTGGGCGCCACGGCCGAGCCGCAGAGACCGTCCTCCCGGGCCGCCCCCGCGCACAACTGAGCAAAAACAATGGCGGGCGCTTGCTCTCCGCCGGCACGAAACGGATCCTGCTCTCGTGCAGCCCAGAGACCCACCCGCGGCGCGTGACCTTCGTGCCTACGCCGCCGCCCTGATCTCAGCCGCGACCCGGCGCGACGTCGGACGCGCGTTCGCGACAGCCGGTGTGGCGGCAGCCGGAGCGAGCGGCGGGAAGCTGTCCCTGGCCCGAAACGGTGCGCTCCACCGGTTGGAGGTCTCCGGAGCGCCGGACGATACCTGGGCGGCCCTGCCGCTCATCGGCGAGAGCGGCTCCATCGGTATCCTCGGGCTCTGGTTCGCCTCGCCGCAGGCCTTCGGCGCGGAGCAGCGCGCCTTCCTCGCCGACCTGGCGGCGCTCACCGCGCGCGCCCTCGAGCGCGCCGCCCGCTACGAGGGCGAGCTGGAGACGCGCACGTTCCAGCACCGGCTGATCGGAATCGCGGGGCACGAGCTGCGCAACCCGCTGACGGTGGTCCTCTCCGCCGCCGAGCAGCTTTCGCGCTCCGCCGCCGGCGACCGCGACAAGCGCGCGGCCGCGCGACTGCTCCGAAATGCCCGCCGCATGGATCGCGTCGTGCGCGACCTGATGGACTACGCGCAGGCGCAGGCGGAAGGGCGGCTGCACATCGCGCCGCGCGAGGTCGATTTCCACGAGCTGTGCGTGCGCGTGCTCGCCTCGCTCTCGTCGGTGCATCCCGAGCGGCCGGTCACCTACCAGCGCGGCGAGGACCGGCGCGGCAGCTGGGATCCCGACCGCCTCGAGGAGCTGCTCGAGAACCTGGTGGTCAATGCGCTGAAGTACGGCGCCCCGGAACATCCGGTCTACGTCGGCTGGTACGGCGACGCCGAGGAGCTGGTGCTCAAGGTGCACAACCACGGCCGGCCGATCCCGGCCGCGCTCCTGCCCCACCTCTTCGATCCCTTCCGGCGCGGCGAGGACCATTCGGTGCGCGACAGCCTCGGACTGGGACTCTACATCGTGAAGCAGATCGTCGCGGCGCACGGCGGGCGCATCGAGGCGCGCTCGGATCACGAGACCGGCACCACCTTCGTGGTGCGCCTCCCGTACGCCGCCCCCGCGGCACAGACCCGCGATCTAGCCGGCTGACTCCCACGAGCAGCGGTACTCGCAGCGATCGCCGCCGTGCGCGCGGCAAATCGAGTGCTGGATGCGCACGCCTCGCCCGCCGGACATCTCGATCGCGCGCTCGTGCCAGCCGATCACCGTCAGGCAATCGCCCGGGGTGACGCTCTCCGCGTCCTCGGTGACCAGCGTCCCGCTGGTCGGCCCCGTGGGCTGGTAGCTGCGGCGCCCGATCGAGTAGTAGTAGCCGTAGATCGCCTCGGTGAAACCGAGCAGGTGGTGCGGGTCGCCGCGCCTGACGAACAGGCGCTGCGGGCCGGACAGGTTGACCTCGGCCGAGGCGCGCCCCATCTCGAGGAAGATCCGATCGGGGTCGCCGGGCGACAGCTCCGCGGCGATGGCGGCGTCGAGCCGCAGGTTCACGGCCATCGGATACGTCGACGTCACCAGCACCATCCCGCGCAGCGACTTGCGATCGGGCTCGGGCAGGCGCGCGAGCACCCGGTCGAGCAGCTTTTCTCCGCCGCGTTCGCGCACGAAGGCGAGGCGCGCCGCCAGGATCGTGCCCTTGACCTGGCTCGGTGCAGGCATGGCGGAATCATCCAGGAACAGGCCGGGCCCGCGCAAGTTGCCGCCCCTGCGACCCTCAGGGCCCCTCATAACGGACCAGGATCACGGTGGAGTTGTCGATTCCACCGTTCGCGTTGGCGGTGTCCAGCAGCTTCCTGGCGGCCCCCTCCAGGCCGGAGGAGCGTTGCAGGATCGCCTCCATCACCGGGTCGTCCACCATGCCCGACAAGCCGTCGCTGCAGAGCATCAGCAGATCTCCCAGCCGCAGCTCGTGCTCGTGAACCTCCACGTCCAGCTGGCGCTGCTGGCCGAGCGCGCGGAGGATGATGTTCTTCTGCGGGAAGGTCTTCGCCTCCTCCTCGGTGATCTTCCCCTGGCGCAGGTATTCCTCGACCAGCGAGTGATCGATGGTGATGCGGCGCAGCTTTCCCTCCCGCAGCTGGTAGACGCGGCTGTCGCCCGCGTGCGCCACGATCGCCCGGGCGCCGCCCTCGCGCTCGACGAAGTGCGCCGCGACGCAGGTGGTCCCCATGTTCTTCTTCGAGGGATCGGCATCGGAAGCCTCGAGGATGCGCTGGTTCACGAGCTTGATGGCCGTGACCAGGCGGTTCTCCTCGTAGCCCTTGTCGCGGTCCTCCTTGAACGGCCAGGTGGCGTCGCGATCGCGGCCGGTCAGCTCGAAGAACTCCCGCATCTCCTGCACCGCGATGCCGCTCGCCACCTCGCCCGCCGCGTGACCGCCCATGCCGTCGAAGACCGCGAACAGGCCTTCCTCGGGGAGCGCGAGGTAGTTGTCCTCGTTGTTGTCCCGCTTCATTCCGACGTCCGTCCTGGCGGAGTGCACGATGCGCATGCGACCCTCGAATCGCATCCCGAGGGTAGATGATCGCGCGCCCCAGCGCGACCCGGGTTCACTTCTTGCGCACGATCACGTCACCGGAGAAGGCGTCGCACTCGATGACGCCCTCGCCCTTTCCGTAGACGGCTTCCACCCACCCGCCCATGCCGTGCTTGCGCCTGGGTGCGCGCTTCACCTCGAGCTTCAGCTCGTCGCGCAGGTCGCCGCTGTGCGAGGCGTACGACAGCTGGAAGCTGCTCTTGGATGCGTCGGGCTGCAGCTTGATCTCCCCGGAGACGGTCTCCGTGCTCAGGTGGCAGCCCTTCGCGCAGACCCCGCTCCACTCCAGGTTGCCGGAGGCGGACTGGAAAGCGAGCTGCACCGCCGGGTCGGCGGTGGTGACGAGAGCGGTGCCGGAGACCAGGTGCAGCCGCAGCCGCGGGCCGGTCACGTTCAGGCTCACGTCCCCGGAGACGCTCTGCACGTCGGCGTTGCGCGCGCCCTTGACCTTGACGTCTCCCGACATGGTGCGCACCCGCACGTCGCCGCCGACCTCCTGCACCGACACGTCCCCCGAGGTGGAGTCGAAGTCCACGTTCGAGCCCTTGGGCAGCTCCACCCGCAGCCTGCCCCGGCGCAGCTGGCGGCGGCCGCTGAACTCGGCCTCGACGCGGTCGCCGAACTGCAGGAGCTGCACGCCGCCGGCGACGGGCACGCCATCGACGCTGAGCGCGATCTGCGGCTTGTCGCTCGGCACCACCTCCACCTCACCAGACTGCACGCGCAGGCGGAAGGTGACCGGTCCCTTCACCGCCAGGGTGGCGGCGCCGTTCTTGCCGGCGGCGCGCGAGCTGGGCTGCTCGCCGGACGCGTCCTCGTCGTCGGAGC
Organism: Myxococcales bacterium; assembly: GCA_035635335.1. Lineage (GTDB taxonomy): Bacteria > Myxococcota > Myxococcia > Myxococcales > 40CM-4-68-19 > VBKO01. Next base: position 7,679 of record DASQBG010000001.1, on the reverse strand, counting down.
GGCTCCCCCAGCGGGAACGATCCCACCGGCCTTGATCCCACCGGTCGCGGTCGCGCGTCTCCCGATCGCGGTCGCGCATCTCCCGGTCGCGGTCGCGCGTCTCCCGGTCGCGGTCGCGCGCCGCCCGGTCGCGGTCACGCGCCGCGCGGTCGCGCTCCTGCCGGGCCCGGTCGGAGGTCCCGGCATCGCTCGCCTCGTCGTCGGGGTCCTCGCTGTCCTCGTCCTCGTCGCGCAAGGCGAGAAGGCCGGGGCCGGTCAGGTCGAGATCGCGCAGCCTCGCCAGGGACCGCAGCTTGCCCAACTCGTGCCGCAGATCGGAGAGGTCGAGGTCCGGCATCTCGAAACCGCGCACGTCGAGGTGCAGGTCCGGCATCTCGAAGCCATGCAGGTCGAGGTCCAGGTCGGGCACCTCGAGGACCTTCGGGTCGAGGTGCAGGTCCGGCTCGGCCACGCGCGGCGGAATCGCGCGCGGGCGATCCGCCGGCGCGGCGGTCAGTAGCGCGGACACCAGGGCGATGCTGCCGATCATCGTGCGACCTCCTCGGAGTCCTCGACGGCATGGCGGAGCGAGCGGACCATGACGGCGCTGCCGTCGAGGAGCCGCAGGCGCTCGTCGGGGTCGTTGCGCGCCTGCGCGCTGGCGTCGATCAGCGACCGGGCCCGGGCGAAGGAATCGTCCCAGCGCTTCTGCGTGCGCTGGTCGAGCCGGCCGCGGCCGCGCGCGTACTCCTGCTCGAGCACGCCGAGCGCGCTGCGATAGTCGCCGGCGGCGCGGTCCAGGGCTTGCTGCGCTTTCGCGTCGGTCTGCGCGACGGGCTCGTCGGAGACCGCGGCGTCGCCCTGCTCGTCCTGGGGACCGCGGGGAGGGCGCACCACCACCGCGAGCGCCGCCGCCGCGGCGACCGCCACCGCCGCCCCGAGGAACGGGCGCCAGCGCCGGGCGCGCGAGATCGGGACGGGCGCGTGCACGCGCTCCTCGACCCGTTCCCAGATTTCCGGCCGCACCGGCGGCCGCGGGCGGCGGCGGAAGAGCTGCGCCTCGGCGTGCAGCCAGGCCAGCTCGCGCGCGCATTCCGCGCACCGTCCCGCGTGCGCCAGGACCTCCGGACGGGGTTCCTCGCCGAGCGCGGCGGCCTCCAGCTCCTCGAAGGTCGGGTGGCCGGTCATGGCGTTCCCTCCACGTACCCCGACAGGCGCTCGCGCAGCTGCAGGCGGGCGCGGTGGATCTCGTTCTTCACCTTCTGCAGGTTCCAGCCCATCGCCTCGGCGATCTGCTCGTAGGGCAGGCCGTGGTCGATGCGCAGCAGCAGGGCGGCGCGGCGATCCGAGCCGAGGACCTGAAGGGCCCCGTCGAGCAGCCGGTCCGCCTCGCCGGAGAGCAGCGCCGCCTCGGGCGAGGGAGCGCGATCGGGCTCGCGGGGCTCCTCCTCCGGAAGCGGCAGGGGATCCCGCCGCCACCTGCGCAGCTGCTCCATCGAGACCATCCGCGCGATGCCCAGCAGCCAACCGCCCAGCCGCTCGTCCTCGCGCAAGGTGCGCATGCGCGCGTGGGCGCGCACGAAGGTCTCCTGCGTCGCCTCGTCGGCCGCCGCATCGTCGCGCAGCAGGTCCCCGAGGAAGCGGCGGACGGAAGGAGAATGGCGGTCGAAGATCACCCGGAAAGCCTCCGGCTCGCCGCGCCGCGCGCGGTCGAGCAAATCCCGCTCCGGCGGAACCTCCCCGCTCCCCCGAAGGGAGGAGGGTGTGCGGCGGTCGGAGGGGGGCACCGGCACGTCCAATGGTGACGCGACGGGACGAACGGTTTCAGGCATGGGGCGATTTCGAGGTTCGAGGCTCGACGTCGAGGTTCGAGGCTCGACGTCGAGGTTCGACTGCGAGATTCGAGGTTCGACTGCGAGGTTCGAGATTCGACTGCGAGATTCGAGACTACTCGATGTTCGACATCGAAGCTCGGAGTCGAAGCTCGGAGTCGACAGCGACGGCGACAGCGACGGCGACAGCGACAGCGACAACGACAACGACGGCGACAACGACAACGACAACGACGGCGACAGCGACGGCGACGGCGACGGCGACGGGCGAGGGGGTCGACATCGACGGCGAGGGGCGCACCTTGTCTTCCTCTCTCTTACCCTCGTCCCTAGCTTCCCCCCGCTTCCCTCTGGAACTTTCGCAGGCGGAGGTCGCGGATGGAGCTCTTCAACGCGCCGCTGCGGTACCGCTTCGACCACCTCGATCAGGCGCGGGCCCACGTGGTGCGCGCGGGCGACCATTCGCTCTTCTTCTTCCGTCACCCGCGGCTCTCGCTCGAGCCGGGCTCCTCGGTGCAGATGGAGTGGACCTTCCAGAACGCCGAACCGGCGCGCATGCTGCACGGCACCCCGCTGGAGAATGTGGACCGGTGCGGCCTGTGGATGGAGCTGCACGACACGCGCCCCCTCCGCGAGCTCCGCTCGCTGCACAACGTGCGCCGCCACCGGCGCATGGCGACCGACCGGCCGGTGCAGATCGCCTGGTCCGGCCGGGTCGAGCGCGGGCGCTTGCTGGACGTCTCGGCGGGCGGCGCCCGCATCTCCGGCGCTCCCGGCGTCCTGCGCGGTGACCTGGTCGAGCTGAGGCTCCCGTCGGAGGAAGAGCCCGCGCTCTTCCACGAGCTGGGAAGTGCGTACGTCGCCTGGGCGGAAGAGGGCGGCGAGATGGGGGTCCAATTCGATCGGCTGGACTCTTCCTCCCGCATCGCGGTGATCGAGCTGGTCCGCTCGGTCGCCGACGCGTGGGCGAGCGCCCTCGAGTCCCGCCATCCGTCCTGGTGCTGCGTCGACGCCGGCCCGATCGAGGTACCCCTCCCCGAGGGTTTCCTCCGGGCAGCCGGCTGAGGCGGCCAGGACGCATCCCCTGAGGTCCACGCTGTGAACAGCACGGCGCCGCTCCGTCGGCGCCGGCTGCCGTCTGCTCAAGCGAGGATGTCGTTCTCGTACTTGCCCACCTCGAGCGAGTGATCGGCCACCGACTTGATCTCCTCGTCGTTGTTGTGGCTGGCCGCGTGGAAGTTCTGGTGCACGCGGTGGTGGGCATCGGTGCAGAAGGCGAGAGCCATGTTCAGCTCGTTCTCGCACTTCGCGATCCCCCGGCGCTCGATCAGCGCGCTGGTCCGCGAGATGACCGCCAGCATGCCCATCAGATCGATGCCCACGTCGGCGAGGCGGCGGGTGGCGAACTGCTTTTCGACGATCTCCCGGCCGTGCCGGCGCAGCACGGACTCGGTGAGCGCGGCCAGCTCCTGCACCGCGTCCTCCACGTTGGCCACCTGCTTGCGCATCGACTCGTGCGCCTTGCTGATCTGCGTCCGGCCGTAGGGCAGCGTCTGGCGCACCTTGCGGCGGCCGTAGTCGCGCAGCACGCCCAGGCTCTTGATCGGGTCGTTGAGCGAGTTCGCCAGCTCCTTGCCCAGCCCCTGGAGGAACTCGCCCGGCCTCTGCACCCCGGTGAGCCCCACGTAGAGCCGCAGGATCTCGTTCGTCCCTTCGAAGATCCGGTTGATGCGCGCGTCCCGGACCACGCGCTCGTAGGGCTGCTCGCGCATGTAGCCCATTCCGCCGGCGATCTGCAGCGCCTCGTCCGCGGCCGTCCACAGCGCCTCCGAGTTGTACACCTTGGTGGCAGCGCCCTCGACCGAATAGTCCACCCCGCCGCGGTCGATGGTGGAGCTGACCAGGTAGCAGAGCGACTCGCTCGCGTAGCAGCGCATCGCCATCCGGCCCAGCTTCTCCTTGATCATCCCGAAGCTGCCGATGGGCCGGCCGAACTGCTTGCGGGTGGCGGCGTGCTCGGAGGCGAGCTGCAGGAGGCGCTTCTGCCCGCCCACGCTCCCGGCGCCCAGGCCGGTCCGCCCGTGGTTCAGGATGGACATCGCCACCTTGAATCCCTTCCCCTCCTCTCCCAGCACGTTCTCCGCGGGGACCTTCACGTCGTCGAAGCGGACGCTGGTGGTCACCGAGGCGCGGATCCCCATCTTGTCCTCGTGGGGCCCGTGCGACACCCCGCCCAGGTCCCGCGTCACGGCGAAGGCGGTGATCTTCCCTTTCTGCTGCGGCGTGTCGGGCGTGGTCTTGGCGAACACCGTGAAGAAGTCCGCGATGCCACCGTTGGTGATCCAGATCTTCTCCCCGTTCAGGACGTAGTGCGACCCGTCGGCGGACTTGACCGCCCGGGTGCGGATGCTGAACGCGTCGCTGCCGGAGCTGGGCTCGGTCAGGCAGAAGGCGGCGATCATCTCGCCGGTGGCGAGCTTCGGCAGCCACTTGCGCTTCTGAGGGTCCGTACCGAAGAGCAAGAGGCCCTTGAAGCCGATCGAGGAGTGCGCGCCCAGGGTGACGGCCACCGAGCCGTCCCACGAGGCGACCTCCTCCATCACCCGCGCGTAGCCCGTGTTGGAGAGCCCGATCCCGCCGTGCTCCTGTGGGACGATGAGCCCGAAGAGCCCCAGCTCGCGCAAGGACTGGAGCAGCTCGGCCGGCAGCTCCCCGGTCCGATCGAGGCGCGCCGTGTCGATCCCTGCCATGTACTTGCCGGTGGCGTCGACGATCTCGCGCACGGTCTCGCGCGAGTCGGCGTCCATCTGCGGGTACGGGAAGAGCTGGTCCTCGAGGATGTCGCCGAAGAAGAGCGACTTTCCGAAGCTCGCCTGCGGATCGAAGGGCATGCGCGCGAGTCTAGTCGCCGCCGACAGGGCGGCGCTACGTTTTGGCGCCCTCTCCTCTCCAGAGAGGGCGCCTGACGCGTTGCAGACGCTGGCTACAGGCTCTCGAGGAATGCGATCAGCGCGGCGTGCGCAAACCGATCGAGACCCTTGAAGCGTTCGCGCGCCCTGGCCCCCTGCCCGTCGTGCGCGAGGATGGCCTGCGCGATGCTGCTGGCGCGACCGTCGTGCAGCAGCTTGGCCTGGGTGCGCAGGCCCCAGAGCGGCTGCGTGCGCATCAGCCGGCCCGTGGCCTGGTTCTGCGTGATGCCGTCGCCGAGCGACCCCATGTCGTGGAGGAGGAAGTCCGAGAACGGGTGGTAGTAGACGCGGTCCAGCGCGGCGACTGCGTTCCGGCCCGTGCGCAGCGTCTGCACGTGGCAGTCGAGGCACCCGATCGCGGCGGCCACCGCGTTGCCGATCTCGGTTTCCAGGTTGCGCGGCCCGCGCGGCGGCGGCCCCAGGAACGTCATGAAGTCGTTGAACCTCGCCACACCCGTGCCGTCGTCGTTCGGCGTCTGGAGCGCCGGGTTGTACTTGAGGAGGTCGCAATTTCCCTGAGGGCAGTTCTCGTTGGGAAAGATCGGGTTGGTGATGCCCATCTCGTTCAGGTAGGCGTCGGCGGAGAAGACGAAGAGGCTCGGCACCTGCGCCTTCCACCCGAACTTGCCGAGGGCCGGTGCGCCGCCGTTGCTGGGGTCGAGCACCTCGCTGGGGGTGCCGGCCGTCGAAGGCGTGAAGATGGACTGCAGGAAGGCGATCGTCTTGAAGGTCGACTCCGGCGTCGCGTCGACCAGGCCGAGACCGAACAGCGGCTGCGTGCGGCGGCTGGCCCTCACGGTCGCGTCGATCGGTACCGTTTCGCCGGCGAACGTGTACGTCCCGGCGGGGACGGAGACCTCGCCGATGCCCTGGTCCTGGATGAGCGAGCCGCCGAAATCCGCCATCGGATCGAAGGTTCCGGCGCGCGTTCGGCCGAAGCGGGTCTCGAGCCGCTGGTTGGTGCCGCCGACGGCGGTATCCGGTCCGAGATGGCAGGCGACGCAAGACGCTTCGTTGAAGACGGGGCCGAGGCCCTCGTCGGCCTCGTCGGCGGTCACGAACTCCACCTTGCCGACCTCGAAGCTCGCCAGCTCCGCCGTGCCGAGACCGGGCAACGGATCGCCGAACCCTGTGCCCGCCGCCACCAGCTCGCTGGCGGCCGCGCGATCCGGCATGCGGGGCGCTTCCTGTGGAGGCGACTGCGCGGAGCATGCCGCGAAGAGAATCGCGCCTGCAGCAACGACGGTCCGTCGGGCCATTGATTTCTCCTTTTGTGACGATTCGAAAATGACGCTCGCACACGGCGCGGGCGTGGTCGATGCGAACTGTCACACCGCGCGCCGGTGCACCATCGGTAAAATGACCGATGTCAGTCGTGACTCTCGCGGCTGACGTCGGCCATCACCGCCACCAAAGCACAGGCAATCAGGAATCGCGGATCGACTTTTCGCGAGGCCGGCAGCATTTGTAGCGCGAATACTTTGCGAAAGACCCGGAAGTGCTGCGCAAGCAGCGCCACCACCTCGCCGCCGATCTCGATGTGGTGCCGCCCGGGCCAGAAGCGGAGCAGGCGGCGGACGACCGAGAGCGTATCCTCCTGCATCGTCCCACAGACCCGATCGTCCGGATCGAGCACGTCCCAGGCGTCGCGCCACATCCACGAGAGCCCGCGTGTGCGCACCGATCCCAGGCGCACCCCGGTGAGCCCGTCGAGCACATCGTGGCACATGTTGAAGCTGAGCAGCGAACGGTTGCGGATCTCGAGCAGCGGGATGGTCTCGTCCTCGTCGGCGAAGAGGATCAGGCGGTCGCGGATGCGGAAGAGCGGATGGCGCACGAACATCGCCAGGCGCCCGTCGGGCGCGTACACGCGGTAGACGCGGCCGAGGAGCGACCAGAGCGGGCGCACGATCAGGTAGGCGGGCTGCTGGTACAGATCGGGAGGCAGCGACTCGCGCGCGCGGGCGATCAGATCGGCTGGCATGGGCGGAGAATGCCCGCGCCCGGCAGCGGGATTCAAGCGGCCGCCGGCGGTGCGGCGGGGAGCAGGATGAGGAACCGGGTGCCCACGCCCATCTTGCTCGCGACCTCGATCTCGCCTCCCATCGCCGTGATGAGACTGTGGCAGATCGAGAGACCCAGCCCGGTGCCCACCCCCACCGGCTTGGTGGTGAAGAAGGGATCGAAGATGCGCGGCAGCACGTCTTCGGGGATCCCCATCCCGGTGTCGGAGATCTCCACCGCGACCCGCCCATTGCGGTCGACGCAGGTGGCGAGGCGAACCTCGTTGCGCTCGGGGACGTTGGTGCTGAAGGCGTGGGTCGCGTTCACCAGGAGGTTCAGGAAGACCTGCACCAGGCGTCCCTCGTTGCAGCGCACCAGCGGTACGTCCCCGTACTCCCTCACCACCTGGGCGCGCTGGCGCAGCTCGTGGGAGGCCATGTTCACGCTCGCGTCGAGGGCGGCCTCGACGTCGACGGCGCCGACCCGCTCGTCGTCCATGCGCGAGAGCGTCTTCATGTCCTTGACGATGCGCCGCACGCGCTCGGCGCCCTCGCTCGCCTCCGCGACCGAGGCGCGCAGCTCGGGGACGTCGATGCCGGGGAGCGCCTCGGGCAGGCGCGCGAGGGCATCGCGCACGTACGAAAGATTCGCGAGCGTGTAGGCGAGGGGGTTGTTGATCTCGTGCGCCACCCCCGCCGAGAGGGTGCCCACCGTGGCCAGGCGGTCCGCCATGCGCAGCTGCTTCTCCGATTTGCGCAGCGCCTCCTCGGCGCGCTTGCGCTCGGTGACGTCGAGGAAGGTCACCACCCGGCCGACCAGCTTGCCCTGGCGGAGCATGGCCGCCGCCGAGTGCTGCACCGGGACCAGGCTCCCGTCGAGGCGCATGAGCTGCAGC